>JBAVEY010000100.1:0-17065 GCA_049587975.1 Actinomycetota bacterium | reverse complement strand
TGTGGCTGGCCGTCCTCTCAGACCAGCTACCCGTCGTCGCCTTGGTGGGCCGTTACCCCACCAACAAGCTGATAGGCCGCGGGCCCATCCCGGACCGTCGGAGCTTTCCCGGCGCGACCATGCGATCGCGCCGGAGTATCCGGTATTAGCTCAGGTTTCCCTGGGTTATCCCGGTGTCCGGGGCAGGTTGCCCACGTGTTACTCACCCGTTCGCCGCTCTCCCCCCAAGAGGGTTACCCCTCCTGAGGTTCCCGCTCGACTTGCATGTGTTAGGCACGCCGCCAGCGTTCGTCCTGAGCCAGGATCAAACTCTCCGTAGAGAACCGTTGGACCCGACGCCCATCTGGATCCCTGTGCAGGTTCCGTTGGGGGCCGGTTTCGGGTTCGTGTTGGAAAGTCGGCCTCACCGAGCAGCACACCCGGATCGGCCTTCCTGTGGTTCATGTTGCTTCGTACGACCGTCGAGCCGGTAGGCGCGGCGAACCGCACCTCCCGATATCAACGGGGTAAACGCACTGGCTTTTTGGCACACTGTTCAGTTCTCAAGGTGCGAGCGCCGACCCCGAAGGAAGGACTCCAAGAAGATGGGGTCGCGCGACCCACCATGGTAGGCACACGGAGCGGAGGCGTCAACCGAGCCGAACACCCCCCGCCTCGACGCTTCTGCGGTTCACAGGAAGCATACCAGGGGCGGCGTCGTTCGAACGCTCGTTCGGGCGCTCACGAGAGCGGGATCCCGCACTAGCCGGAGCTTCGCGGGCCGGGATACGTTCGGAGCAACGAGGGGCCCGCGGCAACCTCGTCCGTCCGTCGCATCGGACCGTTGGCGTCGCTCCCTCGCTCGGGGAGCGACGACCGCTTGACCAAGGGGAGGACGGCCGTGGCCCGGTCCCGCGGGTCGATGTCAGCCGGGGCGATCCTTGCTCCCCCGACGCCATGGAACGCATCCAGCCCGCGAGCACCTCCTCGCCTCACGACGACGCCTCGCAGATGGAGATCCACGCGAACCGTTCGGGCTGTCCGTTCCATGAGGGAGGTCCCCGTGCCATCGCCCGCCAAGAAGCATCCGATGACCGTGTTGTCGATCGTGGCGACCATCGCGCTCACCGCGACGATCGCCGCGTCCGCGCCAGCCACCGCGCAGCTCTCCCCCCCGTGGGACGGCAACCCTATCTCCGCGGGCCTAGGGCCCACCTATGGGGAGACGTGGTGCGCCGTCGCCGCTCCCGGGTCGAGTATCGCGAACCAACAAGACAAGCCACTCGCGCTCATCCCCGAGGAAGCGATCGGGTGCACGCTCCGCCAGTTCATCGACGAGGCCGAGGACGCAGGCGTCCCGAACCGGATGTCGTACGAGGTGATCGGGCGATCTTCCGGAGGGCGCGACCTGTTCGGCGTCGTGGTGAACGCGCTCGAGACGGACGAGCAGAACCGCGACTTCCAGCGCTGGACGCAGCTGCGCTCGGTCATGCTCACCGATCCCGCTGCTGGACAGGCGTTGCTCGAGCAGTGGGGCGACGAAGTCAAGATCCCGATCTTCATCGAAGCGAACATCCACGGCAACGAGGAAGAGGGCACCGACGCCATGATGCAGGTGGTCCGCGACCTCGTTACGACGCCGTACGGCACCAGTCCGGTCGTGGACGATCTCCTGGACCACGCGATCCTGATCCTGATCCCGAGCCAGAACCCCGACGGTCGCTTCCGCGGGACCCGCACCAACGCCAACGGCTTCGACATGAATAGAGACCTGCTCGTGCAGTCGCAACCCGAGATCAAACTCAGCGTCGCATTCCAGCAGGAATGGCTGGCACCGGTCGGACTGGCGATGCACGGCTACGTGAACCCCACGCTGATCGACGGCCTGACCAAGCCGCACAACCCCTGGGGTCGAGTACGACCTGTTCTTGGAATGGAACCAGCCTCGCCTGGATGTCAACGAGGAAGCTCTCGCCGACGTCGGCATGGGCATCACCAGACCCGTCAACGAATGGAACGCTGACGCGAAGAAGGCACCACCGCCAGTGGGCCCCGCCTACGCCGAGGGATGGGATGACTGGGGCCCGTTCTACACGCAGACCTACATGGCGTTCTTCGGCGTCGACAGCTCGACACTGGAGATGTGCTCCGCGGGCCCCGGCTGCAAGAGTCGGTTCGGCTCCAAGCGCGCTCAGTACGTCGGATTCTACTCGTCGGCTGAGTTCTGGGTCGATCACCGTAACGAGATCCTGCACGACCAGCTCGAGATCTTTCGCCGCGGCGTGACGAGCGCACCACGCGCGGACTGTTGCGACAATCCGTTCATCGCGGGGCTCGGGTTCACCGAGGATCAGCACGATTGGATGGTCCCCTACCCGAGGGCGTTCGTGATCCCGTTCGACGGCGGAGGGCAGCGGAGCGACGCCGAGGCCAACAGGATGGTGCAGTGGCTGCTCGACAACGGCGTCCGGGTCGAAACGGCGCTCGAACCGTTCACCTGGAACGGACAGACATTCCCGGAAGGCTCGTACGTCGTATGGATGGATCAAGCGTTCAGGGGGCTGGCCTACACGACGCTCAGTGCGGGACAGGACATCTCGGAACGGATCACGCAGCTCTACGCGCCACCGGGTGCGTGGAGCCACGGCCTCCTGTGGGGGGCCGACGTGGTGGAGATCGCGGACGATGGATTCTCACCCAGCACGACGCCGATCTCCGCTCCCAACGCGCTCGAAGGCGGCGTGGTGGCCGGCGCGGCCGACTGGTACACGATCACGCCGCGCGGTGTCACCGAGGTCCGGGCGATCTTGGACCTGCTCCGCTCCGGAGTGAAGGGCGAAGTAGCCGAGGAGCCCTTCACGAGTGACTCCGCGGGCCAGATGCCGGCCGGCTCGCTCCTGTTCAGCGCCGCCGATGCGACATCGCTTGCCGCCGCCGGCCTTGCCTCCGGCGTGTTCTTCGAGCGCGTCCTCGACGCGGACAAGCCCGACGAGACGACACAGCTGGAGGAGGCGCCCAAGGTCGCCATGCTCGCCGGAGGGAGTGGCCGCAATGACACACTGTGGTCGCTTGAGCAGATCTTCGGCCGCGACGTCCAGATCGTCACGATGAGCTCGCTCCTCAACGCGACGACGGATCCCCTGCTCGGCTATGACGTCATCTACAACGCCGGACAGGCCTACCCGTTCGAGCCGCAGAGCGACGTCGCACGAGATCGGCTGAGCGCGTTCTTCGCCCGAGGCGGCGGGTACATTGGGACCAGCCAATCGGCGAACAACTTCGCGTTCCTGAACGACGCGGGCCTCGTCACATCGCCGCTCAGCCAGGGGTCTGACGCAGCGGGCGGCGGGATCGCCATCTGGGCGAACGGCGGCGCCGAGGGTCCACTGACCGCGGGCTATCCCGACAAGGACTCCTTGTACCTGCCCTCGAACATCACGTACTTCTCCGCGGTGCCATCGGACGCGACAGTCGACGGTCGATACCTGGACAACACGGACGCCCTGTTCCTCGCGGGGCTCTGGCGGGATCGAGACGCGGCCGTCGCCAACGCCCCGATGATCGTTCACGGGACGACGACAGCGAACGGTCGCTACCTCGCGTTCGCCACCAACCCGTTCTCTCGGGGCGACGCCGAGCGGGAATGGGCGCTCATCGGCCAGGCCGCGCTCTGGTCCGACCTGACGGACGAGACGTAGGAGGAGCGTCTCAGCCAGGTGAGGGCGAGGGAGCGGAGATCACGCCCGCTCCCTCGCTCGTCTTCACACCAAACGCACGAACCGGCGACGGCCGACCTGGAGCACGGCTCCGCGGAGACGCTCGACGGGCGCCTCGACATCCGTCTGGGGCTGCCCATCGAGCCGAACGCCACCCTGATCCAAGACACTGCGGGCGCGACTCGCGGACTCGGCGAGGCCGAGCACGGCGAGGAGCTTGGGAAGGTAGACACGGCCGTCCACGATCAGGTCCGGGGGGATGGCCTTGCTCGGGATCTGATCGGGCACCTCGTGGTCCCGGTGGACCTGGTCGAAACGCGCCTCCGCCGCACTCCCGGCGCCGTCGCCGTGGTACAGATCCACGACCTCGCGGGCGAGGCGACGCTTCTCCTCCCACGGGTCGAGGGAGCCGTCCGCCAGACCCTGCTCGACCCGCTCGGCCTCGGACGCGTCGCGGAAGAAGTCGAGGGTCAGGAGCCGATAGGTGGCGATCTGCTCGTCCGGGATCCGCGCCAGCTTGCCGAACATCTCGTCGGGCGGATCCGAGATCGCGATGTAGTTGCCGAGGGACTGGCTCATCTTCTGGACGCCATCCGTCCCGACGAGCAGCGGCGTCGTGAGCGCCACCTGCGGCTCCTGACCGTGATCGCGCTGGAGGTCGCGGCCCACGAGCAGGTTGAACGTCTGGTCCCGACCTCCGAGCTCGACGTCCGCCTGCACGGCGACGGAGTCCATACCTTGGAGCAACGGGTAGAGGAACTCCATGATCGAGATCGGCTTGCCCTGCGCGAACCGCTTCGCGAAGTCGTCGCGTTCGAGCATGCGCGCGACGGTGGTCGATGCGGTGAGGCGAAGCACGGCCTCCATGTCCATCGGTTCGAGCCACTCGGCGTTGTAGCGGACCTCCGTGCGCGCGCGATCGAGCACCATCCAGAACTGATCCAGGAGACGTTCGGCGTACCGTTGGACCTCCTCCTTGGAAAGGCGCGGCCGCGTCTCGGTCCTGCCCGAGGGATCGCCCACCCGAGCCGTGAAGTCGCCGACGATCAGGACGGCGACGTGCCCCGCGTCCTGGAACTGGCGGAGCTTGTGGAGTACCACCGCCCACCCGAGCGTGACATCGGGTGCGGTCGGGTCCAGGCCGAGCTTCACCCGCAGCGGTCGCCCGAGCTCGAGCTTGCGCTCGAGGTCCTCCGCCGGCACCACCTCGGCGGAACCCGCGAGCAGGCTCGGCAGGTCCTGCGGTCCCATGGCGCGAAGGCTAGCAGTGGGACGGTTCCACCCGTGGCAAGATGGTCCGACCATGGCCGCTCGCTCGCGGACCCTCGTGGTCGGTTTGTCCCTGTTCGCCCTCGTTGCGTCGGCCTGCGACCTCCCCTCCCTGCGCGAGGCGCGCGAGAACGCGGACGCGCTCCCGGAGACCTCGTTCATCTACTCCGCGGACGGCGCGCTCATCACGACCCTGCACGCGGGCGAGAACCGGGTCGTCGTCCGCTCTCGGAAGATCCCCGACGTGGTCCGCAACGCGGTCATCGCGATCGAGGACCAGCGCTTCTACGACCACAACGGGCTCGACCTGCGCGCGCTCCTTCGCGCCGCGTACATCGATGCGACGACCGGTGAGGTGGTCGAGGGCGGCTCCACCATCACGCAGCAGCTCGTCAAGAAGGTGTACGTCGGCGACGAGCAGACGATCGGGCGCAAGATCCGCGAGGCGTACCTCGCGTGGCAGCTCGAGGACCGGCTCAGCAAGGATCGGATCCTCACGCGGTACCTGAACACCGTGTACTTCGGCAACGGCGCCTACGGGATCCAGGCCGCCTCCGAGACCTACTTCGGCAAGGAACCGCTCGACCTCACGCTGTCCGAGGCGGCCACGCTCGCCGGGCTGATCGCGGCGCCGGTCGACTACGACCCGGTGAGGCACCCCGGTCGCGCCGAGCGACGCCGCAACCGCGTCCTCGCGCTGATGCTCGGACTCGGCACGATCGACCAGGCCGGGTTCGACAAGGCGAGCGGGTCGCCGATCGTCCTCCACCTCGCGCCCGATGACGCCACGCATTACGCCGCGCCGTACTTCATCGACTACGTGAAGGAATGGTTCCTGTCGAACCCGCGGTTCGGCGAGACGCCGCAAGACCGCTACGATCTCTTGTTCGAGGGCGGCCTGCGGATCGTCACGACGGTCGACCTGCAGATGCAGCGCGCGGCCGAGCGAGCGATCGGCTCGGTGCTCACCGAACCCACGGACCCGTACGGCGCCTTGACGGCGATCGACCCGAGGACCGGATACGTGCGCGCGATGGTCGGCGGTCGCGAGTACTGGAACGAGGACGACCGGTTCGCGCGGATCAACCTCGCGACCGGCGGCGTCACGGGGCGCCAGGCGGGGTCCGCGTTCAAGCCGTTCGCGCTCGTCGCGGCGCTCGAGCACGGCATCACCAGGTCGCAGCCGCTGAACGGCTCGACCGCACACATCCTGCTCCAAGACGGCACCTACTGGGACCCGCACAACGCCGAGGGCGGAGGCTACGGGACGATCTCGCTCGAGAGCGCCACCGTGAACTCCGTCAACGTCGCGTACGCGAACCTGCTGTCGGTGATCGGCGCAGGCGATCCTTACGCGGGGGCGGCCGCGGTGGTCGAGGCGGCCACCCGGATGGGGATCCGCTGCTGCCCGCGCACGACCGAGCCGAACGGGCCGCTCGCGGCGGTGCCCTCGGCCGTCCTCGGGGTGAACGAGGTGAGCACCCTGGAGATGGCCTCGGCGTACGGCACGCTCGCGAGCCTCGGCCGTCACGTGCAGCCGACGCCGGTCATCTCGGTCACGACGTCCGACGGCGAGGTGATCTACCAGGCGCCCTCGCACGCGGAACAGGTGGTGGAACCGCCCATCGCGGCCGAGGCGGTCGACATCTTGAAAGGGGTCGTCCAGTCGGGCACCGGCGTGGGCGCGAACATCGGACGTCCCCAGTTCGGCAAGACCGGGACCGGGCAGAACGCGAGCGACGCGTGGTTCGTCGGGGCGGTTCCGCAGATGGTGACGGCCGTGTGGGTCGGGTTCCCGCAGGGACAGATCCCGATGTGCTGCGGCAACGTCCGGATCTCGACCGTCTACGGGGGCACGTGGCCCGCCTCGATCTGGCGGACGTTCATGCTCGCGGCGACCCAGAGCATGCCGGTCAAGGAGTTCGGCGTCGCGCCGAACATCGACTACGTCACGCTGCGCGTCGACGTCACGCGGGGATGCCTGGCGAACACGTATACGCCTCCGCAAGACATCGACGTGCTCCAGTTCCCGAAGGGCTCCGAGCCCACGTACGAGGTGTGCACCGAGCCGTCCTCGTACCAGCTGCTCGTCGTTCCGTCGCTGATCGGGCTCGAGCGCCAGGCGGCGATCTCGGCGCTGCATTCGGCGGGCTTCACGGTCGCGATGGTGCTCGCTCCCTCCGATCAGGAAGCCGGAACGGTCATCTCGCAAGATCCCGGGGGCGGCTCGCGACTGATCCAGACCGGGACCGTGACGATCACCGTCGCCAAGGGAGAGCCGCAGCCCACACCCGAGCCGGAGCTCGTCACCGTGCCGAGCGTGACGGGGATGCAGCGTGGGGACGCACAGGCCGCACTCCAGCAGGCCGGGTTCGACGTTTCCGTGTCGTTCGCCCAGGAGTGCGACCCGCAGGACCCCGCGTGCGACTACCGGCAAGGGATCGTCTGGACCCAGTCCCCGGACGGCGGGGCGCAACGGCAGGCGGGTTCGACGGTCACGATCTACGTGAACCCGTAGCGGTCCTCCTTGGTGGCGTCACCTCCGTCGTCCCCGCGGATCTCGGCACCGATGGCCGCCCCGGTGAGACGAACGGGCTTTCCCGCTCGAAGAAGCGCCAGCGGCGTTCGATGCCGACGCTGACGCCGACGCGCGTGCTCCGTCCGATCGCGCGCGGCGCGAGCGGTCGGCCCGCGAGCAGGAACAGCGACGGATCCCGCACGAGGTCGGTCCCGTTCTCGCCGCGAGCGATCGCGAAGGCCTGCGCCAGCCGAGCGGGTCCCGAACACAGGCGCCGTTCGGTCTCCGTGCCGCGGTTGGCGGCCATCGCGTCCAACCCGTCGAGTGGCTCGGCCGCCCGCAGCAGGACGGCGCTCCCACGTCCGTCCGCACCGGTCACCACGTTGCAGCAGAAATGCTGTCCGTACGTGAAGTACACGTACAGGCGCCCCGGCGGCCCGAACATCACCTCGGTGCGCGGCGTCGGTCGCCCCCGGTAGGAGTGGCTGGCGGGATCGCCCTGCTCGTACGCCTCGACCTCCACGAGCCTCGCGACGGCCCGCGTACCGTCGGGGAAGACGCGCACGAGGATCCGCCCCAGCAGCTCCGGAGCCACCACGGTTGAAGGTCGGACGAAGAACGACCGCGGGAGGCGTCGGCCGAGCCCCTGCCTCCCGCTCACTGGCCCTTGCGCAGGAACGTCCGGAGCTTCGCGAGCGGCCACGCGTTGATGACGTCGTCCTTGGTGAGCCACCCGCGCTGAGCGGTCGCCACGCCGTACCGCATGTGCTCGAGGTGCGTGGTGGCGTGCGAGTCGGTGTCGACCGCGAACCTCACGCCGTGACGGCGCGCCCACAGGATGTGTTCGTCCTTGAGATCGAGCCGGTCGGGGTAGCCGTTCACTTCGAGGGCCGTGCCCGTCCGGGCCGCGGCCTTGAACACCTCCTCGAGATCGACCTCCACGGGCTGCCGTTTGTTGATGAGGCGCCCCGTCGGGTGCCCGATCACGTGGACGTTCGGGTTCTCCATCGCTCGGACGATCCGCCGTGTCATCTCGTCCTTCGGCTGGTTGAAGTGCGAATGGACCGACGCGACGCACACATCGAACCGCTCGAGGAAGTCCGCGTCCCAATCCACGTCCCCCTCGGCGTCGATGTTGAGCTCGGTCCCGTGCAGCAGCGTCATCTTCGGGTAGGCGGGCTGCAGTGCCAGCAGCTCTTCACGTTGCGCCAGCATCTTCTCGTCGGTCATCCGCTGCATGAACAGGTTCGGCGCATGATCGGTGACCGCGTAGTACGTGTAGCGGAGCTCGGAGGCCGCCGCGAGCATCTGCTCGAGCGAGGCCAGACCGTCGGTCAGGTTCGTGTGCGTGTGCAGGTCTCCGCGGAGCTGCTTGCGGGTGAGCACATCGGGCAGGGTCCCCTCGAGCGCGGCCTCCACCTCGCCGCGATCCTCCCGGAGGGTGGGCGGGATCCACGGGAGCGAGAGCCTGTCGTAGACCTCTTCCTCGGTCTCGGCGACGATCAGCGTGCCCGACTTGGCGCGGTACAGCCCGTACTCGTTGAGCTTGAGGCCCTTGCGCACCGCCATCTCGCGGATCCGGATGTTGTGCGGCTTCGACCCCGTGAAGTAGATCATCGCCGCGCCCCACGCCTCGAGCGGGACGACGCGCAGGTCCACCTGGAGACCCTTGCGGGTGATGATGGAGGACTTCGTGTCCCCCTTGGCGAGCACACGTTCAACCGTCCCGACCGTCGTGAACGCCTCCATCACGCCGGCGGGGTCCTCGCTGGCGACGAGCAGGTCAAGGTCGCCGATCGTCTCGGCCATCCTGCGCAGGGACCCGGCGTACTCGATCCTGCGCACGTCCCGGCGGGCGCCGAGCCGCTCGATGAAGTAGTCGGCCAGATCCATCGCCACCGAGGCCAGCACTCGGCCGGTGGACTGGTTCATGCGCTCGATCCCGCGCCGGATGTTCTCCTCGGTCTTGGCGCCGAACCCCTTCAGGTCGGCGAGCCGCCCCTGCGCGACCGCCTCGCTGAGCTGCTCGACGTCGGCGATCCCGAGGTCCCGGTACAGCGCGATGGCCTTCTTCGGCCCGAGACCGGGGATCGCGATCATGTCCCGCACGCCGGGCGGGATCTGCGCACGCAGCTCGTCCAGCGCCACGAAGGTCCCCGTCCGGACGAGCTCGTCCACCTTCTCCCCGATCGACTTGCCGACGCTCGGGATCTTCAGGATCTCCTTCAGATCCATCGCGCCGAGATCGCCCGCGTAGCCGCCGACCGCTCGGGCGGCCTTCTCGTAGGCACGCGGCTTGTAGGGATCGTCGGACAGGATCGAGATCAGGTCCGCGTACTCGAGCAGGGCCGCCTCGACGGTGTCGTTGACGCGGGGCACGGATACCTCGGTCGGCCTCAGGCGAGACCGAGGAGCCAGAGCATCAGCGCCTTCTGCGTGTGCATGCGGTTCTCGGCCTGATCCCAGACCACCGAATGCGGCCCGTCGATGACCTCGTCGGTGATCTCCTGACCGCGGTGGGCCGGCAGGCAGTGCATCACGGTGACGTCCGGTTTGGCCACCGCGACCTTCTCGCCGTCCAGCGCGTAGGCCGGGAACACGAGCGCTCGTTCGCCGGCCTCGGCCTCCTGGCCCATGCTCGCCCACACGTCCGTGTACAAGACGTCCGCGTCGCGGGAGGCCTCGATCGGGTCGTGTGTGACCGCGATGCTCCCCCCGGTCTCGACCGCGATGTCCGACGCGCGCTGCACCACCTGCGGGATCGGCTCGAACCCGGGGGGCGTACCCGCCCGCACGTTCATCCCCGCCTTGGCGCCCCCCAGGAGCAACGAATGCGTCACGTTGTTCCCATCGCCCAGGTACGTGATCGTCCTGCCGGCGAGCTCGCCCTTCACCTCTCGGACGGTGAGCAGGTCGGCCAGGCATTGGCACGGGTGCTCGAAGTCCGACAGCGCGTTCACCACCGGCACCGAGGCCGCCGACGCCAGGACCTCCAGACGCTCCTGCTCGAACGTCCGGAGCACGATCGCCTGGACGTACCTCGACAGGACGCGCCCCGTGTCCTCGATCGTCTCCCCACGCCCGAGCTGGAGCTCGGCGGAGGACAGCGGGACGGGATGACCGCCGGCCGAGGCCACCGCGATCTCGAACGAGACCCGGGTCCTCGTGGACGGCTTCTCGAAGATCAGCGCGACCGACCGCCCCGCGAGACGATCGGCGTAGTCGCCCGGCTGGGCCTTGACCTTGGCGGACAGCTCGAGCAGGTTGCCGAGCTCCCTCGGTGAGAGATCGTCGATCGACAGCAGGTCGCGCTCCATCGTCCGAGTCTAGCCCGAGGGTCGGCGCGCCGCTCGCGCCGGATCAGCCGGCGCGCAGCTGCGCGCCGAACTCGCCGGCCAAACGCTCGACGATGGCGGCCACGACCTCGTCGGCCTCTCGGTCGGTGAGCGTGCGGTCCGACGCGCGGAAGTCGACGGCGAAGGCGAGGCTCCGCTTACCCTCGCCCAGCGGGGGTCCTTCGAAGACGTCGAACAGGAGCACGGAGCCGACGAGCGTGCCCCCCGCCTCCTCGAGCGTGGCCCGAACGTCGGCCGCGGGCGTCGACGCATCCAGGACGAACGCCAGATCGCGACGGATGGGTGGGTACTTCGGGATCTCGCGGTAGGCGGTGTCGCGGGCGGCGTTGTCCGCGAGCGCCGACACGTCGAGCTCGAACGCCGCGACGCGCGCGGGCAGGTCCAGCCGCTCCGCGACGCGCGGGTGGAGCTCACCGATCACGCCCGCCGGCTCGGCCCCGATCTCCAAGATGGCCGACCGGCCGGGGTGCAGGGGCTTTCCGGCCGGGCCTCCCAGCCGCCAGCCGTCGATCGCGAGACCGGTCAGGAGCATCTCGAGCGCACCCTTCGCGTCGAAGAAGTCGAACGCTCTCGACCCGGCGTGCGGCCCCTCGTCTGCCGTGCCCGCGAACGCGACCGCCACGACCTCGCGCTCGTCGACGGGATCCGCGGGGTGGAACACGTGGCCGATCTCGAACAGCGCGACCGAACGCGCCCCGCGCGCCATCGTTCGCGCGAGCGCCTGCAAGAGGTTGGGGACGATGCTCCGTCGCAGGAACGGATGGTCGGCGGAGGGGGGGTTCGCGACGGCGATCGCCCCTTGCTGACCCATGAGCTCCAGGTCCGCGCCGGACGCGAAGGAGAGCGACAGCGCCTCGCGCAGCCCGGCCCGGACGAGGGCCTGCCGCAGCCGCCGGCGGAAGGCGTGCGCCGGGTCGAGCTCGCCGACCCGCCGGATGCCCGGGAGCGTCGACCGGAGGTTCTCGTACCCCTGGACGCGAGCGACCTCCTCGATCAGGTCCTCCTCCCGCTGCAGGTCGGGGCGCGAGCTCGGCGCCTCGGCCACGACGGTCCCGTCCTGCTTCTCGCTAGTGATGCCGATCCGCCCGAGCGACTCCGCGACGTCCGACGCCGAGATCTCGTGCCCGATCAGGAGCGACGCGCGAGCGGGCCGAACGGCCACATGCCGTCGGGGCGGCGCCGCCCCCACGTCGATCGCCCCATGCAGGACGACCCCGCCCACCCACTCGGTCATGAGCCTGGCCGCCCGATCGGCGGCCGGCCCGGTCCCCTCGGGATCGGTGCCCCGCGAGAACCTGATCGCGGCCTCGGTCGGCAGCAGCAGCCGCCTCGAGGTGCGCAGGATCCCCCGCGGTTCGAACCAGGCGCTCTCGAGCAGGACCTCCGTCGTCGACGCCGACACCTCCGCGGCGGCCGAACCCATCACACCGGCGATCCCGACGGCCTTCTCGGCGTCGGCGATGAGCAGGTCGTCCTCGATCAGCTCGCGCTCCACGTCGTCGAGCGTGACGAGCAGCTCGCCACCACGCGCGCGACGAACCACGATCTTCCTTCCGGTCAAGAGCTCGAGGTCGAAGGGGTGCATCGGCTGGCCGAGCTCGAGCATCACGTAGTTCGTGGCGTCGATGACGGCCGACAAGGGTCGCATGCCCGCGGCGGTGAGCCGGGCCTGCACGGCGAGCGGCGATGGGGCGTCGGCTACCCCGCGGATCAGCCGAGCGAGATAGCGTGGACAGCGTTCCGGATCCTCGACCTCCACCGACGCCACGGCCTCGGCCACCTCCTCGCCTTCGATCACGGCGGTGTCCGGAGACGTGAGCGGCTGCCCGGTGGCGCCGGCGACCTCACGAGCGACGCCAAACACCGACAGGAGATCGGGCCGGTTGGTCTCGATCTCGAGGTCGAGCACGGCGTCGTCGAGCCCGAACGTCGCCTTGAGGTCCGCACCGAGCGGCGTGTCGACGGGGAGGACGAGGATCCCGGAGTGATCGGCGGAGATGCCGAGCTCGCGTGCCGAACAGATCATCCCCTCCGAGACGACCCCGCGGATCTCCCGCGCCGCGAGCGGCTCGGGGACGGCCGGGACGCGCGCTCCCGGGCCGGCGTACGGGACCAGGTCGCCGGCCGCCATGTTCCGAACGCCGACGACGATCTCGCGCTCGGAACCACCGAGGTCGATACGGGCGAGACAGAGCTTGTCCGAGTTCGGGTGGTCGCGGACCTCGAGGACGCGCGCGATCACGACGCGGTCGAGACCGGCCCAGGGGTGCTGGATGGACTCGACGTGCATCCCCTTGCGATCGAGGAGGTCGCCCAGCGCCTCGGGCGAGAGGTCGACCGGGCAGAACTCCCGCAACCACGACAGGACAACCTTCATGCGACCCCTTCGAACTGCTCGAGGAAGCGCACGTCGTTCTCCCAGAGCAGGCGGATGTCGGGGATACCGAACCGGATCATCGTCAGGCGGTCGTACCCGCCGCCGAACGCGAAGCCCGTGTACCGCTCGGGGTCGTACCCGACGTTCTCAAGGACCGTCGGGTGGACCATCCCTGCCCCCATCGTCTCGATCCATCCGGTCTGGGCACAGGTCCGGCACCCGGAGCCGCCGCACACGAAACAGGACACCTCGACCTGACAACCGGGTTCGACGAAGGGGAAGAAGGAAGGGGTGAGCCGAACCTCCCGCTCGCGCCCAAGCAGCGCGCGGTAGAACGTCTCGAGCGTGCCCTTCAGGTCGGCGAACGAGATGCCCTCGTCGACGACGAGACCCTCGACCTGGTGGAACACCGGCATGTTCTTGGCCGTGATCTCCTCGTTCCGATAGACGCGCCCCGGCACGATCACGTACACGGGAGGCTCCTGCGTCTCCATCGTTCGGATCTGCATCGGAGACGTGTGCGTCCGCAGCAGGAGCTCGCGATGGCCGCGCACGTCGAGGAACGTCGTGTCCATCGACGTTCGCGCGGGATGATCGGCCGGGATGTTGAGGGCATCGAAGTTGTGCCATCCGTCCTCGACCTCCGGGCCTTCGACCACCCGGTACCCCATGCGCGTGAAGATGTCGACGATCTCGGTCTCGACGATCGTGAGCGGGTGCAGCGAGCCCCCCCGCTGGCGGCGACCCGGGAGCGTCACATCGATGCGATCGGCCTCGATCGACCGCTCGTCGGTACCCTCCTCGAGCTCGGCGCGCCGGGACTCGAGCGCCGACCGGAGCTCAGCGAACGCCTCGTTGGTCCTGCGGCCGAGATCGCGCCGGGCATCGGGCGGCAGGGACCCGAGCGAGCTCTGTACCGACGCGATCGGAGCCTTGCGCCCGAGGACCGAGGTCTTCGCTTCGTCGAGCGCCTCGATCGTTCCCGCCGAGGCGATCATCGCGCGCCCACGTTCGAGCTCCTGCTCGAGGATGCGCGCGGCCTCGGTCGGGTCCATGGTCCGGCGAGTCTAGCAAGCGCCCTTTTCGGCTCTGGCGGCGCCCGGCTCGGCCGGGACCGGTAGCTCGAGCTCGAAACGCAGCACCCCGTCGCCGACCCGCGCCGACACGCTGCCGCCCTGCGCCTCGGCCACCCCTTGCGCCACGAACAATCCGATCTTGCTGCCTGACCCCGTGCCCGGAGCCCGGGGACGGAACAGGCGCTCTGCGTCCTCCTGCGACAGCTCGGTCCGTGCCCGGGCGGCCTCCACCCGCAAGCGACCGTCCCGGACACGCGCGTCGACGCGGACCGGTCCCTCGCTCGCCCACCACACCAGGGACTCGACGAACGCCTCGAGCACCAGGCGGAGTCGTTCAGCATCGACGAACACCACCAGATCGTCCCCCTCCCAGGTCACCGACACGTGGTCCGGATCGCGGGCGAGGGACGCCGCGATCTCCTCGACCACCTGCCCGACGGGCGTCCGCTGAGGGAACAGGTCGAGCGCGCCCGCGGCCACCCGGGCCGCGTCCACCAGCTGACGCAGGATCGCGTTCAGCCGATCGGTATCGAACTGGATCCCCGCCAGCATCAGCTCGCGGTCCTCGGGCGACATCTGTTCCCAGCGGGTGGCGAGCGCGTGGCCGATCCCTTTCATCGCGGTGAGCGGCGAGCGGATGTCGTGGGCGGCCGCGGCGATGATCGTCTCGAGCGCCGCGCGCCGGCCCTCCCGACGCTGACGTTCCCACTCGAACAGGCAGACCGTCGCGGCGGCGGCGAGGTTCAACGATTCGGCGCGACCGGTGATCGGCACGCGGACCGTGCTATCGGCGAGCACGCCGATCTCCTTCGGCAGACCCCACGCCTCGTTGCCGAAGACGAAGGCAACCGGGTCGGAGAGGTCCTGCTCGTACAGATCGCCCTCGCCGTCGGCGTCCATCGCGAGGATCCGCATCCCGCGCGCTCGCAGGGCGCCGATCGCCGCCGCGGTCTGTTGGCCCCGTACCACCGGGAGATGGAACAGCGAGCCGGCCGACGCCCGCACCGTCTTCGCGTTGTAGACGTCGACCGACGACGCGGAGAAGACCACGGCGTCCGCACCCACGGCATCGGCAGAACGCAGCACCGTCCCGGCGTTCCCGGGGTCACGAACCTCGTGCAGGAGCGCCACGCACCCGGGACGATCCGGCAGGGCCTCGAGCTTGACGTCGACGAACGGCGCGACCCCGACGAATCCCTGCGGCGTCACGGTGCCGGTGAGGCGGACCATCACGTCGTCGCTCACATGGATCGTCGCGGCGCCCGCCGTGCGCGCGCGGTCGACCAGGGCGTGGGACGGGACCGTATGGAACAGCGCCGAGAGGCCACTCGGCTTCGACAGCGCCTCGCCGAGGGCCTGCACGCCTTCCACGAGGAACGAGCGCTCGCGCTCTCGGAAGGTGCGCTTGTGGAGCCTGAGCCCCGCCGCGACCTTCGGGTTGCGGATCGAGGTGATCACGCGCCCTCCCCGCTGCCGGAGCTAGGCCGCGAGCGCGTCCTTGGCGGCCTCGACGAGCTGGCCGAACGCCGCCGGGTCGTGCACGGCCATGTCGGCGAGCATCTTGCGATCGACCTCGATCCCGGCCTTGTTCAACCCGTGGACGAACCTCGAGTAGGACAGGCCGTGCTGCCGCGCGCCTGCGCCGATCCGCGCGATCCACAACCGCCGGAACTGCGCCTTGCGGTCGCGGCGGTCCCGGTACGCGTACTGCCCCGAGTGGAGCAGCTGCTCCTTGGCCACGCGGTAGCGCTTGGAGCGCGAGCCGAAGTACCCCTTCGCCTTGCGCAGGACCTCGCGGCGCTTCTTCTTCGCGTGGACCGATCGCTTGACCCGTGCCATGTCCCTACTTCCCGAGGAGTCGACGGATATTGGTGCGCTCGGCCGTGACCTCGGTCATGCCCTCCACGCGGCGGCGCCGGCTGCCACCCTTCTTCTTCAGGAAGTGGTTGCCGGTGGCCTTGCGATGCAGGATCTTGCCGGTCCGCGTGATGCGGAACCGCTTGGCCGTCGCTCGGTGCGTCTTCTGTTTCGGCATCGATGTCCCTACGTTTCCTGTGGCGCGTCCGCCGGGGGGGCCGCCACCTCGCGCGCGGCCTGCGGCGAGGCCTCGGGTGCGGGCTCGACCGCGGTCCGCGGCGCAGCCAGCTGCTCTTGCTCGTCCTTTGGCTCGTCCTTTGTCTCGTCCTTTGGCTCGTCCTTTGGCTCGTCCTTCGGCTCGCTCTTCGGCTCCTGGCCCTTGGGCTCGGGAGGTCGCTTCGTCGGCGCGAGGACCATCACCATGTTGCGTCCGTCCTGCTTGGGCAGCGATTCGACGACCGCCGAATCCGCGAGATCCGCGACCAGCCGGTCCAAGATCTTGCGACCGAGTTCGGTCCGGGCCATCTCGCGCCCCCGGAACATGATGGTCACCTTGACCCGCGCGCCGGCCCGCAGGAACCGCTCGACGTGCCCCTTCTTGGTGGCGTAGTCGTGCGGGTCGATCTTCGGGCGGAACTTGATCTCCTTGACCTCGATCCTCGCCTGCTTCTTGCGCGCTTCCTTCTGGCGGATGTCGCGCTCGTACTTGAACTTCCCGTAGTCCATGATCCTGGCCACGGGAGGGTTCGCCTGCGGCGCCACCTCCACGAGATCGAGATCCAGATCCTGTGCCTGACGGAGCGCGTCCTGGGTCGAAACGATCCCGATCTGCGACCCGTCTGCACCCACCAGGCGCACCTGCGCCGAGCGGATGCGGTCGTTTATGCGCGGATCAGCCGAGACCCCGCATCACCTCC
>JBAVEY010000099.1:0-6768 GCA_049587975.1 Actinomycetota bacterium | reverse complement strand
TCATGCTGTGCGAGATCGCGCCGGATCGCCTGCATCACGTCTTCTGGAAACACTGGGACCCGCAACACCCGCTGTACGAGGCGGGGAACGAGTACGAGACGGCGTTCCAGGACTACTACCGGTTCCTCGACGTCGAGGTCGGCAAGCTGCTCGAGGTCCTACCCGAAGATGCGATCACGATCGTGATGAGCGATCACGGCGCCCGGCCGATGATGGGTGGGTTCTGCTTCAACGACTGGCTCGCCCGGGAGGGGTACCTCGCGCTCGCCGCACAACCGTCGCACGTCATGCCGATCAAGGATGTCGCGATCGATTGGGGTCGAACCGTCGCCTGGGGCGACGGCGGCTACTACGGACGGCTGTTCCTGAACGTGAAGGGGCGAGAGCCCGAGGGCATCGTCGAACCCGCCCGCTACGAGGAAGTCCGGGACGAGCTGATCGCCCAGCTCGAGGCCGCGCCGGGGCCCGACGGGATGCCGCTCGGCACGACCGTATTGAAGCCTCAGGACGTCTACCCGGAGGTGCGGGGCGTCGCGCCGGACCTGATCGTGTACTTCGGCGACCTCGCGTGGCGTTCGGTCGGGTCGGTCGGTAACCGGAGCATCTACACCTACGAGAACGACACGGGCCCCGATGGGGCCAACCACGACCGAGCCGGCGTGTGGGCGATGGCGGGTATGCCCGGGCAGACCACCGGCGAGGTCACCGGTCTCAACCTGGTCGACGTGGGCCCGTCCATCCTGTCGCTGTACGGCATCGAGGCGCCCGAGGGCGCCGTGGGAAGGAGCTTCCTGTGACGCATCATCCCGAGCAGAAGGGGTTCACCGTCTGGTTCACGGGCCTGTCCGGAGCGGGCAAGTCGACGATCGCCGAGATGCTCTACCACGAGCTCAGGGCGCGCGGCCTGCGCACCGAGATCCTGGACGGCGACGTCGTCCGGCAGAACCTGTCGAAGGGGCTGGGGTTCTCTAAGGAGGACCGCGACACGAACATCCTGCGGATCGGGTTCGTCGCCGAACTGTTGACGCGCAACGGCGTCGCGACGATCTGCTGCCCGATCTCGCCCTACCAGCAGGCGCGGGACCGGGTGCGCGAGATGGTGGGTGAGTTCGTGGAGGTCTACGTCTTCGCGACGCTCGAGGAGCTGGCGCAGAACCGGGACCCGAAGGGTCTGTACAAGAAGGCCCTCGCCGGTGAGATCACCGGTTTCACCGGGGTGGACGACCCGTACGAGGCGCCCGAACACCCCGAACTCACGCTCGACACGATGGTCGAGACACCCGAGCGCTCGCTGCAGCGCACCCTGACCACGTTGAAGGAGCTCGGGTACCTCGAGGACGACACGATCCTGGTCGAGGGCGATCGGCTGCATTCCGGACTGACCGATCTTCGGGTGCACGACACCGGGCACGTCGTCAGCGAGAGCTGACCGACGCCCCCGGCCCCCGGGGATCGTGGGCTATTCGTCGCTCGGGGCTGCCGGCCGATCGGGGGGCCATGCGAAGGCCCCGAGATCGGCATCGGGCACCTCGATGCCGGGTTCGAAGCTCGCCTCTTCGAGCGAGATGACCTCATCCTGGGTGACGGGGCGCTGCTCCGGAGGCTCGGGCGACTCGGCGAGCTCGGCCAGGCGCGCGGCGAGGGCGTCCAGGGCGTTCGTTGCGGGGGAGATCGCTTCTCGCAGGCGCGCTGCCATCGCCGAGGCTTCCTTCTGCACCTCCTCGATCGACGAAGGGATGGAGTCGGCGAGCGGCGCCACGCGGGCACGCCACTCGGCGAGTCGATCGATCTCCGACCGGAGGCCGTCGCGCACCCTCTCGGTCTCTCCGAGCTGCTGCTCGGCGTTCTCCCGCGCCCGGTCGCTGAGGCGTGCGAGGGCGCGCTCGGCAGCATGCAGGACGTCCGTCAGTTCTTCCGTCGTGGACGTCGAGTCGGAACGCTCGACGGCCCGAAAGCGCTCCGCCGCATCCTCGAGCTTCGAATCGAGATCGCGGTTCCTCGCCTGCAGGTCGACGATCTCGCGCCGGTTCTCGTCGATCTCGGCCGTGAGCTTCGCGACCTGGTCCTCCGCCTCTTTCGCCTCTGTCGACGCCTTGGTGATCGAGACCTCACGGTCGTTCACGACCGCGGTGACGCTCTTCCGCGAGTAGCCGAAGAGGCCTCGCCTCAGTCGAGCCTCCATGGGACGACCTCCTTCCTCGACGCTCCTGCGTCGATCTGATTCTCCGGGCCTCGGTATGCCCCTCCAATACGCCAGGTGGCCTACCGCGCTTGGCGGGTCTTGCCTCGTGATAGCTTGCCTTCATGCAGGGAACCACGCGCCCGCCCTTCCGGGGGTGGGCGCCTTGCGTGTCGGGGGCCATCGGAGCCGGGTAGGGGGGCACCATGGAGATCGAGATCGGCAAGGGGAAGGTGGCCCGGAGGGCGTACGGCTTCGACGAGGTGGCGATCGTCCCCTCCAGGAGGACGCGCGACCCCGACGACGTCGACATCACCTGGCAGATCGACGCGTACACGTTCGAGCTGCCGATGATGGCGTCGGCGATGGACGCGAGCGTCTCGCCGGCGACCGCCGTTCGGATCGGGCAGCTCGGGGGCCTCGCGTGTCTGAACCTCGAGGGCCTGTGGACCCGGTACGAGGATCCCGAGCCGATCTACGAGGAGATCGCGTCCCTGCCGGATGAGAAGGCCACGGGGCGGATGCAGGAGCTGTATCGGGAACCGGTCAGGGCCGACCTGGTCGAGCAGCGGATCGGCGAGATCAAGCAGGGCGGCGTGGTCTCGTGCGCCTCACTCACCCCCCAACGCGTCGAACGGTACGCGAAGGCCGTCGTCGGGGCCGGTCTCGACGTGCTCGTGATCCAGGGGACCGTGGTCTCGGCCGAGCACGTCTCGACCCACAGCCAGCCGCTCAACCTGAAGGAGTTCATCGCCACGTACGACCTGCCGGTCATCGTCGGCGGGTGCGCCTCGTACACGACGGCGCTGCACCTGATGCGGACGGGAGCGGTCGGCGTGCTCGTGGGCGTCGGACCCGGGAACGCCTGCACGACCCGGGGGGTGCTCGGCGTCGGGGTCCCACAGGCGACGGCGATCGCCGATGCCGCGGCGGCCCGGATGGAGCACCTGCGCGAGACGGGCCGTTACTGCCAAGTGATCGCCGACGGCGGGATGCGTACGGGCGGGGACATCGCCAAGGCGATCGCGTGCGGCGCCGACGCGGTCATGATCGGTTCGCCGCTCACGCGCGCGTACGAGGCGCCGGGGCGCGGCTACCACTGGGGGATGGCGACCTTCCATCCGACGCTGCCGCGCGGGGCGCGGGTGAAGACGCAGCAGGTGGCCTCGCTCGAGGAGATCCTGAGGGGCCCCGCGCACGAGAACGACGGGACGTTCAACCTGTTCGGCGCGCTCGCGACCTCGATGGCGACGACGGGCTACGCCACGATCCGCGAGTTCCAGAAGGCCGAACTGGTCGTGGCGCCCTCGATCAAGAGCGAGGGCAAGATGTACCAGACCGCGCAGCGTGTGGGGATGGGTCACTAGCGACGTGGCCTCCGATCCCGGGCGCCCGGTCCTGGTGGTCGACCTCGGGGCCCAGTACGCGCAGCTGATCGCGCGCCGGATCCGCGAGTGCCACGTGTATTCGGAGATCGTCGCCCACGACCTGTCGGCCTCCGAGCTCGCCGCGCGCCGTCCGGCCGGCATCGTGCTCTCGGGAGGGCCCGCGTCCGTGTACGAAGACGCCGCGCCGAGCGTCGACCCGGGGATGTTCGCGCTCGGGGTGCCGGTCCTCGGCATCTGCTACGGCCATCAGCTCATGGCGCAGGCCCTCGGTGGCGAGGTCGAGGCGACGGGGCAGCGGGAGTACGGTCGGACGGAGCTCCACGTGACCGAGCCGGGGGTGCTGCTCCGGGACCTCGCGCCCGACGAGCAGGTCTGGATGAGTCACGGCGACGCCGTCACGAGGGCACCGGACGGGTTCCGCGTCACCTCCCGGACCGAGGCGATCCCGATCGCCTCGATGGAGGACCCCGAACGTTGCCTCTTCGCCGTCCAGTTCCACCCGGAGGTCGCCCACACGCCGAAGGGGACCGCCGTCATGAAGCGGTTCCTCTACGACGGGTGCGGCCTGCTCCCCGAATGGACCCCCGCGAACGTGATCGAACGCGCCGTGGCCTCGGTGCGGGCCCAGGTCGGCGACGCCGAGGTTCTCTGTGCGCTCTCGGGCGGTGTGGACTCGGCGGTGGCCGCGCTCCTGGTCCACAAGGCGGTCGGCGAGCAGCTGACGTGCGTGTTCGTCGACACGGGGCTGCTCCGCGAGGGCGAGGCCGAACAGGTCGAGGAGACCTTCGGTCGGCACTTCCGGGTCCCGCTCGTCCACGTGAAGGCCGCGGATCGGTTCCTGGCAAGGCTCGCCGGGGTGGTCGAGCCCGAGGACAAGCGCCGGCGGATCGGCGAGGAGTTCATCCGGGTCTTCGAGGAGGTCGCTCGCGAGCATCGGAGCGCGCGGTTCCTGGTCCAGGGGACGCTGTACCCGGACGTGATCGAGAGCGGTTCGAACACCGCGGCGACGATCAAGAGCCATCACAACGTCGGTGGGCTGCCAGAGGACATGGACCTCGAGCTCGTCGAGCCGCTCCGGGACCTGTTCAAGGACGAGGTCCGGACCGTCGGCGCCGAGCTTGGGCTCCCCGAGGAGATCGTGCAGCGCCAGCCCTTCCCGGGCCCCGGATTGGCGGTTCGCATCGTCGGCGAGGTGACGTCCGAGAACCTCGCGATGGTTCGCGGCGCCGACCACATCGTCCGCGAGGAGATCCGCCGCGCCGGCCTGGACCGGGAGACGTGGCAGGCGTTCTGCGTCCTGCTCGCGGACGTTCGCAGCGTCGGGGTGATGGGGGACGGGCGGACCTACGAGCATCCCGTGGTGCTCCGCGCGGTGACGAGCGAGGACGCGATGACCGCCGACTGGGCCCGCCTGCCCCATGACGTGCTCGACCGGATCTCGGGTCGGATCGTCCGGGAGGTCCCGGGCGTGAACCGGGTGGCCTACGACGTGACGAGCAAGCCACCGGGCACGATCGAGTGGGAGTAGGTGATCACGCCCCGGGTCGAGGCGACCGCGTGGCCGCCCGACGCCGCCGGTAGGTCCGGTTCTTGGTGCGGTTGCCGCAGATGGACATCGCGCACCACGCCGCCGACCGGTTCTTCGAGCGATCGAAGAAGAGGTAGCCGCACCGCCGGCAGGTCTTGAGCCGGGGCCACGATCCGGTCAGTTGGGCCTCGTGCAGGATGCCGAGGAGCGCGGCGACCGCGCCGTCCGTCCCGCTGTCCACGGGCTCCAGTGCGGTTGTCCCGCCGCCTCCGAACCCGACGCGGAGCCTCGCCCGAAGAGCCTCTCGCCGCATGGTCTCGGGAGCGGCTCGGTCCACCCCGCCGCGGTGGTTGCCGGCGATCAGTGCCCGGATCGCCTCCCGAAGCTCACGTAGCCGTTCGGCGTCTGCCGGGGTGATGCGCACGGGGAGCGAGACCAGCCCCTTCTGGAGGAGCCAGGCCCGGGCCTTCGACGGCGTGCCGAGCCGGTCCCAGCTCGCCGGGAAGTCGTGGTTCCACGTGTTCATGAACCGCTGCAGGATCTCGAGCCGCCCCGGCGCCTTCGGCCGGCCACCGGGCTCGATCTGCTCGCCGACGCGGCGTTTGTCACGCTCGTCCATGGCCTCGACTTGACCTTCCTGGGGAGACCAGCATAACGTCTATGCTGGTCATGGGTTCGCGATGGCAACGTGTCGGCGCGCTCGGTCTGGCGTTCGCGATGGGCGTGCTCACCACCGTCGTGGTGGTCGCCGTGGCCAGGTCCGAGCCGGAGGCGGGCCCGTCAGGTCGAGCCGCGCAAGGTGATCCCGCGTCGGCCAGCCCGTCGGTCTCGTCCACCGCGTCGCCCTCGCCGCAGGAGCTGCTCAAGATCGGCGGCCTGCCGGGGGCCGAGCCCGAGCGCACGGTCGACCCGCTCCTCATGCCCTACCCGTTCCTCTCGCCGACGCCGCCGCCCAGCACGAGGACGGTGCTCGACGGGACGTACCTGCGCACCCTGACGCTGCGAGATGTTGGGGGCGCCCGCATCGGGCTCCCGTTCCGCTGCCTGCGGTGTCCCCCCTACCGGGTCGACGCGGGGGTGAGCACGATCATGTTCTGGCACGGCGCCTTCTTCCTCCACCACCAGATGTCGGACTTCAAGACCCAGGGGAGCTTCGTCGTCGACGGCGATCGCGTGACCCTGTTCAACGACCCGAACTGTCCGCAGGGCGAAGGCGTGTACTCGTTCGAGAAGACGGCCCACGGTCTCCGGTTCGACGTGATCCACGACGATTGCCCGTGGAGCGGGGAGCGTGCCATCGACCTGACGAGGGTGCCGTGGACGAACGTCCACGTCTGCGTCCGATGGATCAAGAACCTGTGGCCCGGCGCCATCGCCTGTTGACCTGGGGCCGCTGCAGCCGGGCCTCGTTCAGTCGACGCGGTCGGCGAACACGACGAGCCGGGTCGACGCCGAGAAGCGAGGGTTGCAGGTGGTGAGGACGAGCGTCGGCCGCTTGGTCGGGTCGAGGACCGATGCCCCCGAGGGGAGGATGCCCGAGGGCGGCGTGACGGCCGTGCGGGTCACCCGATAGTCGAAGACCCCGTACTCCGTCGCGAGGACGATCCGGTCCCCGGCCCGAAGCTCGTTCAGCGACCAGAACGGCGCGAGGTACGTCGTGCGGTGTCCGGCGA
>JBAVEY010000098.1:0-17012 GCA_049587975.1 Actinomycetota bacterium | reverse complement strand
GTGCAAGGCGGACTGACCGTCGGAGACGTCGAGCCAGAGGCGGTCTCCGGCTGCCGGGAAGCTGGGCAGAAATCGGCAGACCGCCCGGTGATCGCGCCAGATGCGAGGGTGGATGTAGCCTCCATGCGCGCGGCTATCCCGTATCTATCCCGCATGACATCGAAGATCGAGGGGTAGCGACCGGAATCGACTGGGAACTGGATCCGCACGTCCGGGGCCTCTTTCCGTCTCCGCCGCATGTCACGGGATCGGCCCGGGGTCAACCTCTCAAGGTGGAGACATGGGTTCGAACCCCTTTGGGACTACTTCCCCGTTCGGTGCGCGAACCAGCGCCGGGATCTCGTACGTCGGGAGGATCTCCTTCCCGCTCATCACACGGAGCTCCTTGACCAAGAGCCGGATGAGCGCCCTCCGCGGCTGCTCGGCGACAGCTTGGACGGCGCGCTCGAGGATCTCGCGTCCGGCCGAGCCATGGCGGGATGGTCGGTCACGCCGACCGCGTGGAGTTCATGGGCTGACGTGCCGCAGACGTGCCGCAAAGGAGGACCCCACCCGCGGCCAGGACCGCCCCGCGACCGACGTCGTACTCGACGCGTCGACATCTCCGACTGAAGGCTGAAGCAGGGCCGCCCTGCGCACCCGCTCCGTTCGGGGTAGCGTCATCCCTCGAGGGAACCGGCCATCGGGAGCACGAGGAGGTCACCATGCTTCAGCACCCCAAGGAGCGGCGGGCGCCGCTCAGCCGCCGGGAGTTCCTCCGTCGAGCCGGCACCGCCGGCATCGCGCTCCCGACCTTCGCGGCGATCCTGGCGGCGTGCGGCGGGGACGGAGGCGGCACCACGGGAGGCGGCGGGGGGACCGGTGCGACCGGGCTCCAGCTCGCGAGGCCGGACAACCCCGTCACGATCCCGGTCACCGACGCCAACCCGGCGATCGCCGACGGCCTCGCCCCCGAGGCCGGGCCCCTCCAGGTCTTCGGGTACAACGACTACATCTGGAAGAAGGTACGGAACCAGTTCTCCGAGCAGTTCGGCGTCGACGTCGAGTACACGGTGTTCGACACGCCCGAGGAGATGGTGGCGAAGATGCTGTCGCAGGGATCCGACTTCGACATCATCGTCACCGTCACCCCCGAGAACGTGGGGAAGCTCGGGTTCGGCGGCCTCATCCAGCCCCTCAACAAGAGCTACATCCCGAACTTCGAGAACGTCTGGCCGAACCTGCAGAGCCCGCTCTACGACGTCGGCTCGAACTACACCATGCCGTACACGGTGTACACGACGGGGATCGGCTACCGGAACGATCTCGTCGACGATCCCGCACAGCTCGACAACCCCTACGACATCTTCTGGAACGCCGACTACGCGGGGCAGACCCATCTGCTGAACGGTGCCCGCGACACGATCGCGGCCGCGCTGCTCCGGATGGACGCCGACATCAACACCGAGGACCCCGCCGTGCTCGACCAGGCAAAGCAGATGCTCCTGGATGGGGTGGATCTGATGAACTGGAAGTTCGACCACACCGACTACAACGAGCTCGGCTCCTTCGAGGTGCACATGACGTGGTCGGGCCAGGTCCCCTACTACCAGTACTACCTGCCGAAGGGCCAGCAGATCACGCAGTACAGCTACGCGTGGCCGGCGAAGACGCACCCCGACCTGCAGGGGATCCTCACGAACGACGTCTTCGCGATCCCCAAGGGTGCGAAGAACCCGGTGCTCGCGCACTCGATGATCAACTTCCTGCTCGATCCGGAGCACGCCATCACGAACTACAGCTACGAGGGGTTCCAGCCGCCGATCGTGCAGTTCGACAACGAGAAAGCCGTCTCGGACGGCATCGTGCCCGAGAACCTCTCGAACACCCTGCTCATCGAGGACGACTTCAAGCTGACGAACGCGGTCCGCGAGCTCGAGCTCTCGCCCGCTGCGAATCAGCTCTGGCAACAGATCTATCAAGAGGTGACCGGCGGAGTCTGAGCCCGGCCGAATCGCGTCGTGACGGAGAGGGCCGAGGCCGGCGCCACGGGAGCCTGGTTCCCCCGGTGGTTCTGGCCGTCGTTCGCGGCCCCCGCGTCGCTCTGGCTCCTGCTGCTGTTCCTGATCCCGTTCTACGTGATCCTCGCGATCGCGTTCGGGGACATCGATCCGATCTTCCTGACCCCCACGCCCGTCTACAGCCCGCTGCGGTGGGACGTGACCGCATTCCGCGATCTGGTGTCCTCGATCTTCACCTCGGGCTCGATCTACCAGAACGCGTTCACGCACACGCTCCTGTTCGTCTCGGTCGCGAGCCTGCTCTGCCTGGTGATCGGCTACCCGGTGGCATACTTCCTGGCCCGGCACGCCGGGCGCTGGAAGACGCTGTTCCTCGTGCTCTTCCTCGCGCCGTTCTGGATCTCCTACATGATGCGGATGCTCGCCTGGATCAACCTCCTCCAGCCGAGCGGCTACGTGAACCGGATCCTCGAGTCGCTCGGCGTCATCGAAGCGCCGGTCGCATGGCTGAACGGCAAGCCGCTGACGGTCATCCTCGGGCTCACGTACGGCTACGTCCCCTACATGATCCTGCCGTTGTTCGCCACGCTCGACCGCATCCCGTCGTCGATGCTGGAGGCGAGCCGGGACCTCGGGGCGGGCGGCGTCCCGACCTTCCGTCGCGTCACGCTCCCCATGTCCCGCCAGGGGATCCTCGCCGGGCTGGTGATCGTGGCGCTCCCGATGTTCGGCGACTACTTCACGACCACGCTGCTGGCGGGCACGCGGAACACGGCGATGATCGGCAACCTCATCCAGACGTCGATCCAGAGCTCGCTCGTGCAGACGGGCGCGTCGCTGGTGCTCATCCTGCTCGCCCTGCTGATCGTGCCGATGCTGTACTACCTGCGCGCGACCGAGCGGGCCGAGGAGCTGTTCGCGGCGTGAGCTCGAGCCACGCACGGACAGAGACGCTTCATCCGTCCCCCGCGCGTCGTCTGGGCAGTTGGCTCCGGAACCCCTGGGGGCGGCCCCGGTTCCTGTGGGCGGTGGCGATCGCCTACATGGCCTGGTCGCTCCTGCCGGTGGCGATCGCGGTGCTGTTCTCGTTCAACTCGACGCGTTCGCTCACCTCGTGGCAGGGGTTCTCGACGCAGTGGTACGTAGGCAACGTGAGCTCGGTGTGGGACGACCCGGTGCTCCTCGATGCCCTCACGCAGAGCCTGAAGCTCGCCGCCCTGACCGTCCTGATCGCCGTCCCGCTCGGGGTCACGTTCGCGCTCGCCCTCGATCGCTGGCGCGGGCGAGGATCGGGGACGGCGAACTTCGTGATGCTGTTCTCGTTCATCACGCCCGAGATCGCGATCGGCGTGGCGCTGTTCCTGTTCTTCGTCCAGGTCGCGGAGGGGATCGGGCCGGGGTTCACCGCGCAGCTGATGGGCCTGTCGATGTTCATGATGGCCTATCCGGTGATCGTCGTTCGGGCGCGGCTCCTGTCGATCGGCAAGGAGTACGAGGAGGCCGCGATGGACCTGGGTGCCTCCCCCCTCGAGTCGTTGCGGCGGGTCCTGCTGCCGCTGCTCGCGCCCGCGATCTTCGCGAGCGCGGTGATCGTCTTCGCGGCCTCCATCGACAACTTCGTGATCTCTCAGCAGCTCTCGGTCGGCGCGGACACCCAGACCGTCCCCATCCTGATCTATTCCTCCGCGCGACGTGGTCCGCTGCCCTCGCTGAACGCGCTCGCGAGCCTCACCCTGTTCGCCTCCACGCTCCTGATCGCGATCGCCGCGCTGGCCTACCGCAGGCGTACGCGCGCTCAGCGGGCCGTCGAGCACGGAGTCCGGCCGCTTCAAGTTCCTCTCGGTAGTTGATCTGAAGAGACCTCACCGGATACGGGTGTCACATCCGTCACTTCACGTAGTGGAGCGCAGCCGCACCGAACGGCGGTCATTCCCCTCTCCTCGGGGTGGATAGCATCTCTCCCCTCACGGAGTGTGATGGCCAACGCCCGTGCTGTGTTCGCTCATTTCACTTCACCGTCGCGTTCACGGCTACTCGTGCGCGCGACACCGTCGCGATCGTCGGCTGCACCATGTCCGACCCGTACACCTTCCCGACCGGATCTGGGAAGAGACCGAGCGCGTCGATCCCTCGGACGTCGCCGAGGAGATCCGCGCCGTCTCGGCTCGCTACACCGTCCGCGAGCTCCTCTGTTTCGAGGCGGACTGGACGTGGGTGCTACTGATGCTCGCCGAGGAGGGCCTGCCGGTCACGAAGGTCCCCACGGTCCCCGCTGCGGCTCGCACTGCACTGGTCGCAGTTCCACGACGCCACGCTGGAGAGGCGCCCGCGCCACGACGGCGACCGCGTGCTGGCGGACGGGTGCCTGCATTGGAGCGTCGATGGAGACGAAGCCCTCGCCCTGGGAAGTGGCTGCATGACATCGATATGTGTACCCCTCAGGCTGACCGGCCCCCATCCGGGCTCACTTGCTCACCCACGGTTACCTGCCCTCCTGAACAGCCCCTTCTTGCGCGGGGCGTAGATGCGCGCCTTCTCGCGCAGGGCTTGGCCCAATGCCTCTGGGTCGATGCGCAGCCGGGAACTGGAGCGGATGACGATCTGACCGAGGTCGTCCATCTCGAAGGTGGCCCCCGGCAGGATGGCGGTGATCTTCGCCTTCAGCTCCTCCAGCGTCATCTGCTTGCCCACCTCGTCCGCATCGCGCAGGAGCGCACGCACCGTGTACCTCTGGTCGGGCTCGGGGATCTTCTCCTGCTCCGCGAACTGTTCGTGCCGGTTCCCGTACCTGTAGTTCCCCTGACCGTCGTCGATGAGCGAATACATTTGCCCTCCTACGTGACCGGCGAGGTGTACCACGCACGCCATGTCCTCTGGTCGAAGATCGTAGGCATGATGCGCGGGTCATCCGCGTGTGCGGCGTTGAACGGCTCGATCATGAGTGTGTCGACTTCGGCTTCGGGACGCGAGCACCGCCAAGCGATGAGCCGCGCAATCATGAGTACCAATCCCCTCTGCATCGTTCACCCCTTGCTTGGTAGAGCCCGGGTCGGGGGATCCCCTCGCTGGCCCGAGATCCTGCCTCGCTAATCGATGAGATGTACTCCTTCGGCGATCGCCGTGTCGCCGGGCGTGGGCATCAAGGAGGTGTGCCACGTCAGCCCGATGCACGAGTAGCTGCCGTTCGGCGGAACCAGGATGCCGTTGCCGCAGGTCTGCTGGGTCGTGTCGATCGAGGGCGGACCCGCGTTGCCGCCGTTGCCCCCTCCATTCCCATTGCCGTTGCCCCCACCATTCCCATTGCCGTTGCCCGGGTTGGTGGCGACGTCGCTCCAGCTCTTCTGCTCGACGCTGACGACCGTGGCCTGCGCGAACCCCTGGACGTAGTAGAACTTGCCAGATGGTTCGGTGACGGCCGGGTTGGTCAACGGGAACCAGCGAGTCAGTCCCGCCAGGGTCGGCCAGGTCTGGGCGCTCTCGCCGGGCACTTGGCACGACCAAGCCGGGGCACCGTAGACATACCTCGGCATGCTGATCCCGGCGATCTCATCGCGGAGCAGGTTGGTGCCGCCCCCCGAGTTGCAGTCCATCGTCAGCGGGTCGGTCCCTACCGGATACCAATCGGTCAGACTCAGGTACCCGAACTGGCCGCCTCCATTGTGGTTGTTGTCCATGAGGACGTAACACGTCTCACCCGGAGTCGGGTCGGGGATATCGCACGACGAGAAGGCGTTTGGTCCGCCGATCGAGGCCATGACCGGCACCGGCGGTCCGATCACCATGCCCCAGGCCGCCGTAGCCTCAGCGGCGATGCCGTGCGAGTCGATGCCGAAGATCGGAGCGAAGAACAGGTCCTGGTTCGTGGCGACCCTGACGGTCACGTACCCGTATTCCCTGCTCGTCCCGCAGCCTTCCTGCGCGATGATCGTGGAGGTGGTCCCCGAGAGGCTCGTGCCGGAGTCCTGCATGTTGGCCAGGCCAAGCTGCTGGGCTGCGACCGGGGCTCCGGCCGCGTCCCCATCGAAGCAGGACTGCGCCGCAGCCAAGGCCGCGGCATCCGCCGCCTTGACCGCCGTCCTGCGAGTCGACACCAGCGACCCCAGGTCGAACACCAGGACAAGCATCCCGACCACGGCCACCAGAGCGAGGACGACGATGAGCAGGACGGCGCCGCCCTCGTCGTCGTGGACCCTGCGGAACTTACGACGGGTCAGCGAAAGCATCCGTGTTCGCCTCCTTCCTCTCTGCCTCGAGATCGATGCCCAGGTACGCACCGGCAGTCGTGAACAGCAGACCGAGGGCCGCGATGGTGACGAGCAGCCTCCACCCCTCGGGAATCACCAAGGAGGCGACGATGATCGTCCCGGCCGCCACCTTCCCGGCGGTCAGGCGGGTGATCAGGGAGAAACCGGCACGGATGTTTGCGACGAACCTACTAAGCATCCCTGTGCTCCTTCTGACTCCAGGTTGACTCCAGGGCAGTCACTGCACCTGATCGCCCTGCCCTTCGACTGCGACGATGCAGGAAAGCCCGCGCGCCAGCGGCGAGGCATCGGGCCAAGTCCCGTCACCACCATCCGGTTCCTAGAAGGAACCGGAGCCGCGTTCCCTACTTCTTATGCAGGAGCAACTCGACGAATTCACACTCCTCCTGTAGCCCATCTGGTGGGTAAGTATCGGAGATGGCGGGTGATGAGCTCTACCTCCGTTGGCCTACGGATCGACTATCGTCCGGACTAAGCCAAAGGCCGAGGGGCAGCGGAGCGATCTCTCTGCCCATCTGTTCGATCGGCGAGACTCCGGTGCGTCGGAGCCCGTCCGTCGTCTCGCGGCCCGAAGGCACAGTGGTTCGATCGGTTCCTCAAGTGCACGAACGACCGTGCCGAACATCCAGAGCCACTCAAGGTTCACTCGGCCACGGTCTTCGTCGACATCAACGTGTGACCGGTGGCCGGCCACACGCGAGTGGCGAAGATCGACGAGGGTCTCATCCTGACCGGCGCGGCAAGGGACGAGCTTGGGGTCGTCTCGCAAGATGCAGCTCGCAGCGGTTGGGGCCCTAGAACTGCCTCGTGAACAGGCGGACGTCAGCGGGTTGTGAGGCTCGCTGATCTAGGAGGGAACTCCCACCAAGAGCGTGTACCCCCTTCGTTCATCGGGTCAAGCCGATCACCCGGCCGTCACGCGGCGTACTTCTCGGGCTGGGCCGTGAAGGTGTCGCGACAAACCGGAGAGCAGAAGAAGTACGTCGTCCCCCCGTACTCCACGCTCGCCGGCGCCGTGGCCGGATCGATGTTCATGCCACAGACGGGGTCCGTCACGATCGCCATCGGCTCCCCCTTCCCGATGGGTACCCGCTCCCCGACTTCCACGCGGACGGTTTCGGTTACCGGAGGCCCCTCAACGGTCGCGACGATCGGCGGTCTGAAGCCGCGGAGACGGTTCGCGTTCATCACGACCGAGAGCGAGCTCGCGGCCATCGCCGCCGCCGCGATCATGGGGTTGAGCACGACCCCGAAGAACGGGTAGAGGATGCCGGCTGCGATCGGGATCCCGATCGAGTTGTAGATGAACGCGAAGAACAGATTCTGCCTGATGTTCCGCATCGTGGCCCGGCTGAGCGCGAGCGCCGAGACCACGCCGCGCAGGTCGCCGGAGATGAGCGTCACGTCCGCGGCCTCGATCGCCACATCGGTACCGGTCCCGATCGCGACACCGACATCGGCCTGCGCGAGCGCGGGCGCATCGTTGATCCCGTCACCGACCATCGCGACCAGCTTGCCCTCGTCCTGCAGCCGCCGAACCTCGAGCGCCTTGTCCTGCGGGAGCACCTCCGCGAGGACGCGTTCGATGCCGACCTGTCGCGCGACGGCCTCGGCCGTGCGGGCGTGGTCGCCGGTGATCATGACGACCTCGAGCCCGAGATCTCGGAGGGCGCGAACGGCGGAGGGCGAGTCCTCCTTGATCGTGTCGGCGACGGCGACGACGCCGGCGGGACGTCCGTCGACGGCCGCGTAGATCGCGGTCTTCCCCTCCGATGCGAGGCCGGCGGCGGTCCCCTCGAACGCGGATGGGTCGGCCCCCGCGGCGGCGAGGAGCTCCTTCCGGCCGACCATGACCTCATGCCCATCCACGGTGGCTCGGACGCCCTGGCCCGTGACGGAATCGAACGCGCTCACGTCCCCGGGGCCGATCCCTCGTGCCTCGGAACCCGCCACGATGGCCGAGGCGAGCGGATGCTCCGAAGAGCGCTCCGCCGATGCCACCAGACGGAGGAACGTCTCCTCCTCGAGGCCGTCGGTGACGACGTCGGTGAGGGCCGGCGCGCCCTTCGTGATCGTTCCGGTCTTGTCCAGGACGATCGCGTTCAGCTTGTGAGCCGTCTCCAGGGCCTCCGCCGAGCGGATCAGGACACCGTTCTCGGCGCCCTTGCCCGTCCCCACCATGATCGACAGCGGCGTCGCGAGCCCGAGCGCGCACGGGCACGCGATGATCAGCACGGACACCGCGCTCACGAGCGCGAAGGTGAACGCAGGGGCGGGGCCGAAGTCGAACCAGATGACGAACGTGCCGATCGCGATGAAGACCGCCGCGGGAACGAAGTAGCTCGCGACGAGATCGGCGAGGCGTTGGATCGGTGCCTTCGAGGCCTGCGCCTGTTCGACGAGGCCGACGATCTGGGCGAGCATCGTGTCCCGACCGACCTTCGTCGCGCGGAACCGGAACGCGCCGGTCTGGTTGATCGTCGCGCCGATCACGATGTCACCGGGATCCTTCGAGACCGGGATCGGTTCCCCCGTGACCATCGACTCGTCGACGGCCGAGTGCCCGTCGAGCACCTCTCCGTCGACCGGGATCTTCTCGCCGGGTCGGACGAGGATCGCGTCTCCGACCACGACGTCCTCGATCGGGGTCTCGCGTTCCTCGCCGTCGCGGAGGGTGCGGGCGGTCTTCGCCTGAAGCCCGATGAGCTTGCGGATCGCCTCGCCGGTGCCGGCCTTGGCCCGCGCCTCCAGCAACCTGCCGAGCAGGATCAGGGTGAGGATCACGCCGACGGCCTCGTAGTAGACCTCCCGGAGATCCGGCGGCACAGCGCCCGGGGCGATCGTGACGAAAAGGCTGTACCCGAAGGCGGCACAGGTGCCGAGCGTGATGAGCGAGTTCATGTCGGCCGAGCGGTGACTGAGGATAAGCCAACCGGTCCGGTGGATCGGCCAGCCCGTATAGAACATGACGGGCGCGATGAACGCGAGCTGCACCCACCGGTCCGAGAGGAGGCCCGGCACCCAGGTCGCGTCGAACACCTGCGTCGCCATGACGGACAGGAGCACCGGCGCCGTCAGGATCGCGCCGACGACGACGCGGCGCGAGAGGTCACGGATCTCGGCGCGCCGAGCGACGGCCTCCGTCTCCTCCGTGTCCACCGACCCGGGGTCGCGGCGCTCCTCGACCCGATACCCGGCGGCCCCGATCGCGCGGCGCATCTCCTCGATCCCGACCTGCGAGGGATCGAAGTCGACGGTCACCCGCTCAGCGCCGGTGTTGGCCTGGACGCGGTCCACGCCGGGCATCCGGTCGACCAGGGACTCGATGTTCGTGACGCACGTGGGGCACGCCAGCCCATCGGCCCGGAGCGAGAACTCGACGCGACTGGTGCCGCTCACCTGTCGGGTCGGTCCCACACCGACGGCTCTCGCCATCTCGTGGCTGTGGGCCGTGACGGGTGCGTGTCGGGAACCGGGCAACGCCAGGTCCCGCACGTCCCCGTCGACCTCGGCGTCGCCATCTCCCGCCCCCACGAGGAGCGTGCCGTGGAGCATGTTCATCCCACAGGCGAACCCGAACTCCCCCGCCCTCGTCGGTGTGAACTCGACGGTCGTCCGGCCGAACGCAGCAAGGGACTTGCTCACCCCGAAGTCGGGGAAGACGACCCGCGAGGAGCAATCACTGTTCTCCTGACGGTCGAAGACGAGCCGAAGCGGAACGCCTGCCTGGACACGGATCAGGTTGGGCGAGTACCCGCCCTTGACGGTGATCTCCACCTCCTGGACCCCTCCGCGCACCTCGGCTCGCCGCGCCTGCTTCGGGCCGAAGAAGAACCACGTGAGCGCTGCGATCAGCCCCGCGCCGCCCGCCGTCACGAGGATCTGCGTTCCCGTCATCCGGCCTCACCCTCCGTCGGCAGGTCATGCCGTCGCGGCCCCGCCGCTTGATACCTATACCCTGATAGGGTATCATGTTCGACACGAACAGCCACCGATCAGGAGGCAACCATGGCAACGCAGACACGCGGGTACACGGCGACGAAGCAGGAGCTCATGGCGCGTCTGGCCCGGATCGAGGGTCAGGTCAGAGGCGTCGCGAGGATGGTCGAGGAAGATCGCTACTGCATCGACGTCGTGACCCAGATCAACGCCGTCGGGGCGGCGTTGGACAAGGTCGGCCTCGGGCTGCTGGACGGCCACGTCCGTCACTGCCTGATCGGCGGTCACGGAGGCCCCAGCGACCCGGACGAACAAGCGGAAGAGCTCATGGGCGCCGTCGGCCGGATGCTCGCGCGCTGAGGTGCGACGGGACAGACCCGATCGAGAGGGAGGAGTAGGCGATGCTGGCGGACTTCGGGTTCGGCGACCTCATGTGGTCGATGCTCGTGTTCTTCTTCTGGGTCGCGTTGATCTGGATGTTCATCGCGGTGTTCGCGGACGTCTTCCGCCGCCGTGACCTGTCCGGAGGCGCGAAGGCCGGATGGATCCTGCTGATCTTCATCCTGCCGCTGTTCGGCATCCTGATCTACGTGATCGTTCGCCCGAGCGTCACCGATCAGGACCGCGAGCGTGCCATGGCCGCCGAGGGACGCCCCTCCGCGAACTCGGGTCCCGAACACTTCGCGTAGGCGCCGGGGTCGCCCGGATCAGGCGGCCGACGTGGCGGGGGTGATCCAGACGTCCTGGTGCATCCCCATCGCGTAGTGCCCGGCCAGGTTGCAGACCACGGCGTAGTGGCCGGCCGACATGTCGATCGTGAGCATCATCGAGGTGCCGGGCGCCATCGGCGGGTCGCCGGTCTCCCCCACGTTGGTCAGCCCCTTGGCGTCCTCGTCGAAGCGGTTGGGCTCGCCCTCGAACCCGGTGATCGGGAAGTCCGCGGCCGGGGTGTCGGTCGCGAGGACCACGAACTCGTGATCTTCCTGCCCCTGGTTCGTGATGATGAACGTGACCTGGCCCTGCGGCGCGTAGGCCTGGGACAGGTCGATGAACATGTGGGTGGGGTCGGTCTCGCCCAGGCCGACCTCGATCGGGGTCGAGCCCGCCGGCACCACGTTGAAGTCCTGGTGCATCCCCATCGCGTAGTGCCCGGCCAGGTTGCAGACCACGGCGTAGTGGCCGGCCGACATGTCGATCGTGAGGGCCATGGTCGTCCCGGGCTCCATGTCGCCGGTCTCGCCGACGTTCGTGACACCGGGTGCGTCCTCGTCGATCCGGTTGGGCTCCCCCTCGAACGACACGATGGGGAACGAGTCCGCGGGCGAGTCCGTGCGCAGCACCACGAACTCGTGCGTCTCTGCTCCCTGGTTCGTCACGATGAACGTGACCGAGCCCTCGGCGGCGTAGGTCTGGGACAGGTCGATGAACATGTGGGTGGGGTCGGTCTCGCCCAGGCCGACCGCGATCGGCTGATCCGCCGCCGTGTATCCCTGCGGGACGACGGCGGCGGTCCCCCCGCCGCCCGGCTGGTAACCGGGGATGTACACGACGGTGCCGCTCGCGCCCTCGGGGCCGGCGCTCGAGCAGGCGGCGAGGAGCATGCCCGCGAGCGCCGCGACGAGCGGGATCCGGCGGGTCACCCTCAGGCCCCCGAACCGGGACAGGACGGCGTTCGCCAATCGGGACAGCTCGGCGCCGTCTTCTCCCAGGAGCGGACGTACGCGACCACTTCGGCGATCTGCTGATCGGTGAGCGGCCCCCCGTACTCGTTCCACCATGCCGGCATCGCCGTCCCCGGCACGCCGCCCCGCACGATGCCCGCGATCTGCTCGTCGGAGGTCCCCTCGAAGAACTCCTGGGAGTTGAGCGCGGGCGCGTCCACACCCTGGCCGTTCGTGCCGTGGCACGCCGCGCAGTTGATCGCCCACAGCTGCTGCCCGGACGAGATCAGGGCGACGTCCTGCGAGCGCACCGCATCCGCTCGGCGGGAGGACTCCACGGCCTTGTAGAGGGGGAAGGCGACCACCAGCAGCAGGAGCATGAACGTCCCGACCCAGGTCCAGCGTCGGGATCGTCGGACGAGGGCGGGGTCCTCGCGGAGCGTCTCGGTCATCCATCGCTCCCGCACGACGTCGGTGGCTCCGTCGGACCCGTGAGGACCCCGCGCGCCGGCCCCTCGACGACCGACGAGGTGTCGACCATGACGTGCCCGTTCTCGATCGAGATCGGGAATCGGTCCATGCCGCGAGGCGCCGGGCCGTCCAGGTACTCGCCGATCACGTTGTACATGCTGCCGTGGCAGGGGCATCGGAAGCCCGACGAGGCACCCGCGGTCGTGCAATCGCCGACCTTACAGCCGAGGTGCGGGCACTTCTGATACAGGGCGCGCAGGCCCCCCTGGAACTGGGTCACGTAGAAGCGTCCGTCGAGGAAGTACTTCACGGTGCCTTCGGTGAGGTAGTCCTCCACCGGTCCCGCGTCGACGACCCCGCCGAAACCCGCGGCCGGCTTCGGGTTCAAGATGTCGTAGCTCGTCCAACCGGCCTCGACGATGAGGGCCACACCGAGGACCTTCCAGGTCGTGCTCAGGAAGTCCCGCCGAGCCATGGGCTCGGACCCGGGCGTCTCCGCAGGTGTCTCGTCGCCGGCCATCGCTACAGCTCCAGGTAGAGGTGATCCCACGGCCAGACCCACGACCAGCCGGGGCCACGGAAGAACGCGCCGACGACCGTGAGCACCAACGCCGCCAGCGCGAGCACGGTGAACACGATCACGACCATCTTCCGGTCCCTGATCCGCCACCCCTCGCCGCGGTCCAGGTACGGGAGGGCGAACAGGAACACGAGGGCGGCTCCCGGGATCAAGATCCCCGCGACCATCGGCTGCAGGTGCGCCAGCAGCTCCTGCAGACCCGCGAAGTACCAGGGGGCCTTGGCTTCCTGCGGCGTGAGGCTGGGGTTGGCGATGTCCTTGAGCGGCGCGTCGAACGCGATCGCGATCGCGAACACGACCGCGATCGTGACGGCCGCGATCACGACGTGCCGGATCAGGAAGTGCGGCCAGGTGAAGACGGTGTCGTCGGGCTCCTGCTCGTCGCGTTGCTCGATCTCGCGGGGGACGATCCCCAGGAGGCGGTACCGCTCCCGCGGCTCGCCGTGATCAGACATCGGCGTTCACCTCCTCGGGGGCGGGGGCGGCGGCCTCGGCCGCGGGCGCCGGCTCCCGCCCCCGATCCGCGATCGCGAACCCGTCCTTGCGGACGCGCCAGATGTGGATGCAGAGCCCGATCACCGTCAGCGCCGGGACGAAGAAGACGTGGAGGACGTAGAAGCGGAGCAGCGTGGCGCTGCCGACATCGGCACCACCCAGGAGCATCTTGCGGACCCCGTCGCCCATGAGCGGGACGTAGCCGGCGATGTTCGTCCCCACCGTGATCGCCCAGTACGAGAGCTGGTCCCACGGGAGCAGGTAGCCGGTGAAGGACAGGAAGAGCGTGCCCAGCAGCAGGAAGACGCCGATCACCCAGTTGAACTGTCGGGGTGGCCTGTACGCACCTGCGTAGAAGACGCGCAACAGGTGCGCGAACACGGTGAGCACCATCAGGTGCGCCGACCATCGATGGATGTTGCGGACGAACTGGCCGAACGCGACGGTGGTCGCGAGCGAGTGCATGTCGAAGTACGCGTCGGGAGGGGTCGGGTGATAGAAGAACATCAGGTACATCCCCGAGATGGTGAGCACCCCGAAGAGCACCGCCGAGATGAACCCGAGGCGCAGCGTCGATCGGAACGACATCACCTCACGCGGCACCTTCACCGGGTACAGGTGGAGGAAGAAGTTCTGGAACGAGGTCAAGGCCCGGCCGCGGGGCGTGGATGGCGACGGGTGACGGATGGCGGATCGATAGACCTCGCTCTCCTTGATGGCCTCCCCTGGATGGAAGATCGACCGGTACCAGACCCGGTCGCGCACGCGGCGTCCGTTCGAGGCCATCGTTCCCCCTCAGCTCCCGATCGGCTCGAGCGCGACGGGGGCGGTCGACGTCTCCGACCACCCCTGCAGGGACAGCGCGTGCGTGGGGCACCGGTCCACGCAGAGCCCGCAGCGGATGCAGAGCTCCTCCTGGATGATCAGGGCGCTCGACGGACCGGTGGCCTCGATCCCCACGATCTCCTGCGTGGGGATGATCCGGATGCACTTCTCGGGACAGATGTCCACGCATCCCCCGCACAGGATGCAGATCGTCGGCTCGAGCATGATGTTGAGGAAGCACTGCAGGCACCGCGATGCCTCCTCGCGAGCCTGCTCGGGCGTGTAGCCGAGCTCGACCTCGGGGGAGCCGATCCGGCGTTCCGAGAGCTCCGCCGGGATCGGGACCCGGGGGTACTCGGTGTAGTCGGCGGTCCGTCCTCGCACCTCGAGGATCGGCAGCAGCTTCCGTCCGGACAGGGTCGGAAGGGGGGGCTCCTCGCCCGCGATCCGCCGGTGGATCGAGGCTGCCGCGCGGCGCCCGTCCCCGATCGCGTCGATCAGGTTCCGCGGACCGAACGCGACGTCGCCGCCTGCGAAGATCCAGTCCGCGCTCGTCGCGAGCGACTCGCGATCGACCGACACGGTGCCACGCGGGCTGAGCTCGACGCCGTCGTCGTCCGACAGCCACGACAGGTCCGGTGCCTGGCCGATCGCCAAGATGACCGAATCGCACTCGAGGGTCGATTCGGTCCCCTCGATCAGCCGCGGGTTGAAGCGACCGTCGGGGTCGAACACCGACGCGACCCGGAGCGTCTCGAGCCCGCTCACCCGCTCGTCGCCAAGGATCGCCTTCGGGCCCAGACGAGTGAGCACCTCGATGCCTTCGAGCTCCGCCTCCTCGATCTCGAACTCGTGGGCCGGCATCTCCTCGCGGCTCTCGAGCGCGACGACCCGCACGCGGCGTGCGCCGAGCCGTTTCGCGACGCGGGCGACGTCGAGGGTCTGGGTCACCGCGCCCTCGAGGTCCTGGTCGTCGGCCGGTGGTGAGACGTCCTGGGTCGACCCCCCGGCCGCGATCTCGCGGAGGGCCGTGCGGGCCGCGTCGAGGGCGACGTTCCCGCCACCGATCACCAGGACGTCGTCGCCGAGCTCCACCCGATATCCGAGGTTCGCGTTGAGCAGGAAGTCCACGGCGCGGAGCACGCCGTCGAGCTCCACGCCCGGGATGCTCAGGTCTCGGCCACGCATGCACCCGACGCCCAGGAACACCGATTCGAAGCCGTCGTCCCTCAGCGAGGCGAGCGAGAAATCGCGACCGAGGACCTGGCCGGTCCGAAGGTCGACCCCCATGTCCAAGATCGCCCGGATCTCGTCCTGGAGGACGTCGCGACGAAGCCGGTAGGGAGGGATGCCGAGCACCATCATGCCGCCGGGTCGGTCCTGGGCCTCGAACACCACGGGGCGGTACCCGTACGTCGCCAGATCGTGAGCGCACGCCATGCCGGCGGGACCCGATCCCACGATCGCGACCCGCTCGCCCCGGGCAGGCGCCTTGGAGATGGCGTCCGCATACACATGGGGACCGTGTCCACTCTCAACGCCGAACCGCTCGCAGACGTACCGCTTCAGCGCGCGAATCGCGATCGGCTGGTCGATCGACCCTCGGCGGCAGGCGATCTCGCACGGCGCGGCGCACACACGTCCGCAGATCGACGGGAAAGGGTTCGGGAGGCGAGCGATCCGATAGGCGAGCTCGTCGTCGCCCGCGGCGATCGCGGCTACGTACCGACCGGCATTGGTCAGCACGGGGCACGCGCGCGTGCAGGGGACGTTGTCGTCGAACCACCCGGCCCCGATGGGACTCGCTTCGAACGGCACCGGCTAGCCCGCCCTGGTCCGCTGCAGCCGGACGAACAGCCAGCACCCGAACACGAGCGCGACGACCCACCACAGGCTCACCAGGAGGTCACGGTTCCGAGGCGATGTGTGGAGCGAGAGGTAGGCGAGCAGGTTGTTCGGTATCAGCACGTAGAGGAGGTAGCTCGCCACCAGCATCACCGCGGCCAGACCCACCGCTCGGAGCCAGGACGTCTCCCCACCCCCATCGCTTCGGAACGAAGCGGACCGGGTCCTCATGAGGGCGCCGGCCCGCGGCGGCCGGCGTGGCGACCGCCTACGACGCGGGCAATCATGTCACGGGCCCGGACCGTTCGCCAGCGGGCCAACCTCGGATCCGAGGTTGGGCTGCCGGGACAGCAGCCAGCTCCGAACGTTCGCGACGTGGGAGCGCGGCTCGAGTCCGTCCTCGCAGGTCCCGGGCCGCCCGCACCCGGAGTTGCCCTGCCACGTGAAGAAGTTGAACCGGCAGTTCGGGCAGAAGACGTCGAGATCCTCCGGCAGGTACGGGCAGTCCCCCCACGCGCACGATCGCTCGCCATCGCCGGTCGCGATGTCGTAGCCGCAGCCCGGGCATTGCCGGAACCCTTCCCATCGACCCATCGCCCACCTCCGATCGGACCATGGTGGCGAGTCCCGACGCGTCGCGACAGGCCCGATGCCCCGGTCCCGACGGGCCGTTCGGCCTTGCGCAGTCAGGCGGCTCGGCGCCGCGAGGCCGAGTCGGGCGGTTCGGGCAAGGCATCAATCGGGTGGCGTTCGCCACGCTGAGGCGATGAGACCGAACTGCAGCACCGCGGTCCCCAGCACGAGGGCCCAGCCCGTCTCCGCGACCCCGGCCCATCCGTCACCCGCCGCCGGCCCGGCGACCGCCGCCGCGACCACGAGCACGACCCCCGCGTTCCACGCGGCCGCGCGTGCGAGGGCCGCGAACCCGGCG
>JBAVEY010000097.1:0-1880 GCA_049587975.1 Actinomycetota bacterium | reverse complement strand
GCGCTTCTGCCCTGCGGTTTCGTTCGTAGTCCCAACGGGGTTCGAACCCGTGTCTCCACCTTGAGAGGGGCGTTTCTCGCATCCCGGGATGTTTGGGCTCATCCGAGGTTGTGCTGTCGTGCCTGGTCGGGGGGCGCTACCGGTCCCAAGGTCTCCCATTTCGTTCTGTACTTGCCCGCCGGGTGTGTTGCCAGATCGTTGCCACTCACCAGCGGCGCCGGCGCTCCGCGGGCGACCCTCACCCGAGGCCTGTTCGGGCATCGCACTCAGGGCATTCGCTTCACGCTCCCCCGGGGCTCACGGCCAACAAGGCTCCCACTCCCTACACCATGGAGATGGTGATAAAGGCCCGACACACGTGGGGGGCGACAAGTTCATAGCGCTAGACCAACGCATCACGCTGGACCCTGTAGCCGTCTTCGCAAACGAAAGGATCGTAGAGAACCTCCTCTTTTCCTCTCCCGGTGGCCGATGGGTGCCAGATCGGGCCCAGGGGAGATGGTGGCGAATGGCAACTCTTCCCGACGCTCGGCATCTCGCCGAAGTGCCTGCCCAAGAACCGGTACGGCAGCTTCAGCGCGCGTCGTAGACGGAATCCTCAGGTACGTTTACGACCAATGTGCGGTAGCGGATGGGACGGGCCCCGATGAGCGGCCCATCGAGGGACGCCGAGGCGCTCCGCCGCCTGCGTTTGTTCAGCGAGCTGACAGACGAAGACCTCATGCGCGTGGCGAACATAGGTCGACGACGCACTTTTGAGGCCGGGGAAACGCTGGTCGAGCGAGGCGCGGATTCGGGCGGGCTCTTCGTGATCCTATCGGGAACGGCCTCAGTCGACGCTGGTGGGGCAACCCACCAGCTTGGACCGGGGGACTTCTTCGGCGAGATGGCCCTGCTAAGTGGTAGTAAGCGGTCGGGTGGAACGGGCGCGGACTTCTTCGGTGAGCGGGCATCATTGAGCAGGGCACGCCGATCGGCGAGCGTCATAGCCATCGAGCCGGTCGAGGCGCTCGTGATCGAGACGATCTACTTCGACCCGTTCCTGATCGAGAATCCCAGTTTGACAGTGGCGATCCTGCACGGCGTCGTTGAGCGCCTCCGCGAGGTGCAGGACCGGATGGAAGGCAGGTACCCCGAGACTCCCCCGGCCGTCGATGGGTGAAACGCAGACGTATCCGGACACAAACGACGTTCCGATGTCAACGGAGACGGGCCGGCGACTCGTGTATGCGGCTTGGGAGCGGCTCAGACGCTAGTTCAGGACTTGTGCCGTGCCACGTCCGCTCCGCATCACGGCGACCGGCGACCCGGCCTTCGGCGAGCTGCTGATCGACGCCGCGGGGGATCCGTACCTACGGATGGTGCTGGTGGGGATGCAGCGTTCGCCAATGTACCTGGGGAGCACGCCCCTGACGGCGTCAGCCAGTAACCTCGGTCCTCCCTTGAGGGCCTTGTGTCCGCAAGAAGTTCTCCACGAGTCCCCGTACGACCGTGGCCATGGAGAATCCATGTTCGGCGCACCACGCTTTGAGCGCAGCGTGCGATTCCTCTGGCAATCGAACGGGGAACGTCTGATGCTCGCCGCCCGATGGAACGATCGGCAGCGGCGGTGCCATCAGCTCTAGTGTCGCTGGTGCCGAGTACCGAACAGCTGCCTCCAGAGCTCCGGGTGGCTGGCTACGACCAGACCGGAGGTCGAGCCAAGATCGGAGCAGGAACCTGATAACGACTGACCGATCCCTCTCGGGAAGTCCGTCGAGGGCCTTCTGGATCAGCCGAGCCGCTCGCTCTCCGAGGTCGACCGCGCCATATCACGATGATACCGCTTGATATCACTCAGGTCTAGAGACGAGGACACGCCGAGAAAGGCGATGACGTCG
>JBAVEY010000096.1:0-8737 GCA_049587975.1 Actinomycetota bacterium | reverse complement strand
CACCCGGGTCGCTCTCGCATAGCTGCGTGCGGCCATCACACCGGCGATCGGTTGTCGTCGGCACTGCGGTGCTCTCCTCGGCCCGGCGAGGTCGGCTAGGGCGGCGTCGGGTCCAAGATCAAGGGCGGCCGGGGTCGCCGATCGAAGTTGAACGCGAGGGCGAGGTCGCCGAGGATCGGCAGGTTCTCGCGCACGACGGGGCGGGAGTCAGGCCTCCCGTCGGTCGCCGGATCCAGGCGCTGACCACCGAGGAACCGATCCTCGATCAGCTTCAGGTACGCGTCGAACGTGAGCAACTGATGGTCGATGTATCCGCGGCGAGCGTACGGGCTGACGAGGAGCCCGGGCACGCGCAACCCGTACCCGTTCTCGTCCGCGAGCGGCGGGAGCACGTGGTCGTAGAAGCCGCCCCAATCGTCCCAGGTGATGAAGATCGCCGAGCTGTCCCAGAGTGGGCCGCGCATCACCGAGTTGACGATGCGGGTGACGTGCGCCATGCCGGCGCTTACGCCGCGGCTCGACTGCGGGTGCTCGCTCACGCGGTCGCCCGGCACCACCCACGACACCGAGGGCAGGGTCCCTCGCCTCGCGCTCCGCTCGAAGTCCTCGTAGTCCAGGATGTGGTCCAGCTGGCCCGTCTCGTGCAGGGTCGCGAACCCCGGCAAGGGGTTCCTCGACGCTGTCGTCGTCGATCCCTCGGGCCCGTCGATCCGCTCACCGTGGCACGGCGGGAACGAGCACGTTCCCGGCGCGACGTAGTAGCCCCACGAGACGCCGCCCCGGTCGAGCAGCCACGTGATGTCGGTCCAGGCGTAGATCGGGTCCTCCCCGTACTCGAACCGCTGGGACTCCTCCTTCAGATCGACGTTGGAGACGCACGACATCGGGTCGGCCGGGTCGTAGCAGTAGGCGGACCAGCCCGAGACCAGGAACAGGTGGGCGGGCAGCGTCCAGCCGTCGGTGGGCGCGAACATCCGGTCCTGCAGGACGAACGCGTCCGCGTACGCCCAGTAGTTCGGGATGTCCTGCCTGGTGAGGTAGCTCATGACGTCGGGCTGCTGCTCGGGACCGAGGAACGTCGCGCACGCGGCATCCGAACGGTCGACGCACCACCGGTCGGTTGACGGGAGCGCGGCGATGAAGCCGTCCATCGCGCCGCCGTTCATGTCCGCGAGCGCGGCCGGCCGGCTGTGCGGTCCTCCCCGGAACTCGTCCGTGGACGTGTGGTACACGCACGACTCCCGTCCGAGGACGGGATCCGGCACGCAGTTCGTCGGCTCACCGCCCGCCATCTCGAAGCCGTCGGCGCCCGGATAGGTCCCGAAGTAGTGATCGAACGACCGGTTCTCCTGCACGACGAAGATCAGATGATCGAGCGTGAAGATGCCGCCCCGTTCGTCGGCGGGGTCACCGGGCGCCCCGGACGACGCGCCGGTGGGGGCGGCTCCGGGTGCGGCGGCTCCGGGTGCATCGGTCCGCGGCTCGGCCGAACCCCGGCGCTCCTTCGCGAGACCCGAGATCGCCAACGCCGTAGCGGCGAACAGGGCGACGAGGACCAGGAGCGAGCCCGTCCGGACCCGGGCGCCCGTGAACAGGCGGAGGCGGGGAAGAGGCCCCATGGGGAGGTGGAGTGTAGCCCTCGGTCGGTTCGAGACAAGGATGTGCTTCGGGGGACCGGTGGGCCGGCCGCCTGGGGGGTTCCTCCGCCCGGCCCGGCCTACGCCTTAGCGCCGTTGCCGTGTGCGTACGCGCGCGTACGTTCGAACCACCGAGATGTCGAGCCCGCGCACCACCCGAACAGGCGCGTCACGCGCCCGTCGCATCGTGGCAGGATCGCTCGCTGCGTTCGTCCTCGCCTGCCTTCCCGGGGTCGCGATCTCGACCCTCGCGTCGGCAGACGACGAGCTCAAGCAGGCGAAGCACGAGCTGCACGACACCAAGGACAAGGTGCGGGCGCGGCAGAAGCAGATCCGCACGCTCCAGCGGCACATGAACAGGCTCGCCACTCGGATCTCCAAGAGCCAGTCGGACATCGTCGGGGCGGAGGAGCGCATCCGCAAGCTCGAGCGTCGGATGATGATCCAGCGCGTCCGCGCCTCGCTCCTGCAGGCCAAGCTCGACGAACGCAGCCGCGTGGCCTACATGACCGGCGGCACGCCGATCCTGTATCTGCTGACCGCCACGTCGGCGGCCGACGCGGCCTCCAGGATGTCCTTCCTCACCGAGATGAACCGCCGGGACGCGGTGCTGGCTCAGAAGGTGCAGGAGACCAACGACCGGCTGGCGCGCTCCGAGGGTGAGGTCGCACGCGCGCGCCAGGTCATGGAGCTCACGAAGCGCCGGCTGGAGATGGACCGCGAGGAGCTCCTGCGGACGATGGCCAAGTCCCAGCGGCTCCTCGCGGGACTGCGCCAGCGCGTGGAGCAGATCCAGTACGAGATCTCCAGCATCCGTCCGTTCGCCGTGTGCCCGCTGGACGGACCGCTGGCGATCGCGGACGACTTCGGCATCATGGTCCACCACCCTCCGAACCAGGGCGGGGACCACATCCACCAGGGCAACGACATCTACGCGGCGATGGGTGTGCCGATCGTCGCGCCGTTCGACGGCACGGCGGTCGACGCCCGCAACCACATCGGCGGACTCGCGGTGGATGTCTACGGAGACTTCGGCTACGTCTACAATGCGCACCTGTCGGCCTACGGGAAGCTCGGACCGGTCCAGGCGGGCGACGTGATCGGCTACGTCGGGGCCACGGGCAACGCCGGCGGTCCGCACGACCACTTCGAATGGCACCCGGACGACGGTCCGGCCGTCGATCCGCACGACTACCTGTTGATGGTCTGCGCGTCGGATCCGCTCCCCTTCTGACGGCCTGAGGAGCGCGGTCGTCGCGCGAAGTGACGCCGCGGTGGGCGCGGCGGAGGACCCGACGATCTTCGCTCCGTGTGACCCAGTTCATAGAGGGTCGAACGCGTGTTCGATACCTTCATGCGTGACTCCGAGGCAACGTGACCCCGAGGCAACGAGGTCTCCCAGTGAGTGAACCGGATGCGCGCAGCACGCGAGAGGTCATCGAGGACCTGGATGCGACGCACGCCGCTATCTGTGACGCGCAGCGGCGGCTGCTCGAACTGATCGCCGAGGCCGATCGGCGGAAGGTATGGCTCCGCTCGGGCGCCCGAGACCTGGCGCATTGGCTCGCGATGCGTCAGGGCATCTCGCAGTGGAAGGCCAGGCGCTGGATCGCCGCAGCACACGCGCTGCCGAGGTTGGAGCGCACCGCCGCCGCCTTCTCCGAGGGCGAGCTCGGCATGGACAAGGTCGTCGAGCTCACCCGCTTCGCGACCGGGCCGACCGAGGCCCGTCTCGTCGAGTGGGCCAGGTCCGTATCCTGCGCCGCGATCCGTCGGCGGGCGGACCTCGAGACCTCGGGACCGATCGAGGACGTCGTGGAGGCCGACCGGGCACGTTCGGTGGCCTGGTGGTACTCGGACGAGGGGCGACGATTCGGGCTCCAGGCCGAGCTCCCCGCGGCCGACGGCGCGGCGGTCGCCCGGGCGCTCGATCGGATCGCCGACGAGATCCCGCGCATGCCCGGTGAGCGGGGCGCCTCCCACGCCGACGCGCGCCGCGCGGACGCGCTCGTGGCCCTCGCATCCATGCGCATCGCCGGGGACCCCGATCCCGATCGCGCGACGGTGGTCGTGCACGCGGAGCTCGGGACGCTGGTGTCGGGTCGTGGCGGAGGCGAGATCGAGGACGGCCCCGTGATCCACAACGAGACGGCCCGACGCCTGTTGTGCAACGCCCGCGTGCAGGCGGTGATCGAGGAGGGGCGGGAACGGGCGGTCGAGGTCGGGCGCATGTCCCGCGAGCCCTCCGCTTGGATGATGCGCCAGTTGCGATATCGAGATCACGAGTGCCGATTCCCCGGATGCGGGGCGCGCCGGTTCACGCAGGCGCACCACATCGTCTGGTGGGAACGGGGTGGCTCGACCGAGCTGGACAACCTCGTGCTCGTGTGCACGTTCCACCACAAGCTCGTGCACGAGTACGGGTGGCAGGTCGAGCGCGGACCCCACGGGACGGTCCGATGGCTCCGGGCCGACGGATCTGCGTACCTCGCCGGGACGGGGCCCCCGCGCCAAGCGATCCCCGCCTGAACGGGCTCAGGTTCGCGCCATCCGCCGGTACCAGGGGCGAGCGGGAGCGGGCGGTTGGGCGCGGACCCGCTCGAGCTCGTGCATCAGCAGGTCGTGGACCTCCTCGAGCCGGTCGGCGCCTGCCGAGCGGATCCGCTCGAGCTCGACGTCGTTCGCGCCCCACACGCGGTCGAGCTGGCCCTCGAGGACGCTACACAGGCGCTCGATCCCCTCGTCGATGGCCCTGCGGATGCGTTCGAGCTCCTGGGTGTCCGCGGCGCGGATCCGGACGAAGGCCTCGCCGTTCGCGCTGCGGACGCGCTTGGCCTCCTCACGGTTCAGCGTCCGCAGCGCCTCGACCTCCTGCTCGAACGTGACCTGCATCCGCGCGACGGCCGCGTCGACCTGCCGCCCGAGCTCCGTCGTCATCTCGAACCGCAGGGCCTCGAACCGCTCGTCCAGGTCGGGTGTCGGTGACGGAGGGGGCTCGGATCCGGAGACCGCCGGCGCATCCGGCCGTTCGGTCGTGCGTCCCCCGGATCGTTCCCTCGATTCATCGAGCCAACGGTCCCGGACCGTCGGGCGACCGCCCTGCCCGCCGGCGTCGACTCCGTCGTCCGGCAGCACCACGACGGGTTGGGGATGTGCGTCCGGCGGGTCGATCGCCGAGGCCTGGTCCAACGGTTCGGATCGAGGGCGGCGACGCGGTCCGTCGATCCCGTACAGGGGGCCGCTCGCGGCGTCCTCCCTCGCGTCGAGGAACTCCTGGTCCTCCACCTGGATCTCGATCGCCTCCCCGGAACCCGATCGGCCACCCGCGAGATCGGTCGGAGCGACGGTAGGCCAGACGGGGAACCGATTCAACGACCTGCACTACGATATGGGCCGACGCACGATCATCCACGCCCGACCGGGAGGAGCCCGTCATGCGATCAGCGATCCGCTGCCTCGTCATCGCGCTCGCGCTCGTCGTCATCGCCCCGCCCGTGGGAGCGCAGGAGCGCGGGAACGCGCCGAGGGCGGGCACGCAGGTCGCTCGCGTCCGGATCGTGGACTTCGCGTTCCGTCCGCGCTCACTGACGATCGACCGCGGCACCGTGGTTCGATGGGTGAACCGGGGGTCCGAGACCCACACCACCACGTCGAACACGGGCACCTGGGACTCGGGAAGGCTGTCCCCCGGCGACACCTTCCGCCGGCGCTTCCGCAGCACGGGGACCTTCCGCTACCACTGCACGATCCACACGCAGATGACAGCGACGATCATCGTGAACTGACCGATGATCACCGGCACCTGACCCACCTCGGGTAGGCTGCGGCGCACCATGGCCGGCGAACCGCTCACGATCGTCTTCATGCCCGAGAGTGCCTACGGGCCGACGAACAACTGCATCGGGATCGGCAAGGTCCTCGAACGACGCGGGCACCGCGTCGTGTTCGCGGCGGAGGCGTCGTGGAAGGGGCGGTTGGAGCCGCTCGGGTTCGAGGAGGATCTCGTCGACCTCTCCCCGCCCGCGGACGGCGACCAGGACGCGGGGCAGTTCTGGATCGACTTCGTCGCGGAGACCGCACCCGAGTTCCGCAGGCCGACGATCGACCAGCTCGCGACGTTCATCGAGCCCGTCTGGTCCTCGCTGATCGACGGCGCCACGTACTGCCAGCCGCAGCTCGAGGCGATCCTCGATCGGGCGCGTCCCGACGTCATCGTCGAGGACAACGTGAACGCCTTCCCGGCGCTGCTCACCCACGGCGCCCCGTGGGTGCGCATCATGTCGTGCAATCCGCTCGAGCTGAAGGACCCCGCGCTCCCCCCGGCCTTCAGCGGCTACGCGACGGACGACCGCACGGGGTGGGACGGGTTCCGCGCCGAGGTGGAGCGCACGCACCGGCAGACGTGGGAACGGTTCAACGCGTTCGTCGTGGACAGCGGCGCGCCGCCGCTCCCGGACCTGGAGTTCATCCACGAGTCGGAGCGCCTCAACCTGTACGTGTTCCCCGAGGCGGCCGACTACCCACGCTCGCGCGCACCGGCCCCCACCTGGCACCGGCTGGGATCGTCGGTGCGCGAGACGGAGGACCCGTGGGAGATCCCCGAGACGCTTCGGGGCGACGGGGCGCTCGTGTACCTGTCGCTCGGTTCCCTCGGTTCGGCGGACGTCGAGCTGATGGAGCGGCTGGTCGCCGTCCTGGCCGAGACGCCCCACCGGTACATCGTGTCGAAGGGGCCCCGCGCCGACGAGTTCGACCTGCCGGACAACATGTGGGGCGAGGCCCGCGTGCCCCAGACCAACGTCATCCCCGAGTGTGACCTCGTGATCACGCACGGCGGGAACAACACCACGACCGAGGCGTTCCACTTCGGCAAGCCGATGATCGTCCTGCCCCTGTTCTGGGATCAGTACGACAACGCCCAGCGGGTCCACGAGCTCGGCCTGGGGATCCGGCTCCCCACGTACGGGTTCGAGGACGACGATCTGCGCGGCGCGGTGGACCGGCTCGTCGCGGACCGCGATCTCCGTTCGCGGGCCGAGGGGCTCGGCAGGTCGATCAGGTCGGCGGGTGGCACGGTCCGAGCCGCGGACCTCATCGAGCGGGTGGCGAGGGGCCTCCCGCTCAGGTAGCCGGGGCGGCCTCCTCCCCCAGATCCATCCACTTCGCCCCACCGAAGGCGAGCAGGACCCGTCCGTGCCGCCGGCTGAGGACGAGGAGCACGTGGTCGCAGTGGCAGCATCGCAGGACGATGCTGGGGGCCCGCATGTACGCATGCTCCGCTCCGATCGCCTCAACCCGACCGCAACCACCGCATGCGATCCGAGCCGAGGTCATGTCGTGGACGAAGATCTCGCCCAGATCGCCCGCGATCGCGTTGCCGTCGACCCGCATGTCCACGCTCTCCATCTAGCCTCCCGTCGGACCGAACCGCTCCGTCCTGACGCTCGTCGCCGGGTATCCGAGGAGGACCAGTGCACTCGAGACCGACTCGACGAACGGTGTCGGTCCGCACACGAACGCCCTCGGCGTGCCGGATGCCGGCCATGCGACCTCGGCGAGCATCGCGCTGTCCACGCGACGCGTGTAACCGGTCCACCCCGGGGGCTGCGATCGCGTCAGCGTGTGGATCACCTCGGGACCGTCGGGGGCCGCGGTGAGACGATCCAGCTCATCCCGGTAGATCACGTCCTCCAACGACCGCGACGAGTAGACGAGCCGAGCGCCCACCATGACGCCCGCTGCCTCCCGGTGCCGCAGCATCGACATCAGCGGGACGACGCCCGAGCCCCCGCCCACCAACAGGATCGGTCCCCCCGTGCTCGCCTCCCACACGAAGTAGCCGCCGATCGGACCCCGGAGCTCGAGCGTGTCGCCGGGCCGCAGCTCCCCGACCAGGTAGGACGACACCTCGCCGTCGGCGAGCCGCTCGACCGTCAGCGTGAGACGAGGATCCTCGGGGGCGGAGGCGATCGAGTAGCTGCGCTGCGCCTGGTACCCGTCCTCCGCTGTCAGCCTCACGTCCACGTGTTGACCCGCCCGATGGCCGGGCCACTCGGCAACGTCGAGCACGATGCTGCGGACGCGGGGTGTCTCGTCGATCAGCTCGACGACCTCACCCAGCGTCCAGTTCAGTCGCCCCGATACCGCTGCTCGCGCCACGGATCTCCGTAGTTGTGATAGCCGTACGATTCCCAGAAGCCCTGCTCGTCGTGGTCCATCACGCGAAGACCGCGGACCCACTTCGCGCTCTTCCAGAAGTACAGGTGCGGCACCAGGAGCCGGGCCGGACCGCCGTGCTCGGCCTCGATCGGCTGCCCTCCGTAGGCGAACACCACCCAGGCCTTCCCGTCGAGCAGATCCTCCAGCGGCAGGTTCGTCGTGTAGTCGCCATCGGAGAAGGCGATCGCGTGCGTCGCCGCGTGATCGCCCCTCTCCAGGAGCGTGTCGACCGACACGCCCTCCCAGATGGTGTCGAGCTTCGACCACTTGGTGACGCAGTGGATGTCGGCGCGGATCTCCTCGCTCGGAAGGGCACGGAACGCCTCCCAGCTCCACGTCACCGGTTCGGTCGACTCGCCGATGACGGAGAACGTCCACTCGTCCAGGGGCGTGCGGGGCGTCGGACCGGCGGAGAGCACGGGGAAGTCCTCGACGAGGTGTTGCCCCGGAGGCAGACGGGAGTCTCCGCGCTCCTCCGCGCGCCTGCCGTGGAACCCTCGAGAGATGCGTGCCATTGGTCCATCCCTCCTCAGGCGAAGCCCGATCGTACGCCCGCTCGGGGTCGAGGGGAACCGCGCTTCGATGCCGGGACCGACACATCACGGCGTGCCCGGGGTGGGATTCGAACCCACACGTCCCTCTCGGGACCAGCGCTTTTAAGGCGCATCCGTCTACCAGTTCCGGCACCCGGGCGACCGGCAGCGTACCGGCTACGTGCCTTCGCGGATCGTGACCTTCTCGATGTAGACGGACTGGGCCGGTTGCTGCCCCGAGATCCCCGCCGTCGGGTCCTGGATCGGCAGGGCCTGGATCCGCTTCGCCACGTCGAGACCCTCGATGACGTTGCCGAAGATCGTGTAGTTGGGGTTCGCGTCCAGGTT
>JBAVEY010000095.1:0-4288 GCA_049587975.1 Actinomycetota bacterium | reverse complement strand
AACCGGTGCATGAGCTCGGCGAACTGCGATGCCGCCTCTGCGAAAGGCTCCATACCATCCGCCGCCGAGGAGTGAACGGGCCGTTCGTCAAGCCCTGCAGTTGGGGTCGAAGGCTGAGGAGCTGTCGAGGTCTTCCAGATCTCCTCCATCACCCGTCACGCCTCCTGAGGTCGAAATAGCCTCGCAGGCAAGAGATATCGGCATACCTCTCAGCCGCCTTAAGAGGCCAGGAAGTGTCCCGTGCCAGTAGCTGCAGACCGGGCATCGATCGGAGCGACAGGCGTCCGGAGCGAGCGGCTCGATGCCATCGAAGCTCGGCGGCGGATGGTATACCTACTTGACGACCTTCACGGCTTGCCCCGACGGTCAGGGGGAGCCCAACCAGGACCCCCGTCGTTGGCTCTTGATCGGTTGGTCCTCGTTCGAATCCAGGCGGGCCAGCCACTCGCCCGCTGCAGGCGACCAGACCCCGGCTACCAACGGAGCTACGGTCTCGGATCCAAGATGACGGGCTGGAGCGGGTCCTGGGTGAAGTCGAACTCGTCCAGGAGGTCGCCCAGGATCGAGGCCTTCTCGCGCACGGTCGGGCGGGAGTCGGGGCGGCTGAGCGTCGCCGGGTTGAGCCGCTCCTTGTCGAGGAACAGGTCCTCGATCAGCTTCAGGTACGCGTCGAAGGACAGGGTCTGCGAGTCGATCAGGCCGGCTCGCGCCCACGGGCTGATGAGCAGTCCCGGGACGCGGATCCCGTAACCGTTCAGGTCCACGTGCGGCGGCTCCACATGGTCGTAGAAGCCCCCCCAGTCGTCCCAGGTGAGGAAGATCGCCGTGTCGTTCCAGTCGGGCCCCTCCATCAGCGCGTTCACGACCTGGGTGACATGGCGCTGCCCCCTCCAGATCGGGGCGCCCGACGAGGGGTGCTCGCCGACGCCGTTGTAGGGCATCACCCACGAGACCGAGGGCAGGGTCCCGTTCGCGGCCGCCCTGAAGAACCGGTCATGGGTCTGGATCCGATCCATCTGGCCGGTCTGGCGGATCGTCGTGAACCACGGCAGCGGGTTCTGCTGCGTGACCGTGTTGTGGCGTCCGTGAGCCGAGGGGCACGGGTCGAAGAAGCACGTGTCGTCGCCCACGTAGTACGACCAGCTGACGCCGTTCTCGTGCAGCAGGTAGGTGATGTCGGTCCATGCCCAGATCGGGACGTCTTGGCCGGAACGCATCGTCTGGAATTCCTCGTTCAGATCGAGATCCGAGGAGCAGGACATCGGATCGCGGGGGTCCGAGCAGTGCGCAGCCCAGGCGGAGACGAGGAACAGGTGCGCCGGGAGGGTCCAGGAGTCCGCGGGGGCGAACATGTGATCCTGGAGCACGAACTCCTTCGCGTAGCGCCAGTAGTTCGGGATCTCTTTGGCCGTGTGGTAGCTCATGACGTCGGGCTGCCCTTGAGGTCCGAGGTAGCTGTCGCACCTGGGATCGTCACGGTGGTCCGCGCAATACAGCGGGCTGTCGATGACCGTCCTCACGAAGCCGTCCATCTTCCCGCCGTCGACGTCAAGCTCGGAGTGGCGCTGACCGTGGGGACCGCCCTCCTGGAGCTGCGACGTCGAGTGGTAGGGACGCACGCACCGGCCCGCGATCGGATCGGGCACGCACACCGTCGGCTTCCCGTTGCGCATCGGGATGCCTTCCGCGCCGGGGAAGGTCCCGAAGTAGTGATCGAACGAGCGGTTCTCCTGGACGATGAACACGAGGTGCTTGAGGTGCAGCTTCGCCTGGTCGAGCTTCGAGAGGCCGGGACCGGGAGAAGGCGAAGGGGACGTGGATGGACCTGCCGTGCCGGACGAGGTCGGCCCCGTCTGGCCCGACGCGGCCGTGCAGGTGGCGGCGAGCATCGCGGCGAGCGTCAGGGCGACGAGGGTCCGGCGCGGGCGAGAGGGGGTCGGGCTCATGGGACCGCACGAGGGTACCAAGGGTCGTCGGATCGCACGGGACCGTCGCGGTCCGTGACCGGAGGCTAGGATGACCGCCCACCCGGCCAAGGAGATCTCGTGACCGCGAACCCATCCGACCGTCCCACCGTCGTGACGCTCATCCCCGGCGACGGGATCGGCCCCGAATGCGTCGACGCGGCCAAGCGGATCGTCGAGGCCGCCGGCGTCCCGATCGAGTGGGAGGAGTGCGAGGCGGGCGCCGAGGTGTTCCGCAAGGGTCTCCCCTCGGGCGTCCCCCCAGAGACGATCGAGTCGATCTCCCGGACGCGCGTCGCCCTCAAGGGCCCGCTCGAGACCCCGGTGGGCTTCGGCGAGAAGTCGGCGAACGTCACGCTGCGCAAGCTGTTCGAGACCTACGCGAACGTCCGGCCGGTGCGTGAGATGCCCGGCGTGAAGACCCCATACAGCGGACGCGGGATCGACCTGGTGATGGTCCGCGAGAACGTCGAGGACCTGTACGCGGGGATCGAGTACCTGCAGACGCCCGGCGTGGCCGAGGCGCTCAAGCTGATCAGCGAGAAGGGCTGCGAGAAGATCTCGCGCTTCGGGTTCGAGTACGCGAGGAGCGAGGGGCGCACGAAGGTGGCCTGTGCCACGAAAGCCAACATCATGAAGCTCTCCGAGGGGACGCTGAAACGCGTGTTCGAACGGGTCGCCCCCGACTACCCAGAGATCGAGCCGTGGCACGTGATCGTCGACAACTGCGCGCACCAGCTGGTCAAGCGCCCGGAGCAATTCGACGTCATCGTCACGACCAACATGAACGGCGACATCCTGTCCGACCTATCGTCGGCGCTGATCGGAGGGCTCGGGTTCGCGCCGTCGGCCAACGTGGGCAACGAGGTCGCGATCTTCGAGGCGGTCCACGGCTCGGCGCCGAAGTACGCCGGCAAGAACGTGATCAACCCGACCGCGGTGATCCTGTCGGCGGTCCTGATGCTGCGCTATCTCGGGTTCTTCGAGCAGGCGGCCACGATCGAGCACGCCGTGTTCGTCACGCTCGAGTCCGGCGTCCTCACGGGTGACGTCCTCGGCTACGACCGCGGGACCCCCACGACCGACTACGCGAACGCGATCATCGGCAACCTCGGCAAACGCACGGAGACCTGGACGATCCGCGACGTGAAACCGCTGCAGCTCCCGAAGATCGATCCGACGCCCGACTACGTCCGACCGGCGAGCCGGTCGGTCGTCGGCCTGGACGTCTTCGTGGAGTCGCCGTTGTCGGCGAGCGAGCTCGGAGCCTCCCTGACGGAGCTGACCCACGACACGAAGCTCTCGCTCAAGCTGATCTCCAGTCGCGGCACGAAGGTCTTCCCGCCGATGGGCGGGATGACCGAGACCGGCGACCACTTCCGCTGCCGGTTCATCATCGAGGAGGAGCCGCGTCAGCTGTCCGACGACGACGTCCACGCGCTCTTGGTCCGGATCTCGAGCGCCCATTCCTGGATGCATCTCGAGAAGCTCCAAGAGTTCGACGGCGAGCCCGGGTTCACCCGCGACCAGGGCGAGGATTAGGTTGCGAGCGGCTCACGGCCGCGGGTCGAGGATCAGCGGAGGATTCGGTGTCTGGGTGAAGTCGAACTCGTTCGCCAGATCCCAGAGGATCGGCACCGTCTCGCGAACGGTGGGTCGTGAGTCGGGCGGGCTCATCGTCGCCGGGTCCAGACGCTCGCCGCCCAGGAACCGATCCTCGATGAACCGCAGGTAGGCGTCGAACGACATCGTCTGATGGTCGATGAGTCCCGGTCTCACCCAGGGGCTGATCGCGAGCCCGGGAACGCGGATGCCGAAGCCGTTCCTGTCACGTCCGGCGGAGGCACGTGGTCGTAGAAGCCCCCCCAGTCATCCCACGTGAGGACGATCACGCTCGAGTCCCAGTACGAGGGGCCTCGCCCATCATCGGAGGCGGCACCCGCACGGACCGCTCTCCCCTAGTGGGGCTGAAGCAAGCTCCAATGAAGTCACGCCGGCAGGCCTTCGCCGGCGGCGGGCGGCAGAACGCATGGAGGTCATCCCGCTCGCGGGGTGACACGGAGCCTATGAGCCAGCCCGCCGCGGGTCGGGGGCTATCCCGATGACGGATCGAGATCTCACTGCTCGTTCACCCTGACACCGAGGAGAGCCTAGCGGACCGGGGATGCCCGGTTGCTAGACTGGCCGACCAGTTTCCCGGTCCCATCGTCTAGTGGCCTAGGACACCACCCTCTCAAGGTGGAGACACGGGTTCGAACCCCGTTGGGACTACGCAGGTCAGAGGCCATATCCTGAAATCGTGAGCGCCAGTGGCCCCGCATTGG
>JBAVEY010000094.1:0-2020 GCA_049587975.1 Actinomycetota bacterium | reverse complement strand
AGCAGATCGGTCAGCTCGCGGATCCCATCCTCGCTCAGCGATCCGCCGTCATCACGAGCCAACCGGAGCCGAACGAGCCACGACTTGACCATCGGCGACGAGTCTAGCCGTACGGGTTCCGAGGAAGTACCAGCGCGGATCGGGTCAGTTCTGGAGGTGAATCTATTCCACGCCTGGGAGCGTCGGATCCCAAGCGGTGCGGAGGAAGATGGCGGCCTGACGTCGTACCAACCTGCTCCCTCTGGCTGCCTCAAGCTGCCGCGCGCGTTAACGCCGTCCGCGGAAAGCGATGGATGAAGGCCCCGGTCCAGCGGGGCCCCATCCTCCGACCGAGCCAAGCGACAGCTACACCCGCACCTTGGCCAGGAAGTTTGTCCTGCTGCGGGATCGGGAGACCCTCGAACAGCAGCTGCACGTGACCGGTAGTCCGCGTTGTAGCAGACCCACGTCGTCCGGTCGTGCGCGAACACCTCGATGTAGTCGCCGATGAAGAACCCACCAAGGAGCGGGTCGGCCTCGGGCTCGTTCGACGGCCTCGCAAGCCGTCGGCTGGACTTGGCCGTTCCGTCGTCGTTCAGGCGCACGAGCTCGACGTCGCTCCGGTTGCGGAAGTCCCCGTCGAACTGGTTCGTGAACCACGCGGCGACGAGCCGGTTCCCTCGGAATCGCAGGCGATCGTAGGGAAGTAGTTGTCGCCGCCGTTCGAGATCGCCACGCGATCGAGGGAGACGCCCAGGTCGTTGAGCGCGACCTTCCGTCTCAGCCCCCGTGCCCGGCGAGGTGGACGACGCTCATGCCGCCTCGGCCGATTAGCCCCTCGACCCTGTAGCCCTCAATCTCGGATCCTCAAGTTGAAACGGCTACTCGACAGCCGAGTTCGGTAAGTGCCACTAGGTGCCGGTCTGGCAGGCGAACCCCAAGGGGCCGTTCGGGGCTAGGGAAGGCCTGGTCCGAACACTCTCGTGATCCGCTCTCGTTCCCTCTCGGTCGGGTCGGCGCTGCCGTCCAGCCAGGCGCTCAGTTTCGGCAGACGAACGCCGAGGGCCTCGGCGGCTCGCCAGCGGCCCCACCCACGGCGTTTGACCTGCGAGTCCAGCCATGCTCCGACGGGGCGTTCGGGGTTCCGGCCCGCCCGCCGGTCGCTCTCGGTCGGCTTCGGAAGCGCCGGCGTGCGCACAACCTCATCGAGCTTTGCGTCGAGCCCGGCGGCGATCGCATCGGCGAGGCGCTTCAGCGCCTCATCACGGTCCTCGTAGACGAACCGTCGTGAGTGCCCGTTCTCGTGAATCGTCAGGTGGTAGATCTCCATGGCTTCAATGCCAGTCCTCCGTCAGTTCGCACTCCTACTCGCACCAACCCATTGCGGCCTCGGGTACCGGGGCCTGGCCTTGGACAAGACCACGAGCTTCCTCGAGCGGCTCCGGCCCTCCCCTTTCGGCCTCGCCTTCACGGCCGCGCTCGACGGACTCTTGCTGCGAAGACGGATCGAGCGGGCAGACCGGATCCTGCAGGATCGACATGGTGCTCTCACTTTCGTCGTGGAGAAGGGAGTCCACCGGAGTGGACCCCCTCCCGCACGGTCGCGCTCATGCAGCGGCGCGACGCAGCCGTGAACGACCGACCGGTCAGACCCTCGCGGGCGTGCCCTCGAAGAAGGCTAGGTCCCCGATCTGGGTCGTCCGGAGGTCGACGCGGCTGGCGATGTGCTCGCGCACCCAGCGCTCGACCACCGGGACCGAGGCGTCGGCATCCTTGTGGGTCTCCCACAGGCTCAGCGACACGCACTTCCGGTCACCGAGGTCCGCGAGGCCGTACCGGATGAAGCCGGGCTGCTCCTGGAGCGTGCGGAGCATCCCCTCCCGGGCGAGGTCGGCGAGCTCCTGGAACGTGCCGTCCTTGATCTCATACGTTGCGATGCGTACGTGCTGCATGTGTGCTCTCCTTCGATCGTTTCGGACCCGTAACCGTCCAAGGGCCAACGTGAGCCAGATCGAGAGCAGACTTCGCTCGGGGTATCAAG
>JBAVEY010000093.1:0-11216 GCA_049587975.1 Actinomycetota bacterium | reverse complement strand
GGATGATGCGGCTCTCCTCCGTCGAGGTGCGGTACATCGTCTGCTTGATCGCGAGCACGTCCGGGTCGAGGGCGGCCTGCTCGATGAACGCCTCGATCGAGGACGTGAAGGAGTCGTACGGGTGGTGGACGAGAACGTCACCGGTCCGCAACACGGCGAACAGATCCGGTTCGCCGCCCCCGTTGGCGAGCCGTGGCTGGGTCACCGGGACCCAGGCCCGGTTCTTCAGCTCCGGCTCGTCGAGCGCGTAGATGGACCACAGGGCCGCAAGGTCGAGCGGCCCCGGCGTGACGAAGACCTCGGCCTCCTCGAGGTCCAGCTCTCGCCGCAGCAGCGACAGGACCTCCGGCGTCATCGTCTCGTCGACCTCGAGCCTCACGGAGCTGGCGCCTCGCCTCCGACGCCGCAGCACGCTCTGGATCGCCTCCAGCAGATCGCCCGCCTCGTCCTCCTCGACCTCGACGTCCGCGTCGCGGGTCACCCGGAAGGCGTGGATCGCGACGATCTCCATCCCGGGGAACAGGCGATCGAGGTGTGCCTCGATCACGTCCTCCAAGGGAACGAAGCGCTCGCCATCGGGCAGCGCGACGAACCGTGGCAGCAGCGGCGGCACCTTGACCCTCGCGAACCGCCGCACGCCGGTCATCGGGTCGCGGGCGATCGCGGCCAGGTTCAGCGACAGGCTCGAGATGTACGGGAACGGGTGCGCCGGGTCGACGGACAACGGGGTGAGCACGGGGAAGATGTGTTCGGTGAACTCCCGCTCGAGGAACGCGATGTCGGCGGGCTCGAGGCCGTCGAGGGAACGGACGAGGCGGATGCCCTCCTTCTCGAGCGCCGGCATGAGCTCGGAGGTGAACAGCTCCGCGGCCCGTGTGGCGAGCGCTCGCGAGATGGCGCGGATCCCCTCGAGCTGTTCGGCGGGGGTCCGACCGTCCGGCGAGGTCTTCTGGACCCCCGCCTCCACCTGCTCCTGGAGGCCGGCGACCCGAACCTGGAAGAACTCGTCGAGGTTGTTCGCGAAGATCGCCACGAACTTGACCCGCTCGAGCACGGGCAGCGAGGCGTCCTCCGCGATCGCGAGCACGCGCGCGTTGAACTCGAGCCAGGAGAGCTCGCGGTTGAGGTACCGATCTCGAGGCTCCAGATCGGTGGTCGGGGAAGTGTCCGTCTCGATGGCTCCTTGACGTCGAGTCGGGATTATCCCTCAGGGCAACGCGGTGGCCAAGCCCGGCGCCTCAATCGACGAACTTGTACCCGAGCCCTCGGACCGTGAGCAGGTGGTCGGGCTGGTGAGGGTCCCCTTCGAGCTTGCGGCGCAGGCGTTTCACATGCACGTCGAGGGTCCGGGTGTCCCCGAAGTAGTCCGGCCCCCAGACCTCCTCGATCAGGAAGTCCCTGGTGAGGAGCCGACCCTTGCGGCGGAGGAACGTCTCGAGCAGCTCGAACTCCTTCGGGGGTAGCGAGACGGCCTCGTCTCCTACCGCGACCTCGTGCCGACCTACGTCCATGCGCACGGGTCCGCCCACGAGGACCTCGTCCACCTGCGACGGCGACGCCTGCGGCCGGGTCCGGCGCAGGTTGGCCCGGACGCGGGAGACCAGCTCGCGCATCGAGAAGGGCTTGGTCACGTAATCGTCGGCCCCGAGCTCGAGACCGGTGACCTTGTCCGCCTCCGAGTCCTTGGCCGTGACCATGATGATCGGGACGTCGGACTCGGTCCTGATCGTCCGGCACACGTCGAGCCCTGAGACCTCGGGGAGCATCAGGTCGAGGATCACGAGCGCCGGCGCGTCCGTGCGGAAACGTTCGAGCGCGCGTCGGCCGTCGGTGGCGACCGAGACCGCGTACCCCTCCCGCTCGAGGTTGTAGCGGACCGAATCGGCCAGCGACTCCTCGTCCTCGACGACGAGGATCCGAGCGCCGTCAGTGGCCATCGGCGACGACGCCGCCGGGATGGGAGGCGTCGGTGAACTCGCGGAACTCGCCCGAAACGAGGAACGAGACCTGTTCGCCGATGTCGACCGCATTGTCGCCGACGCGCTCGAGCGCCCGGGCGACGAGGTTCATGTGCATCCCCCATTCGAGGGCCTTCAGGTCGTCCGCGAGCTTCGCCACCTCGAAGTGCATGTTCCGATTGAGCCGGTCGACCGGATCGTCCATCTTCGGCAGGCGCATGCACAGCTCGAGGTCGCGGCGTCTCAGAGCGTCCATCGCGAGACGGACCATCTCGACGACGATGTGCCCCATCTCACCGATCTGCTGAACGATCGTCGCGTTGCTCGGCAGGTCCTTGGCGAGCTGCTGGATCTTGGCCACGTTCACGGCCTGGTCGCCGATCCGCTCCAGATGCAGGCTCGAGTGCATGATCACGGAGACCAGGCGCAGGTCGGCGGCGACCGGAGCCTGGAGCGCGAGCAGCGAGATCAGTCCGCTGTCGAGCTCGAGGTAGATCTCGTCGATCTCGTCGTCACCCTCGATCACCCGAGCGGCCCCTTCGTCGTCGTGCTCGAGCAGCGCCTCGACCGACCTCTGGACGGCGTTGCCGGCCAGCTCGCCGAGCGTGAGGAGCCGCAGTTCCATCTTCTCGAGCTCCTCGTGGAAGTGCGGCCGCGCCATCAGCCGAACCGCCCCGTCACGTAGTCCTCCGTCCTCGGATCGCTCGGGTTCGTGAAGATCGTCTCGGTCTGGTCGTACTCCACGATCGTCCCCGTCCGGTGGCCCGTCTCTTCGAGCACCTCGACCGTGAAGAACGCCGTGCGGTCCGAGACCCGGGCGGCCTGCTGCATGTTGTGGGTGACGATCACGATCGTGTAGTCGGACAGGAGCTCCTGCATCAGGTCCTCGATCCGCTGCGTCGCGATCGGGTCGAGGGCCGAGCAGGGCTCGTCCATCAAGATCACATCGGGGCGGGTCGCGATGGCTCGCGCGATGCACAGGCGCTGCTGCTGACCGCCCGAGAGCGCGAGCCCGGACTCCTTCAGCTTGTCCTTGACCTCGTCCCACAGCGCCGCCCGCCGGAGCGACTCCTCGACCAGCTCGTCCATGTCCCCCTTGTACCCGGCGATCTTGGGACCGAAGGCGATGTTCTCGTAGATCGACTTCGGGAACGGGTTCGGCTTCTGGAACACCATCCCGATCCTGCGTCGGACCTCCACCGGGTCGACCTGTTCGTCGTACAGGTCGACCCCGTGGTAGAGCAGCGACCCCTCCACGCGGGCGCCCTCGATCAGGTCGTTCATCCGGTTCAGGCAGCGGATGAACGTCGTCTTCCCGCACCCGGAAGGCCCGATCAGCGCGGTGATCTGGTTGCGGTAGATGGGAAGCGTCACCGCCCGGACGGCACGGAAGTCTCCGTAGTAGACGGAGAGATCGCGGACGTCGAACACGACCTCGGGCTCGGCCTGCGTCTCGCGTGGCTCGCGGTCGAAGCGCACCGTCACGTGGCCGCGGTCGTCGGTCGAGGAAGACGCGTCGTGGTCCGCGTCGGCCGGAGCCGTGGCCGAGCTCGAGGTCAGGTCGGTCGTGTCCATCCCCTCACCACTTTCGCTCATAACGGTTCCTTAGCAGGATGGCGGCGAAGTTGACCACCAGGATCGCCGCGAGGAGCACGATGATGGCCGCGGCCGTGTTCGCCGTCCAGTCGCCGGCCGGCAGCTTCGCCCAGGCGAAGATCTGCGTCGGGAGCGCCGTATAGGGGCCCTGGAGGATCTCGAGCGGGGTCCGTCCCGAGGGGGTCGAGAGGTAGCCGGTCACGGCGCCCACGAGCAGGAGCGGCGCCGTCTCCCCGAAGGCCCGCGCGAGCGCGAGGATCGCCCCGGTGAAGATCCCCGGGGCCGCGTACGGCAGGACGTGGCTCCGGACGACCTCCCAGCGCGTGGCGCCGACGCCGTAGGCACCTTCCCGGATCCCCCGAGGGACGGCGCGGAGGGCCTCCATCGTGATCAGGATCACGATCGGCATCACCAACACCGCGAGCGTCAGGCCGCCGGAGATGTAGCTCTTGCCGGAGCTGTCGGGCCCGGTGACCGCCCGGAACGCCTGGACGAACACCACGAGGCCCAAGATCCCGTACACGACGGAGGGGACGCCCCCGAGGTTGCGGATGTTCGAGATCAGGATCCGGTTGAGGCGCGTGTCGCGGGCGTACTCCTGCAGGTAGACGGCCGCGGCGATCCCGATCGGGATCGCGATGCAGGCGACGAACCCCGTCAGGATCAGCGAGCCCACGAGGCCCTGCCACACGCCGGCCCGTTCGGCCAGGCTCGAGGTGTCGCTGGTCACGAACTCCCAGCCGCGCGTCGACAGGACGGGCCAGGCGGTGATCAACGTGGACACGAGCAGGATCAGCAGGATCGAGAGCGCGAGGAGCAGCGTGCCCAGCAGGCCGTACTTGAACACGATCGAGGCCACGTCCCGGCGCTTGCCCCGCAGGGCGAGGTCGACCGTGGTGCGGACGTCTGCCGGCGCGACGAGGGACATCAGTACTGCTTCCGCACCCGCCGGACGAACCGCTCGGACATGACGTTGAGCACGAACGTGATGAGGAACAGGAGGAGGCCGACGAAGTAGAGGGCGTCGAACGCGAAGCCGGATCCGCGGACCGCATCCGAGCCGATCGCGAGCGAGGAGATGGCGCCGGTCATCGTCTGACCGCGTTCCAGCGGGTTGAAGGTGCGAAGCGCTCCCCCGGTCGCCCCGACGGCGATGGCCACCACCATCGTCTCCCCCACCGCCCGCGAGAACCCCAGGATCAACGACGCCACGACGCCGGAGACGGCCGCGGGGAACACCACCTTCGTCGTCACGGTCTTGCGGCGAGCACCGATCCCGTACGCGCCCTCGCGCAGCGCGTCCGGGACGGCGTGCATCGCATCCTCGGCCACCGAGGCGACCAGCGGGATCGTGAGGATCCCGACGGCGATCCCCCCGGCCATGAAGTTGAACGTCCCCGCGGAGGCGAAGATCTTCCGCACCAGATCGGGGTTGATCACCTGGAGCGCGAAGTAGCCGAGCACGACGCTCGGGATGCTCGCCAGCGTCTCGAGGATCGGTTTCAGGATGCGCCGCGTCCGAGGGGTCGCGTACTCGGAGAGGTACGCGGCCGCGCCCAGGCCGAGCGGCGTTGCGACGCACATCGCGATGACTGCGATCATCACGGTCCCCGCGAAGATCGTGAGCAGGTCGAACTCGTTGGCCCGGGGGAACCAGCCCTCGGTCCACAGCCACCCGAGGTCGATCTCGAGCAACCACCGGATCGCCTGGCCGGCGAGCGCGAGGACGATCGCGATGCTGATCACGAGACCGAGCACCGCGGTGGCGAAGAACGCGCCGCGGACGAGTCGTTCCTTGCGTCGCCTGCGCGCGCTTCCGCGCATGAGCTCCAGCGTGATCGGCTGCCTGGTCGTGGTGGTCATGGCCATGATCGGGCTCGAGATTACCCCTCTGCGTCTGGACCAGTATCGGGGCCGCACACCCTTCGGCGTGCGGCCCCGATCCGGGTGGATGGCGGCCTACGTGGTACCGCTGGCTCCCGTCGCTCCGGACGCCGACTCCCACGTGGAACGCGTCGCCTCGATCTGGTCAGATGCGAGGTTCACGTAGCCGACCTGCGAGACGGCGTCGGTGATCCCCGCGTCCGTGAGGTAGTAGTCGACGAAGGCCTTCACGGCAGGGTTCTCCGTGATCTTGGCCTTGTTCACGTAGATGTAGAGGGTTCGCGACAGGGGGTAGGAACCGTCGGCGATCGTGTCGAGGCTGGGCTCCACGCAGCCGGAGCCTCCGTCGACCTGGATCTCCTTGACGCTCTCGCCCGCATCCGAGGCGTACGCGAACCCGACGAACCCGAGGGGCGTGTCCGAACCCTCCATCGCCGTGATGATCACGTTGTCGTCCGGCGAGGCCTGGTAGTCGGTGCGGAGCGATGCGGCCTTGTCCTCCGGAACCCCTTGGGCGAGCGCGGTGTCCTCGATCCCGGTGAGCTCGATGAACGAGTCGTACGTACCTGACTCCTCGCCCGGGGCCGTGATCTCGAGCGGCGCGCTGGGGAAGCCGTCCGTTCCGCCGACCTGCTTCGCGAGAGAATCGGCTCCGTCCCAGGTGTCGATCCCGTCGGACTCGGGACCGAACAGCGCATACAGGTCGCCGAAGTTCAGGCAGGTGACGTCGCCGTTGGCCGGGTTCGTCATCACGGTGATCCCGTCGACCCCGATCGCTAGCTCCACGTACTCGATCCCGCTCTTGGAGCACGCGTCGGCCTCCTCGGGCTCGATCTGGCGCGACGCGTCGCTGATGTCCGTCTCACCGTTGCAGAACAGCACGAAGCCGTCGCCGGTCCCCGGCCCGTCCACGGTGATCGCGACGTTCGACGAGACATCCTCGTTGAACAGCTCGGCCACGAGGCTCGAGACCGGCAGCACCGTCGACGACCCGGAGATCGTGATGGTGCCGGTCAGATCCGCAGCCGTCGTCCCGCTCGCCCCGGTCGTCCCGGTGGTGTTCCCGTTGTCGTCGCTGCTACACGCCGCCGCCACGAGCGACAGCGCAGCCACCGCGGCGAGCGTCGCCAGCCACTTCCTTCGCGTTCGCATCCATCTTCCTCCTTCGTAGGCCGAACGACCGGTCGCGCGGACGCTACTCGTCGGTGATGAACGACCCCCGGCGCCCATGTGAACGCCGCGTGAACGGGAACGCGGGCGTGAACGGCGGGTGACCATGCCCTCGTCTGGCGCTCCTAGACTCAGGCTGTGGACACCATCTGGGTCGGCGTGACCGCCCTCGCGGTCGCCGTAGCCCTCGCCGCCGCGGTCGTCGCGGTGAGGGAGCGCGACCGGGCACGCGCCGCGAGGGCCGGCCGGGACGAGGCCGTCACCGAGCTGCGCGGCCGCCTGGAGGACTCCGAGGCTGAGCGCGTCCCGGCGGCGACGATCCTGGCGTCGATGGAGGAAGGGGTCCTCCTGTTCGGGCCGGACGGCGCGACGCGGTTCGCGAACGATGCCGCCGAGGTGCATCTGGGCGCCCGGCCCACCTCGATCGACGCCCTTCTGCCACTCGCCCTGAGAAAGCTCGCCCTTTCGGCGGCCGCCGACCGCGTGACGCTGGTGACCGAAGCCGAGACGGGGGCCCCAACCCGGGTGCTGAGGGGGTTCGCGGCCTCCACCGACGACGGCTCGGTCGTCCTCGTCCTGCGAGACATCACGGAGACGCGCCGGCTCGAGCAGGTCCGGCGCGACTTCGTCGCCAACGCCTCCCACGAGCTGAAGACCCCCGCCGCGTCGATCCAAGCCGCGGCGGAGACGATCCGGACGGCCGCCGTCGAGGACCCCTCGGTCATCCCGCGGTTCGCGTCCCAGCTCGAGCGCGAGGCGGCCCGCCTGTCTCGGATCGTGTCTGACCTGCTCGACCTGTCGCGGCTCGAATCGGGGAGCCAGCTGGATGAGTCCGTCGCCCTCGACGCGATCGTCCGCGACGAGGGTGAGCGGTTCGAGGAGCCGGCCGCGGAGGCGGGCGTCGCGCTCTCCGTCACGGCCGAGACCGTCCCGCGCGTCACGGGGTCCTCCCGCGACCTCGCGCTGTTGGTCCGGAACCTCGTCGACAACGCGATCCGGTACACGCGTCCCGGCGGGCACGTGGACGTCGGTCTGACCGCCCGGGACGGCGAGGTCGTGCTCGCGATCGTCGACAGCGGTCTGGGGATCCCGAGCCGCGACCTCCCCAGGATCTTCGAGCGCTTCTACCGCGTCGACCGCGCGCGATCGCGCGAGACCGGCGGGACCGGTCTGGGCCTGTCCATCGTCAAGCACGTCGCCGAGAATCACGGCGGGCGCGTGAAGGTCACGAGCGAGCTCGGCCGGGGGACGCGGTTCGAGGTCCTTCTGCCCACCGCTCGCTGAGCGGAACCCGCCCGCGGGAGCGCGATGGGGCCCGGGTAGGCTACGCCGCATGACGACGCTGCTGCTCGTGCGGCACGGGCACACGGACGCGGCGGGCAAGCGACTGACCGGGTGGGCCCCCGGCGTGCACCTGAACGATCGGGGCAGGGCGGAGGCCGAACGATTGGTCGAACGACTCGACGGGGTCCGCATCGACTCGATCTACTCGAGTCCCCTCGAGCGATGCCGCGAGACGGCCAGGCCGCTCGCGAAGGCGCGCCGACGGAGCGTTCGGATCCGGCGGGGGCTGATCGAGACCGGCTACGGCGAGTGGACCGGACGGACGATCGCTCAGGTGAGGAGGACGAAGCTCTGGCGAACGGTGGAACGGGTTCCGTCGGCCATGCGGTTCCCGGGCGGCGAGAGCCTGCTGGAGGTCCAGGCTCGCGCCGTGGACGAGGTGAACGCGATCGCGCACGAGCACCCGAAGGGAACCGTGGTCATCGTGTCGCACGCCGACCCGGTCCGTCTGGTGGTGGCGCACGTGGCGGGTGCACACGTCGACCATCTCCACCGCCTGGTGGTCGATCCCGGCTCGGTCACGGTCGTCGCCGTGGGCGACGGGGTGCCTCGACTCGTGAAGGTGAACGACACTGGCGACCTTGCCGCCCTCCGGTCCGGTCGCAGGAAGGTGGGAGGATAGGTCGATGGAGCTCGAACGCGTCGACCGGATCACGGCGGGTGCCGTCGGCGAACCGGGTGAGCGGACGTTCTTCCTCCAGGCGCGCGAGGGCGAGCGCCTGGTGACGATCCTCGTCGAGAAGGAGCAGGTCGAGCTGCTCGGGACGTCGATCCTGGAGATCCTGGCGACCGTCGGCCGCGAGACCGGCGAGGGTCCACCGAGCGACGAGCTGGGGCTCGAGCCGCCCCTCGAACCCCTCTGGCGAGCCGGACGGCTGTCGATCGGGTACGCGGAGGACCGCGACCTCCTCCTGCTCGAGATCGAGGAGCTCGTCGAGCGGGACGATGCGTCGAACGAGGAGCCGGCGCCGGAGCCCCCTCCACCGGAGGAAGGTCAGGAACCCGACCGCATCCGCCTGTGGGCCACGCGCGAACAGATGCTGGCGCTCGCCCGGCACGGCGCCGCGGTCGCCGCGCGCGGCCGGCCGAAATGCCGGTACTGCGGGAACCCGATCGACCCCGAGGGGCACATGTGCCCGGCGATGAACGGGCACCGGGAGACCGCCGGCCGGTGATCTCCGGGGGGAACGAGCGGCGGCCCTCGGCGCCCGCGACGGAGGACGTTGGGACCCGCCGGATCCGCGAGGACGTCGAGGCGATCGCGCTCCTCGAACGGGGCGACCTCGAGGTGCTCGGGCTGCTGCCGCGGGCGTCGAACTTCACCTTCCTCGCGCGCGTGCGCGACGGCGCGGACCAGACGCTCGCCGTCTACAAGCCCAGGTCCGGGGAGGCGCCCCTGTGGGATTTCGGGGAAGGGACCCTCGCCGCGCGGGAGGTGGCCGCGTTCGTCGTGTCGGATGCGTTGGGGTGGCCCTGGGTGCCACCGACGGTGCTGCGCGACGGGCCACACGGACCGGGCTCGGTCCAGCGGTTCGTCGCGTTCGACCCGAGCCAGCACTACCTCACGATGCAGCGGGAGCGGCCCGACGAGTTCCGCAGGATCGCCCTGTTCGATGTCGTGGCCAACAACGCCGACCGCAAGTCGGGGCATTGCCTACTCGCCGAGGACGGCCGGATCTTCGTCGTGGACCATGGCGTCTGCTTCCACGAGGAGCCCAAGCTCCGGACGGTGATCTGGGACTTCGTGGGCGAGCCGATCGCGCGGGACCTGCAGACCGATCTGCGGGCGCTCCAACGGAACCTCGCGACGGCTCCGCTCCGGGACCGGCTCGAGCCCCTGCTCTCGACCGCCGAGATCGACGCCACGGCTCGGCGCGTCGCCGACCTCGTGCGATCGCCGACGTTCCCCGAGCCAGGACCCGGACGCCCGTACCCGTGGCCGGTCGTGTGATCGCGCTCGGCCGCGTCTCACGAGGTCCGCACGGGGCACGTTGTTCCCCGGGATGACGCTGCCACCGTTCCAACGCCTGCTCGAGGAGCACCGGACCGACGTGTACCGGTTCCTCGTGGCCTCCGTCGGACGGCAGGCGGCGGACGACTGCTTCCAGGAGACGTTCCTGTCGGCGCTGCGCGCGTACCCGCGGCTGCGGGACTCGAGCAATCTGCGGGGATGGCTGTTCACGATCGCGACGCGCAAGGCGTTGGATCACTGGCGGGGCGAACGCCGGCGGCCGTTGCCCGTCGACCAGCTGCCCGAGGTCGCGACGCCGGACGAACCGGACGGCGACCCGGGGCTCTGGAGGGCCGTCGGCACGTTGCCGCCGATGCAGCGGGCGGCCGTGATCCACCGGTACGTGCTCGACCTCCCCTACGCGGAGATCGCCGATGCGCTCGGCATCTCGGAGGAGGCGGCGCGAGCCAACACGTACGAGGGACGCAGGAAGCTCCGATCGATGCAGGAGGTCGACGCATGAAGCCGCAGGCAGGATGGGACGAAGGGTTCGAGGAGGCGTCACGGCGCGCGGCCGCGGCCACCCTCGAGACGGCCCGCCGACGCGGGCTCGTGGACATCGGTTACACGACGGTCGACACGCCGATCGGGACGCTCCTGGTGGCGAGCACCCGGTTCGGGTTGGTGCGCCTCGCGTTCCCCGAGGAGCCCTTCGACGACGTGCTGGAGCAGCTCGCGGAGGGGCTCTCGCCACGACTCCTCGAGGACCCCAAGCGCACCGACGCCGCCCGCCGGCAGCTGGACGCCTACTTCGCCGGGCACGTGCACCGGTTCCGGACCGCGCTCGACTGGTCGCTCACGCCGGAGGGGTTCTCGCGGCGCGTGCTGGAGGCGACGGCGGCGATCCCGTTCGGCTCGGTCTCGACCTACGGGGACGTGGCCAAGCGAGCGGGGAGCCCGAGGGCGGCCCGGGCGGCGGGCAACGCCCTGCACGACAACCCGATCCCGATCGTGGTGCCGTGCCACCGGGTCGTTCCCTCCGGCGGCGGCGTGGGCAAGTACGGCGGCCAGGAGTGGCGGAAGGAGTACCTGCTCCAGCTCGAGGGGGCGTTCATCGGGCCCTAGGTCCTTTGGCCGGGCCCCGGGGGCGCCGATACTCCTTCCGTGACCGGCCTGTACGACCGAGCAGCGGAGACCCTCGACCAGGCGCGCAGCGGCGACGCCTTCGGCCCGACCCGGGGCGCCGAGCCCGAGCCGGAGCCGACGGCGCTGGCCGCGATCGCGCTGGACGACGGGCCCGCCCGGCGCTGGCT
>JBAVEY010000092.1:0-7586 GCA_049587975.1 Actinomycetota bacterium | reverse complement strand
CCCCTAGATGAGGTCTCCCACTGGGCAACCAGGTAAGGCCCCTCGCAGACTACGAGGTTGATAGGCCGGAGGTGTACGCGTGGCAACACGTTGAGCCGACCGGTACTAATAGGCCGAGGACTTGACTTTGCTCGCGCTCGCTATCGCAGTTCCCGAGCTCTGCTCGGGGGCCGTGCTCCCGTCACCTTCTCGATCCGACGGCAGGTCCGAGGGATCGAGGAACGTCGTTTCGGTGGCCATAGCGGAGGGGAAACACCCGGTCCCATCCCGAACCCGGAAGTTAAGCCTTCCAGCGCCGATGGTACTGCCTGGGCAACTGGGTGGGAGAGTAGGTCGCCGCCGGACACCTCGCGAAGAGCCGCCCATCAGGGCGGCTCTTCCGCGTCGGGCACCGGTACGCTCTCGGCATGCCGAAGGCGATGCGTTCGCGTCCCGGCCCCAGGGCGGGGTCCAAGCCTCGCCGCGCCGGGCTCCCGCCCGACGTGGTCTCCGAGCTGCGGCACATGTCCAGGACGGGCAAGGCCGACCTGGCGATCTCCCGTCTCGAGCGCGCGGTGGCGCTGCTCGATCGCGGCGACGCCCACGGGGCGGCCGCGGAGGCGGCCAAGGCGAAGGGGTTCGCGCCCCGTGCGCCCGGCGTCCGCGAGGTCCTGGGGCTCGCGCTCTACCAGCTCGAACGTTACCCCGAGGCGCTGTCCGAGATGCAGGCCTACCGTCGGATGTCGGGGCGGGCCGACCAGAACCACATCATCGCCGACTGTCTGCGCTCGCTCGGCCGGCCCGATCGGGCGGTCCCGCTCGCGGAGGAGGCGCTCGCGTCCAAGGGCGTTCCGCTCGCGGCCAAGGCCGAGGCCGTGATCGTCGCGTCGAGCGCGCTCGCTGATCAGGGCAAGTTCGACCAGGCGCTCGGGATGCTGCGGCGCATCCGCACGCGCGACGACGTCGCTGGTCCCGAGGTGATCCGCGTGTGGTACGTCACCGGGAGCATCCTCGAGCAGGCGGGCCGGCGCGACGACGCGCTCCGCGAGTTCCGCAAGATCCTGCGGCACGACCCGAGCGCGTTCGACGCGGCCGAGCGCGCCGCTCAGCTCTCCTGACCGGTCCCGTCCTCGGATCCTGCCCCCCGCTTCGTCCAGTACCCGACGATCCCCATCGCGTTCATCCGGATGCTCGACAGCGTCTCCATCGCCTGGAGGTCGAGCGTCGCCTCGGCACCGGTCTCGGCGTCGGCTCGGGCGATCTCCTGCAGCGCCTGCACGATCTCGTCCAGGTCGTCCGTGCGTCGGAGTGCGTCGCCGACGGCCTGGGTCCACGAGCGGAACCGGCGGATCGCGAGGTCGCAGACGCGATCGACCTCGTCGACCGGACCGAAGTGCGAGAACAGGAGCGCCGCGCCGCGCGCCCGTGATCGGATCCGCTCGATCGAGGAGATCGCGAGCTCGAGATCGTAGTCGGGGGGCGGCGTCGCCGGTCGCAGGACCCGCGCATCGGGTGGATGGATGCCGAGCGCATCGCCCGTGAAGACGGCTCCGGTCGACGAATCGACGAGGGCCACCTGATGCTTCGCGTGCCCGGGGGTGGCGATGGCCTCGAGCCGGCGCCCGCCGAGTTCGATCGGGTCGCCGTCGGCCAGCGCTCGGATCCGCTGGGCCGCAACGGGTTCCACGGGCCCGAACAGCGTCGCCATCGTCTCGGGTCCGTAGATCGACGTCGCGCTCGCGACCAGACGGGTCGGGTCAGCGAGGTGCCGCGCGCCGCGTTCGTGCACCCACACGGTCGCGTTCGGGAACCGCTCGGCGACGCGCCAGACGCCCCCCGCGTGGTCCAGATGGATGTGCGTGACGACGATGTGCGCGAGGTCGTTCGGTCCGACGCCCAACCGCTCGAGGCCGGCGACGACGGGTTCGAACGAGGTCGCGGGTCCGGTCTCGACGATCGCCGGCTCCTCTGCCTGGAGCAGGTACGCGGCCGTATACCGTTCACGACCGCCGTAGAAGGTGTCGATCGCGGTGATGCCCCGCGCGACCTCGAACACGACGGGCTCCACGCTCGCGAGTCTACGCGCGCGGGTCGTGTCGGTGGCCGATGCTACGGTGCGCAGCGAAGGGGGGAGTCGGATGGTGACGGTCAACGTCGTGGTGCTCGCTGGCACCGTCGCAGCTGATCCGGTGGAACGCCGGATGCCGTCGGGCGACGAGGTGACCGAGCTCCGGCTCTCCGTTCCGGAAGCGGGCAAGCGCCTCCTCCCTCTGCCCGTCGCGGTCTGGCACAAGGACGTGGGCAAGCCGATCCTGAAGCCGATCGCGAAGGGCGACGACGTGCTGGTCTACGGCCAACTCGTCCGCCGCTTCTACCGGAGCGGGGCCGGAGCGCGGAGCATGACGGAAGTCGTAGCCGCGGGGATCAAGAAGCTCGAGCCGGTCGTCCCCGACTGAGCGGGCGCCGCAACGTCAGCCTGCGGCCGCGTCCAGGTCGAGCGGGCGCAGCACGAGTCCCGTGCGCGGTTTCGGCCAGAAGTACGTGGACTTGTGGGGCAGCCGATGGCCTCGGTCGATCACCTCACGGATCCGGGCGGCGTCGGTGGCGGGAAGGAAGTAGGCGGCGACGGCGGCCCTCGCCCGCACCGCGTCCTCGGCCTCGACCGCGTCGGGGGTGTACCGGAGCTGCTCGTCGAGGCCACGAAGGGTCTGCGCGTGGAGTGCGCAGACGGCGGGTGGCGTGCCGGTGAGCTCAGCGACGCGGTGGACGAGGATCCCGTCCTCGAGCGACACGGACCCGTACACGAGCCGGCCGTCGTCCACGGTCTCCAGGACCTCGCTCAGGTCGCGGACGCGGTGGCCGGCCGCCCGGAAGGGACCGGCCGTCTGGATCCGGTGGAAGGGGAGCACCGGCGGCTCCTGCACGGCCGCGTCGGCCACGAACATCATCACGCGGTCCCACGGTCCAGGTCCGCGCGAGGTGCGCATCTCGTCGCGGTAGCGCAGGGCCATCGAGTACCGGTGGTGCCCGTCGGCGATCATCAGCGACTCTGCGTCGAGCCAGTTCGCGACGTCGGGGTCCGGGTCGCTCACCCACAGCCGGTGCTCGACGCCCGACTCGTCCGTGGTCCAGGCCACAGGCTCGCGCGTCGTTTCTCGATCCACGAACGCAGCGAAGGGTTCGCTCGGGCCCCGGAACACGGCGTGGATGCTCGACAGGTTGGTGCGGACGGCACGCATCAGCCGGAGGCGATCCTCGATCGGCCCGGGCATCGTCTGCTCGTGCGGGACGACGGAGCCGCCCCAGTCCTCGAGCTCCACCGCGCAGACGAGCCCGCGGATCGCGCGAGGTCGAGCGTGCAGCGAGAACCGCATCTCGTACGGGAAGAACGCCGGGCCGTCGGTCGGGACGAGCGCTCCTCGAGCGCGCCATGCATCGAGCTCGTGGGCCGCGTGCCTATACTTGTCGTCCGCTTCGCCGTCGCCGGCGTCGTCAGGTCCGAGGACGAGGCGGATCACGTTGTACGGGCTCGCGCTCAGGAGATGCCGCCGCTGCGCGTCGGAGATGACGTCGTAGGGGGGCGTGGTGACCAGGTCGTACGAGCCGACGATCGAGCGGTCGAACAGCACGCCGACGAAGGGCGAGATGCGGGACACGCACCATGTATAGCAGCGACCCGGAGACCGACCCGTCCGAGGAAACCGTCTACGACCTGTTCTCGCGTGGCGTGGGGTTCCTGCGCGACGGCCACCCCCATCAGGCCGCGATGCTGCTCGGGCGCGCGAAGCTCATGGAACCGGACAAGGCGTCGATCCGGGAGGCCCTCGGTCGAGCGCTGTACATGTCGGGACGGACCCTCCCCGCGCGACGCGAGTTCGCCAAGGTCGTGCAGATCGAGCCCGCGAGCGACTACGCGCACTTCGCGCTCGCTCTCGCGTGCGAACGCACCGGGCAGCGCACGAGGGCGATCGGCCACCTGAAGCTCGCCATCGTCATGCGTCCTGGGACCGGCGACTACGAACGCGCCCTCGAACGTCTCGCGGGTTGATGCTCGCGGAGCGGTACGACTGCATCCTGTTCGATCTCGACGGCGTCCTGTATCGAGGCGACGAGGCCGTCCCCTCGGCTCCGTCGACCCTGGCCGAACTCCGCAGGTGCGGCGTCCGGCCCATCTTCCTCACGAACAACTCGGCCCGGACGCCGGAACAGGTCGCCGACAAGCTCCGAGGCATCGGGATCCCGGCCGATCCGGCGGAGGTCGTCACGTCCGCCCTCGCGACCGCCGAGCTGCTCGCGGAGCGGGGCGGGGGTCGCGCGTTCGTGATCGGGCAGGACGGGCTTCGCCGGGCGCTGGCCGGCGCAGGCCTCGAGGTCCTCGACGGCGAGCCCGCGGCCGCGGACCTGGTCGTGGTGGGGTTCGACGGCGGGGTGACGTACGCGAAGTTCAAGACCGCGTGCCTGCTGGTCCAGCGCGGCGCCAAGCTGGTCGCGACCAACGCCGATGGGTCGTACCCGGCAGCCGACGGCCTGTGGCCCGGCGCCGGCGCGCTCCTGTCGGTCATCACCACGACCACCGGGGCCGTGCCCGAGATCGTCGGCAAGCCGTTCGCGCCCCTGTTCGAGGCCGCCCTGCGACGAGGCGGGGGTGGCCGCCCGCTCGTCGTGGGCGACCGCCTCGACACCGACATCGAGGGGGCCGCGAGGCTCGGATGGGACACGATGCTCGTGCTCACCGGCGTCTCGAGCCGGGCGGATGTCGAGGTCACCGGCATCCGGCCGACGACGATCGCGGAGGACGTGTCGGCGCTGCTCGAGTAGTCGGGGAGTAGGGGAGCGGGTGGCTACGGCGCTATCCTTGGTCGTGGCGTCGGACGGCGCCCCGACCGGGCAGGGAACCGAGGAGTGATCGAGATGGCGGTTGTGCTGGAACAGGTTCGCGAGTACATGGAGGCGGCGATCGGCAAGCTCTCACCCGCTAAGGCGCAGGATCTGGCGAAGTCGCTGACCAAGGGTCAGGGCCGTGACCAGATGTCGAAGGCCGCCAAGGACCTGATGGCGTGGTCGAACAAGAACCGCGAACGGCTCACCACGATGGTGCAGACCGAGGTGAAGTCACAGCTGAAGACGATCGGCGTGGCCTCGCGCGATGAGGTCGACGCCCTGCGCAAGCGCGTCCGGGAGCTCGAGCGAGCGCAGGGCAAGAAGCCCGCCCGGAAGCGGTCGACGGCCAAGCGCACCAGCGCCAAGCGCACGACCGCCGCCCCGCCGGCCACGACCTCCGCGACCGAGCAGGCCTGACGCCCGTCGTCGTGGCGCGCCGGCGGCTGGACGCCGAGCTCGTCCGCCGTGGCCTGGCCGCGACGCGCAGCGAGGCCCAGGTCGCCGTCCGGCGCGGTCTGGTGCTGGTCGAGGGCCGCCCGGCGAACAAGCCCTCGACGCTCGTGGATCCGAGCGCTCCCGTAGAGCTCGTCGGCCCTCCCCGCCGCTTCGTCTCGCGCGCGGGTGGCAAGCTCGAGGCCGCGCTCGAGGGGTTCGCCATCGACGTGACGGGACGGCACGCCCTCGACGCCGGCGCCTCGACGGGCGGCTTCACCGATTGCCTGCTCCGGCGGGGTGCGGCGCACGTGGTCGCGGTCGACGTCGGGTACGGGCAGCTCGCCTGGGCGCTCCGGACCGACGAGCGGGTCACGGTCCTCGAGCGGACGAACGTCCGCGACCTGCGCCCCGAGCTCCTGCCGTACGCTCCCCAAGTCGTGGTGGCCGATCTGTCGTTCATCTCGCTCCGGCTGGCGATGCCGGCGCTCGCCGGGGTGGCGTCGCGGGACGCCGAACTGATCCTGCTGGTCAAGCCGCAGTTCGAGGTCGGTCGCGAGCGGGTCGGCTCGGGCGGCGTGGTGCGGGACCCGGCGGCGTGGCGCGACGCGATCCGCGGTGTGGCGGACGCCTGCCTCGGACAAGGGCTGGCGCCTGTCGGGATCATGGCCTCGCCGCTCCCCGGGCCGGCGGGCAACCTCGAGTTCCCGATGCACGCCGAGGTCGGACCGGTCGGGAGGATGCTCGACGTCGATCAGGCGATCGAGCAGGCCCGCGGGATCACCGAGGGCCGAGCGTGAAGGCCGCGGGGTTCGTCGTCCACCCCGCCCGCCCAGCGGCCGCCGAGGCCGCACGGGCGCTGAGCGAGTGGCTCGAGCAACGCGGGATCGAGACGCGCGCGCTCGAGGGGAACGACACCGAGGACGAGGCCCTCGCGCGCGCGTTCGCTCACGGGCTCGACCTCGTGGTGTCGGTAGGCGGCGACGGCACGTTCCTGCGCGCCGCGCGGGTTGCGTCCGGATCCGGGGTCCCGGTGCTCGGCGTGAAGGTCGGACGGATGGGATTCCTCACCGAGGTCGAACCCGATCAGGCCGCGGCCCTGCTCGAACGCATGCTGGACGGCTCGGCCCGGATCGAGGAGCGGCTGGCGGTACTGGCGGAGGGCTCGTCGTTCGAGCCGCAGTGGGCCCTGAACGAGGTGATCGTGGAGAAGAGCGCGCGGCACCGCCTGATCCGCCTCGCGGTCTTCGTCGACGAGGCGTACGTCACGACGTTCTCGGCCGACGGGGTCATCGCCGCGACGCCGACGGGCTCGACCGCATACTCGTTCAGCGCGGGTGGCCCGATCGTGTCGCCGTCGGTCCCGTGCTTCGTCGTGACGCCGATCGCGGCGCACATGGTGTTCGACCGCTCACTCGTGCTCGCGTCCGACCAGCGCGTCCGGCTCGAGGTGGTGGGCGAGGAGCCGGGGTTGCTCTCGGCGGACGGTCGCGCGAGCCTCGAGCTCCCCGTCGGATCCACGGTGCGCATCGGTCGCGCCCCGACGCCCGCCCGGTTCGTCCGACGCGAGGACGCCCCGGCGTTCCACGACCTCGTCCGCGACAAATTCGACCTCCCCGGGAACGTCGGCGGAGCGGTCTAGGATCGCCGCGTGCTCCGCGAGCTCCACATCAGTGGCCTCGGCGTGATCGAGGACCTCGACCTCGAGCTGCATCCCGGCCTGAACGTCCTCACCGGCGAGACGGGCACCGGCAAGACGATGGTCACGGTCGGGCTCCAGCTGGCGCTCGGCCGGCGGGGGGGCTCGTCGCTCGTGCGGGACGGCGCCCCGGCGGCGAAGGTGCAGGCGCGGTTCGATGCGCCGCCAGCTGCGGAGGCCGCCGGGTGGGCGGAGGACGACGAGGTCCTGCTCGCGCGCACCGTGACCGCCGAGGGCCGGAGCACCGCGCGCGTCGGTGGCCAGCTCGCCCCGGTGTCCGCGCTCGCCGAGCTCGCGGGGGAGCTCGTCGAGGTGCACGGCCAGCACGACGGGCAGCGTCTGCTGTCCACGGTCGCGCAGACCGGGTTCCTGGACCGGTACGCGGGCGCCGAGCACCTCCGTACGGTGGAGGCCCTGCGCATCGAACACGACGCGCTCCGGGAGGCGCGCGCGGCGCTCGCCGAGCTCGACGAGCGCGAGCGCGATCGCGAGCGCCAGATGGACCTACTCGCCTACCAGGTCCGCGAGATCGAGACCGCCGCGCCCCGACCCGGCGAGACCGCGGAACTGAAGCTCGAGGCGGCCAGGCTCGACC
>JBAVEY010000091.1:0-9933 GCA_049587975.1 Actinomycetota bacterium | reverse complement strand
GACACGCGCTGGGCCCTCGGCGACCTCGCCGATCACCGCGGCTTGCGACCCGAACCGGTCGGCCTTCGCCGCCGCGAGCACCCCATCGACGTCCGAGGCGGCGACGATCGCGACGGCCACGCCCTCGTTCGCGACGTAGAGGGGGTCGAGACCCAGCATCTCGCAGGCCGCTCTCACCGGTCCGAGCACCGGAACGGCGTGCTCGTCGAGCGTGATCGACACGGCCGAGGCATCCGCAAGCTCGTTCAGGACGCTCGCGACGCCCCCTCGCGTGGCGTCCCGCAGGCAGCGGACGTCGCCCGCCCCGAGCATGCCGTGCACCAGCTCGGTGAGCGGCGCGCTGTCCGAGGACAGGTCGCCCTCGAACTCGATGCCGGCGCGCCGGGACATCACGGCGACGCCATGCGAGGCGACGGGACCCGTCACGATCACGCGATCGCCGGGGCGAGCGCGTTCGGGTCCGACCTCGACGCCGTCGTCAACGACCCCGATGCCGGCCGTCGTGACGAACAGCCCGTCCGCGTTCCCCTGCTCGACCACCTTCGTGTCCCCGGTCACCAAGGTGACGCCGGCGCGCTCGCACGCGTCGGCCATGGCGGCCGCCACCGCGCCCAGCACCTCGAGATCCAGCCCCTCCTCCAGGATCAGCGCGGCCGACAGGAAGAGCGGCCGTGCGCCCATCATCGCCAGGTCGTTCACGGTGCCGTTGACGGCGAGCTCCCCGATGTTCGAACCGGGGAAGAACTTCGGCGTCACGACGAACGAGTCCGTCGAGAACGCGAGGCGCGTGCCGTTCACCTGGACGACGGCCGCGTCGCCCAGCCGCGCGAGCTCGGCGCCGCCGAACACCGGGACGAACACGTCGCGGATCAGGCTCGCCGAGAGCTTGCCCCCGCTCCCGTGACCGAGCAGGACCTTGCCGCCCGGCGGCAGCGGCACGGGGCATCGGAGCGCGAACTCCCGCACGTCCTCGCTCACGCGGGGACCTCCTCGCGGGTCCGGCCGGCCAGGAAGTACGCCGCGCACGCCCCCTCCGTCGAGACCATCGGCGCGCCGAGCGGCGTCTCGGGCGTGCAGAGCGTGCCGAACGCCGGGCACGCGTTGGGCTTGGCGCGCCCGCGGAGCACTTCGCCGGCGATGCAGATCTCGGACTCGGAGGCCGGGACGCCGTCGGCGCGCGGGAACCGCACCTCGGCGTCGTGCAGCCGGTAGGGCTCGCGGAGCCGCAGACCGCTCCTGGGGATCACGCCGAGCCCGCGCCACGCGCGGTCGCACGTCTCGAACACCTCGTCCACGACGCGCCGCGCCGCCCCGTTGCCCTCGCGGACCACGGCACGCACGTACTGGTTCTCGACCTCGAACCGGCCCTCCTCCAGCTGCGTCACGAGCATCCGGATCCCTTCGAGCAGGTCCAGCGGCTCGAACCCGGTCACCACCAACGGGACCCGGTAGTCGCGCGCGATCGGCTCGTACTCGGTCCAGCCCTGGATCGCGCAGACGTGACCGGGCGCGAGGAACCCCTGCACGCGGTTGCCCGGCGAGGCGAGGATCGCGAGGATCGCCGGCGGGACCAGCACGTGCGCGACGAGCAGCGCGAAGTTCTCGATCCCCAGGTCGTGGGCCTGCTTGGCCGCCATCGCGTTCGCCGGCGCCGTCGTCTCGAAGCCGACCGCGAAGAACACCACGGTCTTGCCGGGGTTGCGGCGCGCGATCTCGAGCGCGTCGAGCGGCGAGTACACGACGCGAACGTCGCCACCCGCCGCGCGGGCCATGAACAGGTCCTCGGTCGAACCGGGCACCCGGAGCATGTCGCCGAACGAGCACACGATCGTGTCGGCCCGCTTCGCGATCGCGATCGCCTCGTCGATCAGGGCGAGCGGCGTCACGCAGACGGGGCAGCCCGGCCCGTGGACGAGCTCGACCTGCGGCGGGAGCAGCTGGTCGATGCCCTGGCGGATCAGCGTGTGCGTCTGCCCGCCGCACACCTCCATCAACGTCCACCGGCGCGTGACCGTCCGCGCGATGTCGTCGAGGAGCGCGCGGGCGATCCGGTCGTCGCGGTATTCGTCGAGGTACTTCATCACGGGCTCCCCGGGCGGAAGTGTTCGGCGCGCACACCCTCGGGGTCCTGCGGGAGGTCGATGTTCTCGAGGTTGTTCATCTCGGCCAGCAGCGCGTAGGAGCGAGCCGCCTCCGCCTCGTCCACGGTCGAGATCGCGAACCCCACGTGGATCATCACGTACGAGCCGATGTCCACCTCGGGCGCGTACTCGAGGCAGGCGCTCCGCCGGATCCCGCCGAAGTCGACCTCGCCCATGCGGATCCCGTCCCGCTCGAACACCTCGACCACCTTGCCCGGGACGCCCAGACACATCGCGCTCACCCCATCCGGTGCGCTGCCACGAGGACCTGCCCGAGCGCGATGCCGCCGTCGCCGACGGGCGCCTCGCGTGGGAGGAAGACCTTGAACCCGACCGTCTCCAGCCGGGCGACCGTGTCCGACGCAAGCAGCTCGTTCTGGAACACGCCGCCCGAGAGGCAGACCCGATCGAGCCCCGTCACGCCCCGGAGCGCGCGACAGACCTCGAGCGTGGCCGCGGCGATCGTGCGGTGGAAGTGGCCGGCGATCTCGCACGCGGGACGGCCCCGAACGAGGTCGGCGACGATGGCGGCGATGATCGGCCGGGCGTCCAGGACGATGCCGCCCGGCTCGGGGGAGACCTCGAACGCGTACTCGCGGGTGGCCCCGCCCTCCGCGGCCTGCTCGAGCTCGATCGCCGGTTGGCCCTCGTACGTCGCGAGGTCGCAGACGCCGGTGAGCGCCGCCACCGCGTCGAACAACCGCCCCATCGACGAGGTGGGACCGGTCGCCAGACCCGACCGGATCTGCCCGAGCACCACCTCGGTCTCGCCCCCGCGCTCGCCGATGAACGGCAACGCGCGTTCGAGCACCCCGGCGTCCTCGGCGTGCGACAGCGCCATCCGCCATGGGTTGCGGACGGCCGCGTCCCCGCCCGGGAGCGCGACCGGACGCAGGTGCGCCGCGCGTTCGAGGTGCCCCGCGTCGCCGACCAGGAACTCGCCGCCCCAGGCGGTCCCGTCCTCGCCCAGGCCGAAGCCGTCGAAGGCGACGCCGATCACCCGGCCCTGCAGGCGATGCTCGGCGATCACGGAGGCGACGTGCGCGTGGTGGTGCTGGACCGCGAACATCGGCAGCCCGGTGTCGTGCGCGAACCGCGTGGTCAGGAAGTCCGGGTGCAGGTCGTGGGCCACGGCCTCGGGTCGGACCTGGAACACGCCCTCGTAGCGCTCCAGCGCGTCCGCGTACGCCGCGAGGCTCTCGTCGGTGTCGAGGTCGCCGATGTGCTGGGACAGGAAGGCCTTCGTCCCGGCGGCCAGGCAGAACGCGCCGTGGAGCTCGGCGCCCGTGCCCAGGATCGGGGTGACCTGGTCCGCGAGGTCGATCGGCGTGGGCGCGAACGAGCGCGCCCGCCGGAGCACGACGGGCGCGCCTCGCCACACGCGCGTCACGCTGTCGTCGTACCGGGCGACGATCTCGCGCTCGTGCACGAGGAACGCATCGGCGATGCCGGCCAGGCGCTCGCGCGCCTCGTCGTTGCCGATGCAGATCGGTTCGTCGGCGCGGTTGCCGCTCGTCATCACGAGCGGACGCTCGGCCGCGCGCAGGAGCAGGTGGTGGAGCGGGGTCGACGGGAGCATGGCACCCTGCCGGACGTGCCCGGGCGCGACCGAGGGCGCCAGCGTCCCTCGATCGCGGACCAGCACGATCGGGGCGCGGGGCGAGGCGAGCACCGCCTCCTCGTGCTCGGAGAGCTCGAAGCGCTCCCGCGCGCTCTCGAGGTCCGCCACCATGACCGCGAAGGGCTTGGCCGGACGATCCTTGCGCCGTCGCAGCGAGGCGACGGCCCGCTCGTTCGTCGCGTCGCACGCGAGATGGAACCCGCCCAGACCCTTCAGCGCGACGACCTTGCCGGCCGCGATCAACCGTGCCGCCTCCGCGATGGGGTCGGCCCGACGGCGATGGCCCGCCGCGTCGATCAGGCGCAGGCTGGGGCCGCACGCCGGGCACGCGACCGGCTCGGCGTGGAACCGGCGGTCCGAGGGGTCGTGGTACTCGCGCTCGCAGTCCTCGCACATCGGGAACGCGCGCATGCTGGTGCGCTCGCGGTCGTACGGGAGCGTCTCGATGATCGTGAAGCGGGGGCCGCAGTTGGTGCAGTTGATGAACGGGTAGCGGTAGCGGCGATCCGAGGGGTCGAACAGCTCGCGCAGGCAGTCCGGGCAGGTCGCCGAGTCGGGCGGGAGCAGACGGTCGCCGCCCTCGACGTCCAGGCTCTCGTCGACCTCGAAGCCGAGGACGCCCGAGGGGACCGCCTCGGTCCAACGCACGTCCTCGACCAGCGCGAGGGGCGGCGCCTCCGCCGAGATCGCCGCGCAGAACCCGTCCAGGTCGGCCGGCGAGCCCTCCGCCGAGATCTCGACCACGCCGCCGCCGTTGCGCACCCAGCCGTGGATGCCGAATCGCTCCGCGAGCCGCCAGACGAAGGGCCGGAACCCGACGCCCTGCACCACGCCTCGGACCTCGATCGTGCGCGCCTGCAGCGCAGCGACGGCCGTCATCGCCGGCCCCCCAACGCCTCGTGCGCCTCTTGGCCCACAGCGATCTCGCCCGCCAGCAGTCGGTGGACCTCCGAGAGGACCATCTCCACCAGGGCGGGGACCGCGCTCAGCACCGCCGGAGACAGCGCGTGACCGAGCACCATCTCGAGCGCCTCGACACCCACGAACACGATCCGCGGACTGGATCCGATCGCAGCGCCAACGCCGAAGACCTCGGCGAGCCCCAGCCCGTGCGAGGACAGGCACGAGGCGATCTCCACGGGGAGCCCGTCCGGTCCCACATCGACCCGGATCAGGGTTCCCGGCAGTCGCTCCCCGCCGGGGGTGCGGACCGCATCGACGACCACCATGGCATCGGCGCCCAGCATGAGGTCGAGCGCCCGGGCCCCGGTCACCGCGAACTCCACCTCGACATCCGCGACGCCCCCGAGGAGGTCACGGACACGTCGAACCACCTCGAGCCCCACAGCGTCGTCCCCCGCCTCCGGGTTCCCGCAGCCGATCACCCTGATCACGGTCGGTCACTTCCGCTCGATGTCGAGGGACAGGAAGTGGGTCGCGCAGCTGATGCACGGGTCGTAGTTGCGCACGACCATCTCGCACAGGCGCTCGAGCTCGCGGTCGGGACGGTCCAGGACCCCCGGCAGGAACGCCCGGAGGTCGGCCTCCATGTGCCGGAGGTTCTGCGAGGTGGGCGGCACGATCTTGGCCTCGACGATCGCGCCATCGGGATCGACGTCGTAACGGTGGTACAGCGTCCCGCGGGGCGCCTCGGTGGTCCAGGTGGCGCGGCCGGCGCGCGGCGACACCTCGACCATCGCCGGCTCGGGCGGCGCGTACCCGCGGATGATGCGGATCGACTCCTCGATCGACAGCGCGGTCTCGGCGACCCGCGCGGCCATCGAGAAGAAGGGGTCGGGCTCGGGCACGCGCAGGCCCGCGCGCTCGGCGCACTCGCGGGCGACGGGCGTGAGCCGGCCGGCGTTCAGGTTGACGCGCGCGAGCGGCCCGCAGAAGTACGGCGTCCCCGTGTCCGCCATCACCGCGTGCAGCGCGTTCGAGTGCTCGACGTGCAGCTCGTGGGTGACCTGCTCGTAGGTGACCGCGTCCCACGCGCGCCCGCTCGTCGAGGCCATGCCGCCCTCGTTCATCGGGTACTCGGCGTCGTGCACCATCGAGACCATCTCGGCGGGTCGCGGGAACGCCGGCGCATCGAGCGAGGCCACGAAGTCGGCGATGCCGGGCATCCGCTCGAGCGCCCACTCGAGGCGCGGGAGGAACGGGTCCAGGTCGCGTCGGCGCGGCGCCTTGGAGAACCCACCCACCCGCGGGGAGACCGGGTGGATCTCGCGACCGCCGATCGCGGCCATGAGATCGTTGCCGATCCGCTTGATCTCGAGCGCGGTCTTGACCAGATCGGGGTGCTCCGTCGCCATCTCGATCGCGTTCGCGAACCCGAGGAAGTCGGGAGCGGCCAGCAGGAAGATGTGGAGCACGTGGCTCTCGATCCACTCGCCGCAGTACAGGAGGCGGCGCAGGTCGTGGGTCCCCTCGGGGACCTCGACGCCGAACAGCCGCTCGAGCCCGTGGACCGCCGACATCTGGTACGCGACCGGGCAGATCCCGCAGATCCGCGGGACGATGTCGGGAACCTCGCTGAAGTGGCGGCCCCGCAAGAACGCCTCGAAGAAGCGCGGCGGCTCGTAGATCTCGAGGCGCAGATCGGTGATCTCGCCGTCGTCGACCGCGACGTGCAGCGCGCCCTCGCCCTCGACGCGGGCGATGACGGGGACCTCGACCGAACGGTGGGTCATGGTGCGGCCTCCTCATGCGGGTCGGCCGCCTCGAACGCGTCGGCGGCCTCCCGGAACGCCGGCGCCCACCCGGTGATGAACCGGAACCTGTCCGACGCCTCCTTGGGGGTGAGCCCGAGCTCGATGAACCGCCGGCCGAGCATCCCCGTGTTGTTCGACGACTGGGCCGGGCCGAAGCAGCCGTAGCAGCCGCGGTCCATGCCGGGGCAGAGCGCGCCGCACCCGGTCCGGGTCACGGGGCCCAGGCAGGGCTCGCCGCGGGCGACCACGACGCACACGTAGCCGCGGCGCTTGCACTCGACGCAGACGGGCGAGCTCGACAGGCGCGGGACCGCGCCGCGGAGCAGCGACGCGAGCGCACCCAGGAGCTCGCCGCGATCGATCGGACAGCCGGTCAGCTCGAGATCGACGTCCACGAGGTCGGCGATCGGGTGCGAGTCCTCGAGCGACGACACGTACTCGGGGGTCGGGTAGACCGTCCGGATGAACTCGTCGTGCCTGCCGGTCGCGTTGCGGAGCGCCTGCACGCCTCCGGACGTGGCGCACGCGCCGATCGTGATCAACAGCTTGGACTCCGCGCGGATCTGGCGGACCTGCTCCTCCTGCTCCGGCGTGGAGACCGATCCCTCCACCAGCGTCACGTCGTAGGGACCGGGCTCGACGTGCGAGGACGCCTCGGCGAAGTTGGAGATCTCGATCGCCCCGGCGAGCTCGAGCAGGGCCTGCTCGGCGTCGAGCAGCTGGAGCTGGCAGCCGTCGCAGGACGCCATCTTGAACACGGCGACGCGGGGCTTGGGCGGGGCGGGGCGTTCGAGGGTCGCGCTCATAGCTCGCGCACCCCCAACAGGTCGGCGACGCGGTCGTAGCGGAAGACCGGGCCGTCGGTGCAGACGAAGTACGGGCCGAGCTGGCAGTGGCCGCAGAGGTTGATCCCACACTGCATGTTGCGCTCGAGCGAGACGAACAGCCGCTCGACCGGCACCCCGAGCTCGAGGAGACCCTTGCCCGAGAAGCGCATCATGATCTCGGGACCGCAGACGAACGCGGTCGTGCGCGCGGGCTCGATCTTGGCCTTCGGGAACAGCGTGGTGACCACGCCGACCCCATGCAGCCAGCCGGGCTCCGGGGCCTCGTCGACGGTCAGGTGCAGCTCGACGCCGAGGCCCTCCATCGTGGCGAGCCACCAGTCGAGCTCCTCCTGGTACGGGAGCAGGTCCGGGGTCCGCGCGCCGACGAGCAGGATCAGGCGCCGGTACCGGTCGCGGTGCCGCATCGCCGACTCGATCGCGGGTCGCACGGGGCACACGCCGAGCCCGCCGGCCACCACGAGCAGGTCGCCACCCTCGGCCTCGTGCAACGGCCACGCGGTGCCGAACGGCCCCCGCACACCGATCTCGTCACCGGGTTCCAGGGCCTTGAAGGCGTCCGTCACCCGCCCGACGAAGCGGATCGTGTGGCCCAGGCGCTGGGGATGCCCGGGGTCGGACGAGATCGAGATCGGGATCTCGCCGACGCCGAACAGGTAGAGCATGTTGAACTGGCCGGCCTCGAACGCGTAGCCGTCGCCGTCCCCGTCCCGCCAGGTGGACCAGTACGTCGAGGAGTCCGGCGTCTCGGGCACGACCCGGTGGATCACCGCGACGCGCGCCGGCACGCCCTCCGGATCGAGCGGGCTCCGCGGGCGGACCTCCGTCGAGCTCACGACCCCACCACCTCGACCTCGCCGTCGTGCACGCGGATCGCGTCGATCTCCTCGGTGACGTCGATGCCGACCGGGCACCACGTGATGCATCGGCCGCAGCCGACGCAGCCCGACGTGCCGTATTGGTCGATCCACGACGCGAACTTGTGCGTGAGCCACTGCCGATACCGCGAAGAGCGCGTGTCGCGCACCGTCGCGGCGGCGGCCCACGAGTACTCCTGGCTGAAGCACGAGGCCCACTCGCGCGAGCGCGTGGCCTCGGTGCCCGACAGGTTCACGCCGTCGACGACGTCGTGGCAGAAGCAGGTCGGGCAGACGTTCGTACAGTTGCCGCAGGCGAGGCAGCGCTCGGCGACCTCGCGCCAGCGTGGATGCTCACGGTTGCTGTACAGCAGGTCCGGCATGTCGCCGGTCTCGAGGGTGCGACCCATGCGTTCGCGCGCCCGGTCGGTGACGCGCTCCGATGCGACCTCCTCGTCCGAGGTGACCTCTCGCGTCTCCACCGCGGCCAGCAGGTCCGCCCCCCGGGGGGTCCCAACGTCGACGACGAACCCGTCGTCGAGCTCGGTGAGCGCGAGGTCGAACCCGATCGTGCACCTGGGCCCGGTGTGCATCGAGTCGCAGAAGCAGGTACCGCCCGGCTCCTCGCAGTTCACGCCGATGAACACGGCGGCCTCGCGGCGGCGCCGGTAGGCGGGGTCCAGATCCAAGAACACCTTGTCCTGCACCGCGATCGCGTGCAGGTCGCACGAACGCAGCCCGACGAGCGCGAAGGGCTTGTCCTCGTCGGGCGCGGCCTCGGCCGAGAGCGTGCCGTCGCGACGGATCGTCGCCAGCAACTCGCGGGGCGGGAACAGGAACCGCTTGCCCGCGTCGGGGCCGTGCGCCCAGCCGAACACCCGGTCGTCCTCCCGGCGGGTCAGGCGGTAGGTGCCCGGACCCTGGGTCTCGCCGACGCCGACGGGGAGCTCCTTGTAGCCGTCGATCGGATCGAGCACGATCGCTCCGTCCCGAACGGTCGGACCGATCAGCTGGTAGCCGCCGTCCGAGAGCGTTCGGAGCAGGGCGTCGAACCCGGCGCGGTCCAGGAACCTCACGTCGCACCTCCAGGCACAGACTCGACGACCCGGCCGCTCCGCCCCCGGGGCGAACGGCGCGCCTCGCGGGGGACCTCCGGCCCTGCGACGCGAGCCATCTACCGGCGACCGCCGCGCCACGCACGCCGGGCGGCGTGAACCACGGGCTCGGGTAGCCTTCGGCCATGGCGCCGAGCGGCCTGCTGACCGACCTGTACGAGCTCAACATGGCCGCCAGCTACCTCCAGCGCGGGATGGGCGGCGAGGCGACGTTCAGCCTGTTCATCCGGCAGCTCCCGCCGACCCGCGGCTTCCTCGTCGCGGCCGGGCTCGAGCCGTGCCTGGACTTCTTGGAGGGGTTCGGGCTGTCGGAGGAGGAGCTCGACTACCTGGGTCGCGAGCTCGGGTTCGAGGACCCGGTGCTCGACGCGCTGGGGGCGCTCCGGTTCGACGGCGAGGTCTGGGCCGTCCCCGAGGGCCGCGTCGTGTACGCGAACGAGCCGCTGCTCGAGATCACCGCGCCGATCGCCGTCGCCCAGCTCGTCGAGCCATACCTGCTCAACCAGATCACGTTCCAGACGACGATCGCCTCCAAGGCCGCCAGGTGTGTGCTCGCGGCGGACGGCCGGGACGTCGTGGACTTCGCGCTCCGGCGGACGCAGGGGCTCGACGCCGCGCTGGCCGTGGCGCGGTGCTCGGC
>JBAVEY010000090.1:0-2743 GCA_049587975.1 Actinomycetota bacterium | reverse complement strand
GTCCGCGGCCGCGTCGGCGACCGAGCGCCCTGGCGAGCGGGTCGAACCCCCGAACCCGGGGCGGGAGAGCGTCACCATCCGGATCCCCCGCTCGGCGGCGGCCCGGTCGAACGGCTCGAACGGCACCGCGGCGCCGGGGCTCCCGTGGTGGAAGATCAGGAGCGCCCCGCGCCCGTCGCCCTCCTCGACCGCCTCGAGCGTGCGGCCGTCGAGGAGCGGAACGAGCAGGACGCCGCTCAACCGGTCGCCGCGGCCGCGAACGCCTCGAATCGCTCGACCGAACGATCGATGTCGCGCGGGGTGTGCGCGATCCCGATCGTCCAGGGGTCCCCCGCCGGCAGGAACACGCCGCCGGTCAGTTGGTAGAGCCACGCGAGGTGCGCGAGCTTCTCGTCGGCCTGGATCGCGGCGCGGAAGTCGCGGGGCGCCTCCGCCCCGTAGTGGACCGAACCGCGACACCCGATCGACGCGACGGTCGCCGGCAGTCCGTGACGATCGATGGCCTCTTCGAGCCCATCGGCGTAGCCCTGACCCAGCTCCTCGAGCCGCGGGTACGCCTCGGGCGTCAGGATCTCGGAGAGCACCACGCGGGCGGCCGCCATCGACAGGGGGTTGCCGTTGAACGTCCCCTCGCCCTCCATCGTCCCGTCCGCGACCACGCGCATCACCTCCTCGGTCCCGCCCACGGCGCCGATCGGCAACCCGCCGCCGATCGCCTTGGCCAGCGCGACGAGGTCGGGCTGCACGCCGAACCGTTCCGTGGCGCCGCCCGAGGCGATCACCACGCCGGTCTTGACCTCGTCGAACGCGAGCAGCGCGCCGTGCCGATGCATCAGCTCGGCAAGGCCGCCCAGGTAGCCGGGCGGAGGCGGGATCACGCCGATGTTCATCATCGCCGGCTCCAAGATCATGCCGGCCACGCGATCGCCCTCATCCGCCAGCACGCGCTCGACCGCGCCCAGGTCGCCGAACGGCACGATCCGCAGCGCACGGCCGAACACCTCGGGGACGCCAGCCGTGTTGTGAACGGCGACGGGTCGGTCGCGCGAACCCGCCCGCTCGACGTCGATCCAGTAGGAGAACGCGAGGCCGTCCGAGCTCCCGTGGTAGCAGCCCTCGACCTTGATCACGAGGTCCCTGCCGGTGGCGGCCCGCATGATGCGGCAGGCGTCCATCGTCGCCTCAGAGCCCGAGTTCTTGAAGCGCCACAGCGGCAGCCCGAAGCGCTCGGCGAGCAGCTCCGCGACCACCACGGTGTCCTCGACCGGCATCGCGAAGTGGGTCCCGAGGCCCACGCGCGCCCGCACCGCCTCGACCACCTTCGGGTGCGCGTGCCCGACGACCATCACGCCGTAGCCGCAGTGGAGGTCGACGTACTCGTTCCCGTCCAGGTCCCACAGGTGGGCACCCTTGCCGCGATCGCCGTAGAGCGTGTACGGATCGAGGGCGTGCCATGAACAGGCCACGCCGCCTGCGAGGGCCTGGCTGGCGCGCTTGGCGAACGCGATCGAGCGCGGGAGGCGTTCGGCCAGCGTCGCCGCCTCGCGTTCGGTGAGCTCGGCCACGCGGGCCGGATCGATCGTGGTCACGACGAGCCTCCTGCTCGGGACCCGGAGGATAGGCCGCCGTGGACCCGTGTGCGAACTACGGCGACCGCGGGGCGAGACGGCGAACCGGGCCGGTAGCCTCCGGCGCCCCACCCGGCTCGGCCGGCGAGGTCACGGCCCGGGCGAACGCCTCGAAGTTGTCGACGTACCGCTGGGCGTCTTCGTCCGTGTGGCGGACCGACAGGGTCCAGGTCTCCTGCTTGGACCAGGGGGACTTGAACACGCCGCGGTTCTGCTGGAAGAGCCACGCGAGGTAGGTGATCCGCTCGTCGATGCCGAGCGAGTCCCGGTACTCGCGCACCGGCCTGGTCGAGTAGATCACGGAGCCCTTGGCTCCCAAACCGGTGACGTAGGCCGGCAGCCGGTAGCGCTCGATCACGCTCGAGAGCCGTTCCTGCAGGTAGCCGTCGACGTGGTTCAGCGTCGCGTAGGCGCCCCTCGGCAGGACCTCGGTGAGGGTCGCGAGCATGGCCGCCATCGTGAGCGGGTTGCCGTTGAACGTGCCGGCCATGTCGTACTCGCCGTCGACGACGAGCCGGAAGAGTTCCTCGGTCGCCCCGATCGCGCCGCACGGCGTGCCGCCGCCGATCGCCTTGGCGAGACACACGATGTCAGGCACGACCCCGAACGCCTCGACCGCGCCGCCGTAGGCGAGGGTCGCCCCGGTCTTCACCTCGTCGAACGCGAGGTACGCGCCGAACCCGTGGCAGAGATCGGCGAGCCCCTGCAGGTAGCCCGGCTCGGGCAGGATGACGCCACAGTTCATCATCGCGGGCTCGACGATCATCCCGGCCACCCGGTCCCGGTTCTCCTCGAACGCCTGCCGCGCCGCGTCGAGATCGTTGAACGGCACGACCCGGACCAGGTCCGCGAAGGCCTGCGGCATGCCGGGCGCCTGCGGCACCGTCACCGGATGCTCCCGCGGTCCCATCAGCTCGGGCTCGGGGATGACGCTGAACATCAGCGAGTCGTGGTGACCGTGGTAGGTCCCCTCGATCTTGATCAGGAGGTCGCGTCCGGTCTTCGCGCGCATCAGCCGCGTCGCCTCGAGGGTCGCCTCGGTGCCCGAGTTGCAGAACCGCCACAGCGGGAGCGAGAAGCGATCCGCGAGGTTCTCGCCGATCACGTCGAGGTGC
>JBAVEY010000089.1:0-21122 GCA_049587975.1 Actinomycetota bacterium | reverse complement strand
GAACCGGTTCGCCACGATCAGACGCGGGGCATCGGAGCCCCTGATCTGGACACCGCCTCGAGGCTGACGGGAAGGGAGACGGTCGGATGTCCAGCGCGCGACTCGCGGAGGTCGACCTCCCCGACTTCGGCATGCCCGAGGCGATGCCCCAGATCCCGGCCGCGATCTACGCCGATCGCCTGGAGCGGCTGCGGGCGCGCGGCCACGAGGAGGGGTACGACCGCCTCGTCGTCTACGCGGATCGAGAGCACAGCGCGAACCTCGCGTACCTGACCGGGTTCGAGCCACGCTTCGAGGAGGCGCTGCTCGTCCTCGGCCCCTCGGACGAGCCGGCCGTCCTGGTCGGCAACGAGTGCTTCGCCATGGCGGGTGCGGCGCCGCTCCCGATGCGACGCCGCCTGTTCCAGGACTTCAGCCTCCCCTCCCAGCCACGCGACCGCTCCCGGCCGCTGGCCGAGATCCTGTCCGACGAGGGCATCATGGACGGCTCGAGGGTCGGCGTGATCGGCTGGAAGGAGTACGCCGACCGCCGCACGCTCGAGGCCCCGGCGTTCATCGTGGACGAGCTGCGTCGGATGACCCCATCCGGAGCGATCGAGAACGCCGCGCACCTGCTGATCGGGGCCGCCGACGGGCTGCGTGTGCTGAACGAGCCGGAGCAGCTGGCCGCGTTCGAGTACGCCGCGTGCCAGACCTCGAACGGTGTCCGACGGCTGCTGTTCGGGCTTCGGCCCGGGATGCGTGAGGACGAGGCCGTGGGGCTGCTCGGTTGGAACGGCATGCCCCTGTCCTGCCACCTGATGCTCTCGAGCGGAGACCGCGCCACGCTGGGACTGCTCAGCCCGAGCGACCGACGCATCGAACGCGGCGACCGGTTCACGGTGGCGTTCGGCATCTGGGGTGCGTTGAACTGCCGTGCCGGATTCATGGTCGAGGATGCCACCGAGCTCCCCTCCGAGATCGGCGACTACGTCGAGCGGCTCGTCGGCCCGTACTTCGAGGCGATCGCCGAGTGGTACGGCGCCCTGCGGATCGGGCAGACGGGTGGCGTCCTGCACGAGATCATCCAGCGCCGCCTGGGTGACCCGTTCTTCGGGATCTTCCTCAACCCGGGGCATCAGATCCATCTGGACGAGTGGGTGAACTCGCCGATGACGCCCGGATCCACGATCGAGCTCCGTTCGGGCATGGCGTTCCAGGTGGACGTCATCCCGGCGACAGGATCGGAGTACTTCACCACGAACATCGAGGACGGCCTCGCGCTCGCCGACGAGACGTTGCGATCCGGATTCGCGCGGCGGTATCCGGACGCGTGGACGCGGATCCAGGCTCGACGACGCTTCATGGCAGAGGCTCTCGGGATCGAGCTCCACCCCGACGTGCTGCCGTTCTCGAACATCCCCGCGTGGCTGCCGCCGTTCCTGCTGCGCCCCGAGCAGGTGCTGACGATGACCGGATAGGGAAGGTGGATCGCCTGGGACACGAACGGCGGGGTAGCCTGAGCATCGCGGAAACACCGACACGATGGAGGTGATGGTGAGATGGCGTACGAACCCAAACCTGAACACCGCTTCTCGTTCGGCCTGTGGACGGTCGGCAACGTGGGCATCGATCCGTTCGGCGAGCCCGTGCGGGAGGCCCTGTCCCCCGCCCAGCTCGTCGAGCTGCTCGCCGAGGTCGGAGCATGGGGCGTCAACCTGCACGACAACGACCTCGTGCCGATCGATGCGAGCACCCACGAGCGCGACCAGATCGTCACGGACTTCCGCAAGGCGCTCGACGCCACGGGCCTGATCGTGCCGATGGCGACGACGAACCTGTTCAAGGATCCGATCTTCCGGGACGGTGCGTTCACGGCGAACGACCCGCGGGTCCGGGCCTTCGCGCTCCAGAAGACGATGGCCGCGATCGACCTCGGCGTCGAGCTCGGCGCCACCACGTACGTCTTCTGGGGCGGGCGCGAGGGCGTGGAGACCGACTCCTCCAAGGACCCGCTGGTCGCCCTGCAGCGGTACAAGGAGTCGATGGACTTCCTGTGCGCGTACGTGAAGGATCAGGGGTACGACCTTCGCTTCGCCCTCGAGTCCAAGCCGAACGAACCGCGCGGCGACATCTACCTGTCCACCACCGGCGCGATGCTCGCCTTCATCGAGACGCTCGAGCACTCGGACATGGTCGGCGTCAACCCGGAGGTGGCCCACGAGCACATGGCGGGCCTGAACTTCACCCATCACGTCGCGCAGGCCTGGGCTATGGGCAAGCTGTTCCACATCGACCTGAACGATCAGATCCCTGGGCGGTACGACCAGGACCTGCGGTTCGGTTCGGCCAACCCGAAGGCGGCGTTCTTCCTCGTGAAGCTCCTCGAGGACGTGGGCTACTCGGGGAGCCGTCACTTCGATGCGCACGCGTACCGAACATCCGACTACGAGGACGTGAAGGCGTTCGCGCGTGGGTGCATGCGCACGTACCTGATCCTGAAGGAGAAGGCGGAGCGCTGGAACGCCGACCCGGAGATCCAAGAGCTCGTCGCGCAGATCAACGCCGACGACGGCACGGTCGCGCCGCACCTGGGGCCGTACACGGCGGAACGCGCCCAGGCGCTGCGGGACCTCGACGTCGACCGGCGGACCGTTGCCGCGCGGGGCCAGCCGTACGAGCGGCTCGACCAGCTCACGGTCGACCTCCTGCTCGGCGTTCGGTGACGTCCGGCCGCGCAACGGGGTCCCGTGAGCCTCGCGCTGGGGGTCGACGTCTCCACCACCGCGACCAAGGCCGTCCTGCAGGACGCCGGAGGGACCGTGAAGGCCGTGGGGTCCTTCGAGTACCGGTACGAAACGCCCCACCCGCTGTGGAGTGAGCAGGATCCCGCCCTGTGGTGGGAGGCGACCGGCGTCGCGATCCGAACGGCGCTCGAGGAGGCGGGCGTGGACGGCGCGGCCGTCGAGGCCGTGGGCCTCACCGGACAGATGCACGGCCTGGTCGCGCTCGACGACCGGGACGAGGTCCTCCGCCCGGCGATCCTGTGGAACGACCAGCGCACGCAGGCCGAGTGCGACCTGATCCGAGAGCTCGTCGGTCGCGAGCGCCTGATCGCGACCACGGGCAACGACGCCCTGACGGGGTTCACGGCTCCCAAGCTGCTGTGGCTCCGGCGCAACGAGCCCGAGGTCTGGGGTTCGATCGCGCACGTGCTCTTGCCCAAGGACCTCGTGCGCCTTCGGCTCACGGGTGAGCACGCTATGGACAAGGCGGACGGGTCCGGGACGATCCTGTTCGACCTCGCGGCTCGGGACTGGTCCGCCGAGATCGTGGAGGCGCTCGGGATCGAGGCCCGCTGGCTGCCGCAGACCTACGAGGGACCGGCCGTCACGGGGGCGATCACCGAGGCCGCGGCGGCGGCGACGGGACTGCGGTCGGGGACCCCGGTGATCGCCGGCGGAGGCGACCAGGCGGCGGCGGCGGTGGGGCTCGGTTCGGTCGTGCCCGGGGTCTGGTCCATGTCGGTCGGCACGTCCGGGGTGCTGTTCGCCACCACCGACGGGCCCGTGGTGGAACCGGAGGGCCGGCTCCACGCGTTCTGCCACGCGGTCCCCGACCGATGGCACCTGATGGGCGTGATGCTCTCGGCCGCCGGGAGCCTGCGCTGGTACCGCGACGCATTCGCCCCCGGCGTCGCGTTCGGGGAGCTCGTCGAGGACGCGGCGCAGGCCCCCCCGGGAAGCGACGGCCTCCTGTTCCTGCCCTACCTCACGGGCGAGCGCACGCCGCACCCCGATCCGCTCGCGCGAGGCGCGTTCGTCGGCCTGACAGTGAACCACGGCCGCGCCCACGTCACGCGGGCGGTGCTCGAAGGGGTGGCGTTCGGGATGCGCGACATGCTCGGGCTGATGGCCGCGGCCGGGCTTCCGCCTGCTTCGGAGATCCGGGCGACGGGCGGCGGGATCCGGAGTGAGCTGTGGCGGCAGATCCTCGCGGACGTGCTCGGCGCCGCGATCGCCACGACCTCCACCGCCGAGGGCGCGGCGCAGGGCGCCGCGACGCTCGCCGCGGTCGGGGTCGGATGGTTCGACACGGTCGAGGACGCGTGCCGAGAGCTGGTGCGGGTCGACGATCGCACCGAGCCCTCCGTGGCGGCGGGCATGTACGAACAGCCGTACCACCGGTACCGCGAGCTCTACCCGGCGCTCGCTCCGACGTTCCACGCGACGGGGTGACCCCCCGTCGGCGCTCAGCCGACCCGGAACAGCTCCTCGATCACTCGCAGGTTGGCGACCGCGTCCGACGGCAGGATGGGCACCGGGACGCCGTCGAGCACCGACGCCGCGAACCGCTCCGCCTGGATCGCGTACTCGTCGGCCGGCTCGAACGTGAGCACCTCGGTGTCCGGCCGCACGGGCGGGTCGCCACCGGCCGTGACGAAGACACGCGTGGGCAGATCCGGCGGGACGTTGAACGGGATCTCGACGGAGATCCTGCCCGACGTTCCGTAGACGTTGACACGCTGATCGGGTTCGGCGCGCGTCGAGCACGTGAAGCTGGCCACGCCGGCCGGGAAGTCCAGGATCGCGGACGTCAGGACGTCGATCCCCATGACGGGGTCGCGCGTCACCGAACCCAGGATCCGCATGGGCTCGGCGCCGAACAGCATCCGCGACAGGTTCACCGGGTAGCAGCCGATGTCGTACAGCGCGCCGCCACCCGACGCGGGGATGTTGCGGATGTCGGTGGGGTCGTCGTTGAGATAGGAGAACCAGCTCTGGATGGCTCTCAGCTCGCCGATCCGGCCGGAGGCGACCAGCTCTCGGACCGCCTCCCAGGTCGGATGGAGCCGGTACATGAACGCCTCCATCAACAGGACGCCCGCCGCCTCACACGCGGCGATCATGCGTTCCGCCTCGGCGGCGTTCATCGCCAGCGGCTTCTCGCACAGGACGTGCTTGCCGGCTTCGGCTGCCGCGATCGTCCACGGCGCGTGCAGGTCGTTGGGCAGCGGGTTGTACACGGCGTCGATCTCGGGATCGGCGAGCAGATCATCGTACGAGCCGTAGGCCCGCTCGATCCCGAGCGCCGACGCGGCCGACTCGGCGCGACCCATCTCGCGCGAGGCGATCGCGACCACCTCGCAGCGAGCGGCCCTCTGGGTCGCGGGGATCACCTTGTCGACCCCGATGCGCGCGGTCGAGAGCACGCCCCAGCGAACGACGCCGCCGCTCATCCCCAGGATCCCTCGGTGACCGGCCGGAACGCCATCTCCAGGATGCGGTGGTTCCGCGGGCGCGTCAGCACGAACAGCACGGCCTCGGCGACGTCCTCCGCGGACATCATCCCTTCGAGTTCGGGCATCTCGGGCGTTCGACCGCGGCCCATCGCGAACTCGGTCGCGACGCCGCCCGGACACACATCGGCGCATCGGATCCCTTGCGGCCGGAGCTCGTGATCCAGGGCACGCGTGAACCCCACCTGTGCGAACTTCGACGCGCAGTAGACCGCCTCGAACGGCAGGCCGCGACGCCCCGCCTCCGACGCGATCGTGACGATGTCCGCTCGGTCGCTCTCGAGCAGGTGGGGCAGCGCCGCGCGGATCGTGTAGATCGTGCCCTTCACGTTGGTGTCGATCATCTCCTCGAGGTGGCCCGGATCGAGCTCGAGGAACGGGCCGTACGCCCCGACCCCTGCGTTGGCGATCACCATGTCGAGCTGCCCGAAGCCGCCGACGACCCGCTCGACGAAGGCCTCGACCGCCGCCGGGTCGCGGACGTCGCACGCGGAGGCGATCGCTCCTTCGATCCCCTGGTCGCCGCCGCTCCGTGACGCGAGCCCCAATCGGACATCCTGGTCGGCAAGCGATCTGGCCACGGCGGCCCCGATCCCCCCGCTCGCCCCCGTCACCAGTGCGACCCTTCCGCTCAGTTCGTTCATCCCGCCATCCCTTCCCGCTCGCTCGACCGGCGTCTCACCACGCGATCACATCGACATCGCGGCAGAGCCTAGCGCAGGGCCCCGCGCTGCCTTGCGCCGGAGGAGCGCCGGCCCGGTCGCGCCGAGGATGCTGCGGATCGTGGTCGGAACGTAGCCTGGCGTGGATGAGGCGTCGGACGAGGCCGCAGCGTGGCTGACCATCCGGGAGGTGCGATCCGGGTCGCGCTGATCGGCTACGGCCTCGCCGGCGCCGTCTTCCACGGGCCCCTCATCTCGTCCACCCCGGGGATGTCGCTCGCCTCGATCGTCACCCGCGATCCCGGGCGACGAGCGCGCGCGAGCGCCGACCATCCGGACGCGCTCCTGCTCACCGACGTGGAGGCGCTGTGGGAGCGATCGACCGAGCACGACCTCGTCGTCGTGGCGACGCCGAACCGGTTCCATGTGCCGCTCGGGCTAGCCGCGCTCGAGACGGGACTCCCGGTCGTGATCGACAAGCCCATGGCCCCGACGGCCGACGGGGGCCGCCGGTTGGTGGGCGAGGCGACCGAACGCGAGCTGCTCCTCACCGTCTTCCAGAACCGCCGATGGGACGGTGACCACCTCACGGTGCGCCGACTGATCTCCGAGGGAGCGCTCGGCCCGGTCGTGCGGTTCGAGTCGCGGTTCGAACGATGGCGTCCGGAGGTCCAGGAGAGGGCGTGGCGTGAACGCGGGGACCCCGAGGAGGCCGGCGGGCTCCTGTTCGACCTCGGGAGCCACCTGATCGACCAGGCGGTCGGCCTGTTCGGCCCGCCTCGGACCGTCTACGCGGAGGTCGATCGCCGGCGACCCTCGGCCGAGATCGACGACGACGTCTTCGTCGCGCTCGAACACGCTGACGGCGTCCGGAGCCACCTGTGGATGAGCGTCCTCGCGGCGATCGCGGGACCGAGGATGCGCGTGCTGGGGTTGCGTGCCGCGTACGAGAAGTTCGGGCTGGACATCCAGGAACGGGCGCTCAGCGAGGGCGCGCGCCCCGATGATCCGGCGTGGGGTCGTGAGCCCCCGGAGCAGTGGGGCCGCCTGTCCACCGGCGACGGGGACCGCGCCGTGGAAACCGAGCCCGGGGCCTACCCCGACTTCTATCGAGGGGTCGGTGCGTCCCTTCGAGACGGCACGCCGGCGCCGGTGGATCCGAACGACTCGGTCGCGGTGCTCGAGATCATCGAGGCAGCACTGGAGAGCGCCCGGACGGGGAGCATCGTCACCGTCGGATGACGAGTGGGTCGTTCACGGAGATTTCGACGCGTGATCGATGCAGCGCACGGCCCACGGGATCGCGTCGAGCCGCGCGTCCCCGATCGGCGAGCCACACACGTCGCAGCTGCCATACGTGCCCTCGTCGAGCTTGGCGAGTGCGCGTTCGACGTCTCGCAGCTTGGCGTCGAGCCGCTTGGCCGCGTCCACCTGCGCGATGCGCTCGACCGCCTGCGACGTTCCCTCGCCGACGCGCTTGCCGAACGACACCGCGCCCATCGGGTCCCGCGGCGCCGCGGTCATGGTCTCGAGCTCGGACCGCAGCTCGTCGCGGGCGCGTTCGAGGACGGCTCGAACTTCGGTCGGGTCCAAGGCTCAGACCCCGAGCAGGTCGGGGTCGCCGCCGGCGGGCTCGACCTGCCCGTTGCCCTCGCCCTCGGAGAAGATCGTCGGCGCGGCGAGCGAGCGGCGTCGCTCCAGCTCCTTGTAGACCTCGGTGGCGTGGTCGACGCAGAGCACGACCAGATCGCCGGGGCGCGAGCGATCGAGGGCCTTGCGCGCGGCCTCCATCTCGTCGACCACGATCTCCGCGTTCCCGGCACGTGCGCCGGTCCCGATCGCATCCCGCACCCCTTCGAGGATGAGGGCGGCGGTCTCCCCGCGCTTGCGGCCCCTGGTGTTGCGATCCTCCCGGATGATCACGTCATCGAAGTACCGGGCGGCCACGCGCCCGAGCTGACGCATGTCCTCGTCCCGGCGGTCCCCCGCGGTCGCCACGACCGCGACGCGGAGGTTCGCGCTCCACGAGGCCTGCCCGGGACGAGCGCCGCTGGGAGCGTCGCTGGTCAGTCGCTCGACGAAGTCACCGAGCGTCTCGAGACCGGCCGCGTTGTGCGCATAGTCGATCAGCACCTTCACCCCGTCGAGGTCGAACACGTTCAGCCGCCCGGGAGCCTGGTAGATCGACGTGGTGAACGAGCGCAGGCCCTGGCGGATGTCGTGGAGGTGCGCGCCGGCAGCGTGCGAGGCGGCGGCCGCCGCCATCGCGTTCTGCACCATCATCCGGGCTCGTCCCTCGAACGTCGAGGGGAGCGTGTGCACCCAGGCGATCGGCATCGTCCGCCGCCCCTCCTTGATCACCATCATCTCGCCGCGCGGACCCTTCTCGAGCACGACCGCCTTCCCGCCGCGACGCACCCATCGCTCGACGAGCTCGTTGCCTTCCTGCATCGAGAACAGGATCACCGAGCCGCTGCACGCCTTGCGCATGCCGGCCACGAGCTCGTCGTCGGCGTTCAACACGGCCCAGCCGGTCTTCGGCACGGCCTCGACCACCACCTGCTTGACGGCAGCGAGCTGCTCGAGCGAGTCGATCCCCTTCAGCCCGAGATGGTCGCCGGTCACGTTCAGCACCACGGCGACGTCGTTCTTGCCGTACCCCAGCCCCTCCCGCAGGATCCCCCCGCGGGCCGTCTCGAACACCGCGAAGTCGATGCGGGGGTTCTGCAGGACCATCTGTGCCGACTTGGGTCCGCTCGCGTCGGCGCGCTTGACCAGGCGCCCGTCGATGTAGATGCCGTCGGTCGTCGTCATGCCGACCGAGCGCCCCATCCCCTTGAAGATGTGCGAGATCATCCGGGTCGTCGTGGTCTTGCCGTTCGAGCCCGTGACCGCGACGATCGGGATGCGCGAGGGGGTGCCGCTCGGGAACAGCAGGTCGACGACGTCCTTCGCGACGAACTGCGCCTCCCCTTCGGTCGGGTGGGTGTGCATCCGGAACCCCGGCGCCGCGTTCACCTCGACGATCGCGCCTCCGGTCTCGCGCACCGGCTGGGAGATGTCGGGCGCGAGGAAGTCGATGCCGGCCACGTCGAGCCCCACCACGCGCGCCGCCTCCTCGGCGATCTCGACGTTCTCCTCGTGCGCCTCCCAGGTGCGGTCGATCGAGATGCCGCCCGTCGACATGTTGCCCGTCGCGGCGAGCTTGACGAACGCGTCTTTCGGCGGGACGTCGTCCAGGCCGAACCCCTGCTTGCGCACGAGCTCGATCGCGGCGTCGTCGACCTTGATCCTCGTGAGCACCTTCTCGTGACCGAACCCGCGACGCGGATCGGAGTTGGCGATCTCGACCAGGTCGTTGACGGTGTGCATGCCGTCCCCGATCACGTGCGCCGGCACGCGTTCGGCAACAGCCACCATCCGTCCGCCGACGACGAGCACGCGGTAGTCGTTGCCGGTGACGAAGCTCTCGACGATGACGTGTCCGCGCCGTGACTCGGGCCGGGCGCGGCCGAAGCCGGTCCGGACGTCCTGCTCGTTCCGGAGATCGAGCCCGACCCCCCGGCCGTGGTTGCCGTCGAGCGGCTTGGTGACGACGGGGGATCCGATCTTGGCGGCGGCGGCGACCGCATCGTCCTCGGTCTGCACGATCTCGCCCCTCGGCACCGGCAGCCCGGCCGAGGCGAGCAGGCGGCGGGTCACGTCCTTGTCCCCGGCGATGTCGACGGCGAGCGCGCTCGTCTTGGACGTCATCGTGGCGCGGATCCGCTGCTGGAACCGGCCCCACCCGAGCTGGACGAGCGACGCCTCGTTCAGCCGGATCCACGGGATGTCGCGGCTCGCCGCCTCGTCGACGATCGCCTGGGTCGACGGACCGAACGCCCGGCGCTCGGCGAGCAGGATCAGCCGTTCGAGCTCGACGAGGAAGTCGAAGTCCTCCGCGGGCTCGACCAGCTGGTTCACGAGCCTGACGGCGAGCTCGCCGGCCGCCAGCCCGACGCGCTCCTCCCAGTAGCCGTAGATCACGTTGTAGCGGCCGGGCTCACCGGCGCTCCGGGTCTTGCCGCGGTAGACGTGGGCACCCGACTCGCGTTGGAGCTCGAGCGCGATGTGCTCGGCCACGTGACCGAGCCAGGTCCCCTCCTTCAGCCGCTCCCCGAAGCCGCCCCGCCGTCCGAGGGAGCACGAGTGCTCAGCGATCCCGGGGAGCATCTCGAGCAGGCCGTCGATGAACCCCGCGATCGTGTTCGAGGGCCAGTCCTCGAGCGAGCCGAGATCGACCAGCAGACGGATCGCGGGGTCGTAGGACCAGTAGTTCGGGCCCCGGAACACCTGGGTCTCGACGACCCTCAGGTCCGGCCCGAGCGGCCGCTTGTCCCCGGGCGACTCGTCCTTCGCCCGCCGGCGGTCCGCCCGGGAGCGGGTCCGGCTGTCGCTCACTCCGACGCCTCGCGTTCCACTCCCGGCGCCTCGGCGAGCAAGGTGCGGCCACGCAGGTCGAACCACGAGCCGTCGGGCAGCGAGTGCACCACCGCTCCCGAGACCATGATCGGTCGGTGGCTCTTGGCCTGGTGGGCGTCGGTCTGGACGCGCGAGCCGTCGAGCACCGTCACGGCGCCCTTGCCCACGACCTCCATCGAGCGACCCGCGTACACGATCGCGCTCGTGTCCTCGTCCAGGCCGATCCCGAGCAGGGACGGCGACTGCGCGATGACCGCGAGCAACCTCCCGAACCGTCCCCGCTGCTCGAAGTGCTGGTCGATCACGACGCCGTGCAACACGCCGAGCCCGGCCGCGAGCTGCGCCATCCGCTGCTTTGGCGTTTCGCCCGCGCGGCCGAAGGCCATCATGTGCGTCGCCATCGCGCTCGCGCCGGCGGAGGTGCCCGCGAGGACGGCGCCCCGGTCGTGCGCCCGGTGGATCGCGTCGGCCAGGCGGGTCCCCGCGACGACCGAGGAGAGCCGGAGCTGGTTTCCGCCGGTGAGGAACACCGCGGTGGCATCGCTCAGGCCGGCGGCCCGGTCGGGGTCCTCGGCCTCGGATCGCTCCTCGGGCCGCACACCGGTGACGCGCCCGATCCCGAGGCCCCCGAACAGCTCGCGGTACCGGTCGATCGCGACGTCCCCGAGCGAGGAGGCGGTCGCGATCACCACGACGTGGGCGTCGCCGCCCCCCGCGAAGGCCGCGAACCGGGACAGGATCAGCTTGTCCCGGACCTTGTCCTCCGCTCCCCCGATCAACATCACCGGACCCGCGCCGCCGAGGGCTCGGAGGGGCAGACCGGGGTCGGGAGCGGCAGTCACGGTGCGAAGCAGTGTAGCCCCCGCGCTGCTCGGGACATGGACCGGACCGGCGCTGCGCGCGGCGGACCGCTCAGTGCGCCTCGCGGACGCTCCGTTCGGGGTCGCCGGGCGGCCGCAGGATCAGGCGGTCGTGGGGCTCGATGACGTCCACGGTCCCCTCGAGGCCGGCCTCGACGGACAGTTCGAACCCGTGCTGGCTGAGGAGCACGTCCCCGGCCGGGCGTTCGTCGGTGAGCTCGAACGCCACCGTGTCGCCGTCCCGGTGGACCCGGATGGTCGCGTCCGGGTTGAGCCTGCGCGCCGCCTGATGCGTGCGCCGCAGGATGTCGACCGCCCAATCGGTGAACTCGAGCGCCACCCACCCATCGTACGGACCGGGACGCGGGCCGGCTTCAATCGCCCAGCCGCGGGGATCGGTCGCGGAGGCTCGTGCGGGAGAGCCAGTCGCTGCCGTCGCGTGAGTCGCGACCGAACACGACCGCGGCGACCCAGAGCAGCACGATGACGAGCAGCACGAGCGCGACCCCGATCGTCATCACGCCACCCCCCGCATCAGGCGGAACCCGACGCTCACGAGGCGTGCTCCGACCGCCTGCCGTACCGCGCCACGCCTGCGTTGACGCCTGCGCACGGTCGGGGCGGAGGCGGATCGGGCCTCCTCACGCAGCGCCTGGGCCCGGATCTGACCCAACTCGCCGAAGTTCGCGGGTATCAGCACGTCTGCACCTCCTCGCCTCGGCCTGCCTCGTCACGACCACCTAGGTAACCTTCGTGTACCCTAGGGTGGTTAGTGTAACTTGTCAACCGATTTCGATGGTGTACACTCGCGATCATGGTGACGTTCGACACGGCTGCCCATGGCGACACCGTTGCGGCTCCTGGAGACCTCGAGCTGCTGCAACGGTTCATGAACCTCCACGTGCACGACGCCGAGGGCACGCATCTGGAGCCGCCGACGGAGCAGATCCACGCCTTCCTCGTTGAGCGGAACCTGCTTCAGGAGAACGAACGCTTCACCGACGCCGACCGTGAGACGTACCTCGGCCTGCGCGATGCGATCCGCAACCTGATCCTGGCCCGCGACGACGAGCCGATCTCCGTCGAGGACGCCGAGGCGATCGACCGCATCGGGCTCGCGGCGGGCCTGCATCCCCACTTCCACGCCACGCAGCACCCCACCCTCGAGCCGAAGGGGGCGGGCATCGCGGCGGCGTTCGGCCGGATCGTCGCGATCGCGTTCGTCGGCGCGTTCGACGGGAGCTTCGACCACCTGAAGCTGTGCGCCGACGAGACGTGCCGGTCGGTCTTCTACGACCGCTCGAAGAACCACTCGGGGCGGTGGTGCTCGATGTCGACCTGCGGCAACCGGGCGAAGGTCCGAGCCTGGCGAGAGCGCCAGCGGGTCGACGGATGACGACCGTGGACCTGCGTCTGCGGGGCCCTGGCGGCGAACCCGTCGACCTCGTGCGGACCCTCAACTCGCACGGGTTCGTGGACCTGCCGCCGATGCGGCCGTCGCCCGACTACCGGTCGGTGGACCTCACCCTCCGCCCCAGGCGGGGGCGCCCCCGGACGGTCCGGATCGAGGCAGGGCGCCGAGGGCATGCCCGGTTCACGGTGCTCGGCCCGGCCTCCTCGGCCTCGGCCACGGCGGACCTTACCGGCGCGGTGCGGCAGGTCCTGCGGCTCGACGCGGACCTCTCGGGGTTCTACGAGGCGGCATCCGCCGACCCCGACCTGGACTGGGTGACGACGGGGGCCGGCAGGATGGTCCAGAGCCCGACGGTGTTCGAGGACGTCATCAAGACGATCTGCACCACCAACTGCGCCTGGTCGGCGACGAAGCGGATGGTGCATGCGATCGTCGAGCATCTCGGCGATCGGGCGGTGGGCTCGGACCCGGAGGGACCCTGGGGGCGGGCGTTCCCGACGCCGGCGGCCATGGCGGATGCCGGCGAGGGCTTCTACCGGGACGTGGCGCGTGCCGGGTACCGCGGCGCGTACCTGATCCAGCTGGCGCGGTCGGTCCGGGACGGCGAGCTCGACCTGGAATGGTTCGCGACCGCCTCGTCGGACGAACTGCCCGACGAGGAGCTCGAGGCTCGCCTGCTCGCGCTCCCCGGCGTCGGGCCCTACGCGGCCGCGCACATCATGATGACCCTCGGCCGGTACCACCGGCTGATCTTGGACTCGTGGACCCGGCCGACGTACGCGAAGAAGGTGGGACGAGCCACGGTGACCGACGCCGCGATCGAGCGCCGGTTCCGGCGCTACGGGCCGTACGCGGGCCTCGCCTTCTGGCTCTTCCTCACCCGCGACTGGGTGGACTGACCGCATCTGGCCGGAACTTCGGCCGGGGTTGTCCCGCAAGGACGCCCGGCGCATACTGCCTCGGGCTCCCGAGCCCCCACGATCCGCGATCCGACCCGTGCCAAAGATGAGCCGAAGGATGAGCCGAAGGATGAGCCGAAGGATGAGCCGAAGGATGAGCCGAAGGATGAGAAGGACCCGATGAGCGAACCGTTATGGCGCTCCCACGTCGTGCGCAGCGTCTGTGGGCCTACTGGCGCGCGGAGCAACGGACCCTGCGACAGGGTCTGGTGGCGCTCGCCCTCAGCACGCTCGCTGGGTTCGTCGCGGGCCTCACGCTCGCGCACATCACCGGAACGCTCGAGGAGCTGCCCGGCCTGATCGTCCTGATCCCGGCCGCCGTCGGGATGAAGGGGACGATCTTCGGGGCGATCGGCGCGCGTCTCGGCACCGCGAACGTCGCCGGTCTGCTCGAGCCGACCCTTCGTCCCGGCAGCGTCCTCCAGCGCAACGTGTACGTCGCCGTCGTCACGACCTTCTCGTCGGCCCTGTGGCTGGCGCTGCTCTCGGTCCTCGCCTCCGCGGCGTTCGGCGAGCCGTCGATCTCGCTGTGGCGCATGGCGACGGTCTCGATCGTGGGGGGCGCGATCGGGTCGGGCCTGATCCTGTTGATCACGCTCGCCCTGTCGGTCCTGTCCTACCGGCGCGGCTGGGACCTCGACTCCGTGTCCACGCCCATGGTCACGGCGCTGGGCGACATGACCACGCTGCCGAGCCTGTTCCTGGCCACCTTCCTCCTGCGCTCGGACCTGATCGCGATCCCGGCCGCCGTGATCTCGATCGCGGTGGCGCTGTACGCCGCCGTACGGTCGTACACGGTCGCCGACCGCGTGATCCGCCGGATCGTCGTCGAGATGACGGCGGTGATCCTGCTGACGCCGATCCTCGACGTGCTCGCGGGGACGCTGCTCCGGGCTCGCCAGGGCCAGCTCATCGCCGTGCCGGTGCTGCTCGCCATGATCCCCCCGTTCGTGTCGCAGGCCGGCGCGCTGGGCGGGATCTTCTCCTCGCGGACGGCCTCCAAGCTCCAGATCGGCGTGATCACCGCCCGGGGGCTGCCGGAGACCCCGGCGCTCGTCGACGCCTCCATCGTGTCGGTGCTGTCGATCGCCGTCTTCGCGATGGTGGGGGTCGTGGCCTACGTGCTCGGCGTCGCGACCGACCTGGTCGGCATGCCGTCGTTCCCGACCCTGGTGGGCGGCACGATCATCTCAGGGCTCGTGGTCGTGCCGATCATCCTGGTCGCGAGCTACTACCTCGCGATCGGGACGTTCCGGTTCGGACTGGACCCCGACAACCAGAGCGTGCCGATCATCACGAGCGTGATGGACCTGGTCGGCGTGGCCGCCGTTCTGTTCGTCATGACATCATTGGGGGTGCTCCCGAATGGATGACCAACCGAAGAGCGTGAAGGACCTGCTCGTCGAGGCGAAGGATGCCTCCGAGCTCATGGTCGATCTCGCGTACGCGGCGGTGTTCTTCAACGAGGACAAGCTGGCCCGGGAGGTCGAACGCCTCGAGGAGCGGATGGACGGCCACCTTCGCCGCCTGCGCGAGGTGGCGATGCTCGCCGCCCGAAGCCCCGAGGATGCGGAGGCGATGGCCGGCGTCCTGTGGATCGCGGACGCCGTCGAGAAGGTCGGCGACGCCGCCTCGGACATCGCGAGGGTGGTCGAGGCCCGCCTCGGGATCCCCGACGCGTTGCGACGCGATCTCCGCCACGCCGACGAGATGACCGCCAGGGTGAAGGTCCGACCGTCGGCCACGGTGATCGGGCGCGCCCTGCGCGAGCTCTCGCTGCCCACCGAGACCGGGATGTGGGTCATGGCCATCCGCAGCGGGATCGAGTGGCAGTTCGACCCGGGGCCCGACGACGTGCTGTCCGAGGGCGACGTCCTGCTCGTCCGCGGGCCCGAGGAGGGCGTGACGCTCCTGCGCGAGCTCGCGGGAGCCCCCGCCAGACCCGAACCCCCCGACGACGACGCACCGCCGCTGTCCGAGCTCGACCGCGCGGTGGACATCCTCGTCGAGCTGAAGGATCTAGCCGAGGCCGCGGTCGGACTCGCGTACTCCTCCCTCCTGTTCAACAACCGGGCGCTCGCGGCCGAGGTCGGAGCGCTCGAGGCGCGCAGCGACGCCCTGCACGACGAACTGGAGTCGTGGGTGCTCCGGGCGGCCCCGGAGGCCCGGAACCCCGACGAGCTGCGCGGTTTGCTCCGGCTCGGCAGCGCGAGCGAGTCGATGTGCGACGCCGCGAGGGACCTGACGTGGTACGTGGAGCAGGGCGAGCCCCTGCACCCGGTCGTCCAGATCGCGCTCGAGGAGACCGAGGAGACCTCGGCGGAGACCGTGGTCGAACCCGGGACGCCCGCCGACGGCAAGAGCCTGAAGGAGCTGCGGCTCGAGACCGAGACCGGCATGTTCGTGCTCGCGGTGCAGCGCGGGCCGAGGTGGATCTACCGGCCGCGGGGACCGTTCACGCTGCGCGCGGGCGACCGGCTGATCGCGGTCGGGCCGGAGGAGGGCGCGGAGGAACTCGACGCCCTGTGCCGGATCGCCGCGCCCACGCCCCCCTAGAGAACCGCCGTCGCGCTCCCTCCCGCGCTCCGACCCGCCGAGCGGGAAGCGATCTCAGATGCGCACGTCGGAGAAGCGCAGGTGCTCCTCCGTGAGCCGGAGCTCCTCCACCTCGGTCGCGCCTTGCCCTGCGAGCCAAACGAGCAAGCGGTCGACCAGGCGCTCGGGGGCGGAGGCTCCGCTGGTGAGCCCGACCACCGTGGCGCCCTCCAGCCACGCCGGGTCCACCTCGGTCTCGTCGTCGACGAGGTACGCCGGCGTCCCGAGATCGCGCGCGACCTCGGCCAGGCGCTTGGAGTTCGACGAGTTGTCCGAACCGATGACGAGCACGACATCGGATCGGCGCGCGACCTCCTTGATCGCGTCCTGACGGTTCTGCGTCGCGTAGCAGATGTCCTCCCGCGGCGGCCCCTGGATCGACGGGAAGCGCTCCCGCAGCACCTCCACGATCTCGTTGGTCTCGTCGACCGACAGCGTCGTCTGCGTCAGGTAGGACAGGTTGGCGGGATCGTCCACGTGCACCGAGCGCGCCTGGCCGATGTCCTGCACCAGGATCGTCCGCCCCGGCGCCTGCCCGGTCGTCCCGACGACCTCCTCGTGACCCGAATGGCCGATCAACACGATCGTCCGACCTCGATCGGCGAACCGTCGAGCCTCGAGGTGCACCTTGGTGACGAGCGGGCAGGTCGCGTCGAGCACCGTGAGCCGTCGGCGCTCCGCGTTCGCGTACACCTCGGGAGCCACCCCATGGGCCGAGAGCACGACGACCGCGCCCTGCGGGACCTCGGTCTCCTCCTCGACGAAGACCGCGCCCTTGGCCTCGAGGTCTCGAACCACGTGGGCGTTGTGGACGATCTGCTTGCGGACGAAGACGGGCGGCCCGTGGGTCTCGAGCGCACGCTCGACCGCCTCCACGGCCCGTTCGACGCCGGCGCAGTACCCGCGGGGAGCGGCGAGCAAGACCTTCCTCGGCATCCCGCCATGGTACCCGGGCACCTCGATGTGACTCCGGGTCACAAGGTGTTCGCACTCGAGGAGGAGATCCAGCACCAACGACGTACCGCGAGCCGGCTCGCCACGCCCGCCGGAGCTCGGCGCTGACCCGGTCACCATCCCGCATCCCTCGCGGGGGTGATACCCAACAGATGCTCGGCCCGGCGGCGGGGCCTAGGAGCGGACCGGGCCGCCTGCCGCCGGCCGCCGCACCGCCTCTCGGACCTCGTCGGCCGACGCCACCACGACGGCGCCGGGAGCCGCTCGATCCGAGACCACGCGCAGGAACGGGTACGCCTCGAGCGCCCGCTCGATCAGGCTCGGGAAGGGCCCGAACACCACCAGGACGTGCGGCCGCTCGGCGTGGAGCTGGCGGATCGCCTCGTCCTCGCCCGTGGCGCCCGGAGCGAGCTCCCAGTCCGCCGAGACCGTCGCCCGCTTGAGCTCACCGAGCGCGTCCGCGTCCCCCGCGACGCACAGGACCTTCAGCGCACGGCACACATCAGAGCCAATCGCGCTTGCGGAAGCTGCGGTACAGGAGGAAGGCGGTGAGCCCCATCACCCCCAGGGCGAACGGGTAGCCGAACGCCCACTCGAGCTCGGGCATGTGTCGGAAGTTCATCCCGTAGATCCCGGCGATGAGGGTGGGGATCAGGATGATCGCAGCCCAGGCGGTGAGCTGCTTCATCACGACGTTCTGCCGGTTGGCCACCTGCGCCAGCTGCAGCTCGCGTGCCGACGTCAACAGGTCGCGGACGTTGTCGTTCAGCTCCGTGGTCCGGATCACGTGATCCACCACGTCGCGGAAGTACGGGGTGAGCGGCGGCGTGACGATCGTCGGCGTCTCGAGCAGCAGGTCGATGACCTCACGCATCGGCGACGCGAGCCGCCGGAAGCGGACGACCTGCTGGCGCAGGCGAAAGATCCGTTGCGCGAGGGAACGCACGGCTTCGCCCTCGGTGCCAGCCTCCTCCACCGCGACGGCGTCCTCGATGTCATCGGCGCCGTCCTCGAACCGCTCGATCGCGTCGAGGTACCCGTCCACGATCTCGTCGAGCATCAGGTACAGGAGGAACCCGATCCCCTCCTTCGACAGGTCGGGCGCGCTCTCGAGCCGGGCCGCCACCTTCGCGAAGTCGAACCTCGGCTCGCGGCGAACGGTGGCGACGTAGAACCCGCCGCCGGCGAACAGGTGCACCTCGCGATCGACGATCTCGCCGCCGTCGTCCAGATCGATGCCGTGCGCGACCAGGAACAGGTGCTGCGGGTAGAAATCCACCTTCGCGCGCTGCCCCCACCTGCGGCTGTCCTCGACCGCGAGCTCGTGCAGACCGAGCTCGGCCTGCAGCCGCGTGAGCTCGTCGTCGGTGGGGTCGACCACGTCGATCCACACGCGCTGCTCTCCGCCCCGCGCCTCGTCGATGATCCGGGGCTCGAACGGCGCCTCGTCCTTCAGCGTGCCGTCGTGGTAGACGCGGCAGGTGATCACGGCTGGGCGAGCCTATCGCAGGGTCGAGGCCCGACGGGCCAACCCGCGCGCCGTCGCCACGGGCACGACCTCCTCGGTCGCGAGGCGGCTGCGAAGATGACCCGGATGACCGATCTCGAGCCGCTTCTCGGGTTCTGGCGCGCCCAGGACGCCGTGTTCGAGCGCGTCGAGACCGCATGGTGGGGCGCCGTCGTCTCCGACGCCCGCTTCCCCGCGCTCCAGGAGCCGAACTACGCGCGGGTCGAGACCCGCCAACCGGTCGCGCTCCCGGAGATCGAGGATGGGCTCCTGCCCGCGATGCGCGAGAGCGGCTGCACCCGAGCCCACGTCGTGATCTTCCACCCGGAAGACCAGACCGATCTCATCGCCGCGGCGAGCACCCGCGGGGATCGGATCGTGTGGGACCTCGTGATGGTCCGGTCCGGTCCGGACGCGGGGCCTCGGCACGGCGAGGAGGTCTCGGAACTCGACGAGGCCTTCTGGGGCGTCCACCGCGACTCGGCACGACTGTTCGACGTGTCGGACGAGGAGACGCTCGATCAGCTGCAGGCGTTGGAGCGGGACGTGCTGGTCCCCGCGGGTCGACGTTGGTTCTGGGTGACCGACGACGGGCGTGCGGTCGCGCTGGGGGCGCTCCTGGTCCTCGAACGGACGGCGTTCGTGGACCATGTCGTCACGTTCCCCGCGGCTCGTCGCCGCGGCCACGCCGAGGCGCTCACGCGTCGGCTCGTGGCGGAGGCCTCGGCGATGGGCGCGGCCAGGACCTACCTTCTCGCCGATCCGGAGGGCGACGCCGTGCGCGTCTACGAGCGGGTCGGGTTCGAGCGAGTGGGCTACCTCGCGAGCTGGCTGTCCCCGCTGGAGCCCTGACCCGACCGTTGGACGACGCCTCAGCCCGGGCCGGCCGACCGGATCTCGGACTCGATCTCGATCCGGCACCCTAACGCCCGGGCGAGCAGGGCGGCGGCCGGTCGGGCTTCGCCGACGGCGGCGTCGGGGTTCTCCGAGCCGGCGACGAGCACGCGCAGGCCGCCGTCCCCGATCGTCACCGCGACCTCGAGGCGGTCTCCTTCGGGTCCGCGGGCGATCGCGTGCGCGATCCGCAGGACCCCGACCAGCACGACTACGGCTCCCCGCTCGTCCTCGGTCAGCGCGGCGAACGGCGGATAGACGGGTCTGGGGTCCTTGCCGCGATGGAAGCGAACCAGGGACGCGATCGCCGCGATCTCGCCGGGACCGAACCCTCGCAGGCCCCCGTTCTCCACGAGGTACGCGCCGTGCTTGTGCAGCCGGGCCGGCGAGATCCGAGCGCCGATCTCGTGGAGCCGCGCCGCGTGACCGAGCAACTCACGCTCGAGGGCCCCGAGCCTATGGAGCGGAGCGGTCGCGTCGAACACCCGATGGGAGATGCGGGCAACGAGCTCCACGTGGTTCCGGTCCTCCCCCCACCCGCGGATCAGCCGCTCGACCGACCGGCGCCGGAGGTCCTCCGGGGCAGGGGTTGGCCGGTCCGCGAGCCCGAGCGCGTCAAGGACCGCACCCTCCCGCAGTCCCCACTCCGAATGCACCAGACGTTTCGCACCCAGGACCCCCGCTGTGGCCGTCAGGATCCACCCGCCCGCCGGCAGGAGCTCCGCCCGGCGCTGGTCCACGCCGGGGACCCGGAGCCGTTGGGCGAGCGACAACCCGGCCAGCTCGCGCGTGAGATCTCGGAGCTCGGTCACCGTCATCTCGTACTGGTTGAGCGACGCGGGAGGGGTGCTCCACCGTCGTGCCGCGATCACCCGCGCGAGCGCACCCGCGGTGCCACCGCTCGCGATGCAGCGGACCGGATCGGCCGTCGACACGGCCTCGACGAGGGGCCCGACGGCCTCCTCGGCGGCGGCTCGGACGGCCTTGCGTTCGTCGCGGTTCGGTGGGTCGTGCCGGACGAGGACCCCGGTCATGCGGCCGGCTCCGATCGGCAGACTCCGCCCCCAGCGGAGCCCGTCCGGGTCCGCGAGCGCGACCTCCAGGCTCCCACCACCGAGGTCGAGCAGCAGCGTCGCGCCCGCGCCGAGGGCCACGCTCGCCGTGACGCCGGCGAACGTGAGCCTCGCCTCCTCCCGGCCGTCGATGAACCGTACCTGGGTCCCGATCGCGCCCTCGAACAGATCCTCGAGCTCCGCGCGATCGGGGCTGTCCCGCAGCGCGCTGGTCGCGAGCGCCACGACGTGGTCCGCGCCCATACGAACGGCGAGATCGGTCAGGCGCCGGGCGATCTCGGCCGCGCGCCCTGCGACCTCCTCCGGGATCCGCCCCCACCCGGCCAGCACCCGCCCGAGGTTCAGCACGACCCGATCCCGGAGCACGGGGGTGAGCGATCCTTCGGCATCCGCGTCGGCCACGAGCAGCTGGAACGTCGTGCTGCCGAGATCGAGCACGGCGAACCGCGCGTCGCTCGCCACGCG
>JBAVEY010000088.1:0-20493 GCA_049587975.1 Actinomycetota bacterium | reverse complement strand
GGCGGACGTTCGACTACATGCGCGACGAGAACGCCAACCGTCTGCTCGTGGTGGGCGTCGCGATCGTCGTGGGGGTGGGCGGCGTCTTCTTCCTGTACTGGGCGATGAACCGGATCGTGGACCTGCTCCCGGAGCGGTACCGGGAGGGCGTGCGGCCGTACGTGTTCGTCGGCCCGGCGCTCGTGATCCTGGGTGTCTTCCTGGTCTACCCGGTGATCAACACGCTGCTGATCAGCGCCAAGGACTCGACGGGGGACAGCTTCGTCGGGTTGGACAACTTCAAGTTCGTCTTCACCGACCAGAGCATGCTGCGCGCGATCCGCAACACGCTGGGGTGGACGCTGGTCGTGCCGGTGGTGGCGGTGAGCATCGGCCTCGTGTTCGCCACTCTGGTCGATCGCCTGCGGCGCGGCGAGGCGGTCGCCAAGTCGTTGATCTTCATGCCGATGGCGATCTCGTTCGCCGGTGCCGCGATCACCTGGCGACTGATCTACGACTTCCGCCCGGAGGGATTCGGCTCGAACATCGGCCTGCTCAACGCCGTCTGGCAGGGCCTGGGCAACCAGCCGGTGGCGTGGCTCCAGGAGGCCCCGTGGAACAACCTCCTGCTGATGGTGATCATGGTGTGGATGCAGACGGGGTTCGCCATGGTGGTCCTGTCGGCCGCGATCAAGGCGATCCCCGACGAGATCGTCGAGGCGGCGCGGATCGATGGCGCCTCCGAGTTCCAGGTCTTCCGCCGCATCATCGTGCCGAGCATCGCGCCCACCATCGCCGTCGTGGCCACCTACATGGTCATCAACGCTCTGAAGGTCTTCGACATCGTGTTCGTCATAGGCGGCGCGGAGACCAACAAGACCGAGGTGATCGCCGAGCGGATGATCCGTTGGTTCTTCATCCTCAACAACAGCGGACGCGGCGCGGCGATCGCGGTGGTCCTGTTCGTCGCGATCATCCCGATCATGGTCTGGAACATGAAGCGCTTCCGGGAGCAGGAGATGATCCGATGAGCGCGCCCGCGATCCCGGCCCCCGAGATCACGCAGGCTCGGGACCAAGCCCAGGCGAGGGACGAGGCTCCGGGCCACCGGCGCGGTGGGTGGTTCGTCCGGGTCACGATCGTGATCATCGTCCTGCTCTGGCTGATCCCGACGATGGGCGTCCTGATCACGTCCTTTCGTCCGGAGAACCTGGTGAACACCACGGGGTGGTGGACGGCGCTCGCGCACCCGTTCCGGGCCGCGGCGTGGACGCTGGAGAACTATCGGCTGGCGCTGGATCGGGGCGGGCTGGGCAACGCGTTCCTGAACAGCCTCGCCGTCACGATCCCCTCCACGGTGATCCCCATCACGATCGCGGCCTTCGCCGCATATGCCTTCTCGTGGATGGAGTTCAGGGGCCGGTACGTGCTGTTCGTCGTGGTCGTCGGCCTGATGGTGGTGCCCATCCAGATGACGTTGATCCCCCTCCTGCGTCTGTTCGCCAACGGCGCGACCATCGGCCGGCTCATCGTCTTCCCCGACCTGGATCTGAACGGCACGTTCATGGGGATCTGGCTCGCCCACGCGGGGTTCGGCCTGCCGCTGGCCATCTATCTGTTACGGAGCTATATCGGGTCGCTGCCGTCCTCCATCATCGAGTCGGCGAAGATCGACGGCGCGGACCACTTCACGATCTTCTGGAGGCTGGTCGTCCCGCTCTCGGTGCCGGCGCTCGCCGCGTTCGCGATCTTCCAGTTCCTGTGGGTGTGGAACGATCTCCTGGTCGCCTACGTGTTCCTCGGCGGGACGCGGCAGACGATGGTCTTGCCCATCGCGCTCGCCGGGCTGGTGGGCGAGCGGGGAGAGACCTGGCACCTGCTCACGGCGGCGGCCTTCATCTCGATGATCCTGCCGCTGGCGGTGTTCTTCTCGCTGCAGAAGTACTTCGTGCGTGGCCTCACGGCCGGTTCGGTGAAGGGCTGATCGGCCTGGCCAGGGCGCAGCGCACGGTTCCGGCCGGATCATGGCCGCTCGCGCCTCGTCGCAAGTGGCGGGCCATCCTTCTCGCGACGCTGCTCCTCGTCCCCGCGTACTGGGCCCTGCTGGCGGGGGTCGTCTCCGTCGCCTCCGACGCCTCCGGCGGTGTTCGCAACGCAGGAGCCTGGATCGCGTTCGGGCTCATGCTCGTGCCCTTCGTGTTCATCCTGCTCGCGTTCGCGTCCGCGCATCCACGCCCCGCTGCCGCGTCGGTGAAAGCGATGCTGCTCACGCTCGCCGTGGGCATCCCGATCTCGGCGCTCGCCGCCGACGCCGTGACCGGGTTCGTCGCGGGTGTCGGCGCCGGCGGGATCGTCGCGATGCGAGCGGACCTCGATCGGCCCTGGAAGGCGCGCGTCATCGCGATCGCCGTCGCCACGGCGTGGGCATTCGTGACGGTACGCGTGATGCCCGAGGCGGTCCTGCTCCTCGCCCCGGTCCTCCCGTTCACGAGCATCGGCGTTGCCGACCACCTGCTCGAGATCAGGAGGGAGCGACGCGCAGGATCGCCCCCTCCCACGGACCGAGGCTGAGCGCCCCCTCGACGGGCTCGCCGTCGCGGTCGCGGCGCGTGCCGATCGCGATCGTCGCCGCGCCGATCGGGATCGACGACGGCTCGTCGGACAGGTTCACCGCGACGATAATGTCGCCCCCGCGCCTCCAGGCCCACGCGCCGGCCGGTGAGGGGAGCGACGTGTACCTGCCGGACCGCAGGTCCAGCGTTTCCCGCCGGAGGGCGATCAGGTCCCGGCAGAGGCGGAGCATCGAGCCCGGGTCCGAGCGCTGATCCGCGACGTTGATCGCCCGAGCGTCTCCGATCGGGAGCCACGGGCGGGTGTCGGGCCGGGTGAAGCCGGCGCCCCGATCCGCGTTCCACTGCATCGGTGTCCGCCCCGGATCACGGCCGGGCTGCGCGCCGCCCACCAGACCGGCCCGATCCCGGACCGCGTCGCCGGTCACCTCGACCTCGACCATCCCGATCTCGTCGCCGTAGTACAGGAACGGCGTGCCGCGCAGGCACAACAGCGCGAGGAGCGCGCACCGGGCGGCGTCCGAGCGGTCCCCGCACCACCTCGTCGCGAAGCGGCCGACGTCGTGGTTGGAGGCCGCCCAGGTGGGCTGCGCGAACGGCGCGAGCGCGGCCTCCGCCGCCTCGACAGCGGCGCGGAGTGACTCGGCCTCGAACGCCCCGAAGACGAAGGGGAAGTTGAAGCACAGATCGAGCTCGTCTCCGGTCTCCCCGTAGAAGCGGGAGACCTCCCGCAGATCGAAGATCCAGGTCTCGCCGATCAGGATCCGACGAGGTTCGTACGAGTCGGCGATCGTTCGCCACCGCCGGTAGATCTCGTGCACCTCGGGCCGGTTCTGGTTGTAGATGAACCGCTGACCGCGACGCCGCACCTCCTCGGGGTCGTCCTCGGCTGCCGGGTCGTTGTCGCGCAGCGCACGATCCTTGATGAGAGCGTTCGCGACGTCGATGCGGAAGCCCGCGATCCCTCGATCGAACCAGAACCGGAGGATGCCTTCGAACTCCTCGCGCACCCCGTCGTTCCACCAGTCGAGGTCCGGCTGCTCCGGGAGGAAGTTGTGCAGGTAGTACTGGCCGGTGGGTTCGTCGAGCTCCCACGCCGGTCCCCCGAAGACCGAGAGCCAGTTGTTCGGCGGCGAGCCGTCGGGCCGCGGCTCGCGCCAGACGTACAGCTCGCGATGCGTGGCGTCCATCGACGACCGGGCGTCGACGAACCAGGGATGGAGGTCGCTCGTGTGGTTCGGCACCAGATCGAGGATCACGCGGATCCCGCGCGTCCGCGCGTCCGCGACAAGTCGGTCGAGGGTCTCGAGATCGCCGAGCTCCGGATGGACGCCCAGGTAGCCCGCGACGTCGTAGCCCCAGTCCCTGTCCGGCGACGGGTGGATGGGGGACAACCACACGCCGTCCACGCCGAGCCACTCGAGGTGGTCGAGGTGTTCGATCACGCCTTGGAGGTCGCCGAAGCCATCGCCGTTCGTGTCGGCGAAGGACCGGACGTAGATCTGGTAGATGACCCCCTCGCGCCACCAGGTGCCGTCGTCGTCGGACACGAGCCCCAGTATCTCGGCCGCACCGTCACCCCCGCCACTACCCTGGTCGATCGTGACGGTGAGCCTTCGGACCCGGCCCGCGACGCGGATGGAATGGGCGCGCGTGCGCGACCTCCGCCTGCGTTCCCTCGCCGAGGCCCCCGACGCCTTCGGGTCCACCCTCGAACGCGAGCGCCGCCTCGGCGAGCCCGACTGGATCGAGTGGATCGAGGGTTGGCCGGGCGCGGCGAACGTCCTGTTCGTCGCAGAGCGTGACGGGGACTGGATCGGTATGGCGGTGGGTTCGCGCACCGCTGACGAGGCCGACGCCCACCTCTATGGCATGTGGGTGGACCCGGTATGGCGCGGCACCGGGGTCGGTGCCCGGTTGGTGGGCGAGGTGCTCGCATGGGCCCGCTCGTGGGGTTCGCGTGCGGTGATCCTGGGTGTCACCCAGACCAACGACGGTGCGGCCGGCTTCTACGAGCACCTGGGGTTCGCGGACACGGGTGAGCGATACCCGCTGCGAGAGGGGAGCCCGCTGAGCTGCCGGGTCCTGCGTAAGCCGCTGTGAGATCAGGCGCGCTGGTTGCGGAGCGCGAACATCCCGAGCATCAGCATCGCGACCGCGAACGCCGACAGCGCGAGGAGGCGGCCCGCCACCTCGGCGACCCCGGCGCCGCCGATCATCGTTTCGCGAAGCACCACGACGCCGTGGGTCACCGGGAACAGCTGCGAGAGGACGCGAAGGGGCGCCCACAGCGTCTGCACCGGCCAGAACAATCCCCCGAGGAAGATCTGCGGCACCAGGATCAGCGGGATGAACTGCACGACCTGCAGCTCGTTGCGGGCGAAGAAGGAGAGCGCGATCCCGAGGTTGACCACGCCGATGACCAAGATCGCGAGCGTGAGCAGGACGAGCCACGGAGGACCGGCGATCGGCACGTTGAGCACGATGGTCGTGTATCCCAGGACCACCAGTCCCTGGAGCATCGCGAACCCGACGAAGCCGAGGAGGTAGCCGAGGAGCACCTCGAGGCGGCTCGCGGGCGATGCCATCAGGCGCTCGAGCGTCCCCGACGATCGCTCGCGCAGGAACGAGACGCTTGTTAGCATGAACGTGAACAGGAAGGTGAAGACGACGATCAGTGCCGGCGCGTAGGAATCCAGCGTCGCGAGATCGCGTCCGCCTTCGAGCGGGACGCGGGTGATCGCGAGCTGGGGCAGGACGCCCGCCGGCGCCATCGCCGCGGCGGCCTGCAGCGCGAGCCGGACCCCACCGATCACGCGATCGTCCAGTCCGCGCTCGATGCCTCCGACGACCACGGTGATCTCGGCGGGACGCCCCGCGACGAGGTCCGCGGAGGTTCCGGGCTCGACGATCACGGCCCCGGCGGCGTCGCCGTTCCGGACGCGCCGACGGGCCTCGGCGGCGCTGCGCGCCTCCGAGAGCTCGAGGCCCGGCTGCTCGGCGAGCGCTCCGGACAGGATCGTCCCCACCGAGGCGGGTCCCGGGGCCTGAGTCACGCCGTCGGTCGCATCGAGGTTCACGAACGCGACCGGTACCGGTTCCTTGCCCGCATCGCCGACCAGGTAGCCGACGAGCGCCATCACGACCGTGGGGACGATGAAGATCAGGGCGACCGAACGGGGGTCGTGCCGGAACTGCCGCAGGATCCGCCCGGCGATCGCGCTCGCGCGGGAGACCCTCACGGCGCGGGTTCCCCGTCGACGCGCGCCCGGAGCACTAGGTACGCCTCCTCGATCGACTCCCGGTTCGCGAGCTCGAGCAGGTTCGCGGGCGTCCCGACCGCGATGGTCCGCCCGGCGCCGATCATCGCGACGCGGTCGCACCGCTCGGCCTCCTCCATCACGTGCGTCGTGACCACGATCGTGGCCCCGCTCGCGTTCATGTCGCGGAAGTGATCCCACAGGCGGACGCGCAGGACCGGATCGATGCCAACGGTGGGTTCGTCGAGCAGGAGCAGCCTCGGCTCGTGCACCATCGCGCACGCCAGGTTCGTGAGCTGGCGCATCCCCCCCGACAGGGTCCGAACGGGGGTGCGCTCCCGGCCGTCGAGCTCGACCACCCGGAGCGTTCGGGCCGCGTGTTCGCGGGCGGCGTCCTTGGACAGGCCGAAGAGACGGCCGAAGAAGACCAGGTTGTCCTCGACGGGCAGGTCCTCGTACAGCGCCGCGGCCTGCGTCATGTACCCGATATCGACGGCGACGCTCGGACCCGGCGCCTGCCCGAGCACCCGGAGCGTCCCCTCCGTCGGGCGCAGGAGCCCCGCGACGCTCCGGATGAAGGTCGTCTTGCCGGCGCCGTTGGGGCCGACCAGGCCGAGGATCTCGCCGGAGCGAACCTCGAGGTCGAGCCCGTCGAGCGCGCGCAAGAGGCCGAACGCTCGCACCAGGCCGATCGCTTCGATCGCGAGCGTCGACGCCGCACCGGGCCCTGCCATCACGCGTCATCGTGCCATCAGGGGATGCCCCGCGTCGCGGACGTCCGTCGCGGCCGAGACGGGTCCTTCGGGCGTCCATCTCACGGTTCGCGCCGGGTCCGGCGCTTGGCGTACGATGCCCCGAGACCCTTACGAGGAGGTCGACGTGGTCAGCGCGTTCATCCTGATCCAGACCGAAGTGGGGCGGGCGAGCAACGTCACCCGCGAGATCAGCGGAGTCAAGGGCATCGTGTCGGTCGACCCCGTGACGGGTCCGTACGACGTCATCGCTCGCGGCGAGGCGGCCGACCTCGACGAGCTCGCGAAGGCGATCGTCATGCCGATCCAGTCGGTCGAGGGCGTCACGCGAACGCTGACCTGCCCCGTGCTCTCGCTCTAACCGTTCGGGGCACCGCCTTCCGCGTGGAGCGTTCTTCAGGCCGTCCGCTCCCGCGCCGATACCCGACCGGAGGTGGGTGGCGTGCGTTCCGAACGCGGGTTCGTGGGGATCAGGATGCTGGCCGTCCTCGGCCTGCTCGTGGCGCTCGTGTGGGTCGTCCCCCTCGTCTTCCTGCAGGGTGTCGACACGGATCGGACGGGAGCGCCCGGTGCGACCGGCGTGGCGGAACCGGTCGGCTCGACGTCCGGCTCGACGTCCGGCTCGCCGCTCGGGGAGCCCGCCCCGACGGGAACGACCGGCATCGGCGATCCCGTCTCCGATCCGATCCGCGAGGCGGACGACGTGCAGGCGCAGGCCATGCTGAACGAGGCGATCCGGGTCGCGCAGGTCTACTACTCGGAGAACGGGACCTTCGACGGCTTCGGTCCGGACGTGGCCGTACGGTACGACCCGTCGATCGTGTACACGCAGGGTGCCCCGGCCCCCGACATGGTGTCCTTGTCCGTCTCGCCCACGACCGTGGTGCTCGTGACGGTGGTCGAGCTGAACGGCGGCTACCTGTGCGCCGCCGCGATGGGCGACATCGTCACGTTCGGGCGGACGAACGCCGCGATGCCCGCCGATTGCCAGGGCGGGTGGCAGTAGCGGTTCGTGATCAGGTTCGGACGCAGAGCTGGACGTCGGTTCGCTCGGGGAGCTCGAGCGTCTGCGGGAGCCGTGCCGCCAGTTCCCGGATCCGCGCAAGGAGCGCGGCGCGCGTGCGTTCGGGCAGTGACGCGATGTCGCTCGAGGTCGCGTACAGATCGGCGAGGCGCGCCGAAGCGATCGCGTGGGTCGTTTCGAACGACCGACGCTCGAAGGGCGTGTACCCATCGACACGCTCGGGCGGCTCGAACCACGATCGGTAGGCCTCGACGATCGGTGAGGACGCGCGTTCGCGTTCGACCAGCGCGTCGATCTCGCGGACGGCCGGATACAGATCGTCTCCGTCCTCACCGGATCGGGCCCAGAACAGCGCGAGCGCGCCACCAGGGCGGAGGACCCGCCGGATCTCGACGAAGGCCGCCGCGGCGTCGAAGTGATGGAACGCGTTGCCGACCACGACGGCGTGCGCGACCCCGTCCCGCATCGGGATCCGTTCCGCCGTCCCGACGGCGACCGTGACCGTCGGCAGGTTCGCCTGGAGCACCGCGCGCATGTTGACCGCGGGTTCGACCGCGACCACGTCGACGCCGAGCGGAACGAAGCGGCGCGCGAGCTGACCGGTCCCCGCCGCGAGGTCCACGACGAGCGCGCCCGAGCCCAGCCGTCCACGCTCGGCGACCCAGCGTGCGGCCTCTTCCGCGTAGGTCGGGCGCAGCTCGTCGTAGTCGGCCGCGTTCACGCGCTCGAAGCTGAACCCCATCGTCGCGCATCGTACGCGGCGGCCGTACCCTTGCCGGATGCCGCCCGACGCCCACGCCTTGGGGCCGCCCCTGCCCCGACGAACGCTGGCCGAGGAAACCCTCGTCGTCCTCTCGCTCTCGCTGCTCGCGAGCGCCGTGTTCGCGGTCCTCAGCCTGCTCGAGGCGCCGCTCCGCGGCGTCACGGTGGCCTCCGTGTCGCAGAGCACGCAGCTCGCGCGGCAGATCTTCGGCTCGCTCTTCTCGCTCGCGCCCGTGTGGCTGGTCGTCTACCTCGTGCGGCGCAACGGCGAGGGGCTCGAGGGGATCGGCTTGCGCTGGGACCGGCCGGGGCAGGATGCGACGCGCGGGGCCTTGCTGTTCCTGGTCGTTGGGACCGCCGGCATCGGCCTGTACCTGGCAGCGGTCGGGCTCGGCGTGAACCGGTTCGTCGTGCCGGTGCCGCCGCTGCATCACTGGTGGACGGTCCCGATCTTGATCCTCAACGCCGCCGAGGCAGCGTTGCTCGAGGAGGTCGTGGTGGTCGCCTACCTCGTGACGCGGCTGCGGCAGCTCGGCCTCACCGAGATCGCGGCCGTCGGGCTGAGCGCGCTGCTGCGCGGCAGCTACCATCTGTACCAGGGCTGGGGCGGGTTCCTCGGCAACGTGGCGATGGGGCTGCTGTTCGGGTTCGTCTTCACCCGGACCAGGCGGGCGTGGCCGATCGTGATCGCGCATTTCCTGCTCGACGTGGCGGCCGGGATCGGGTTCATCCTGTTCCGGGAGCACCTCCCGGGGTTCCGGTGAGCGGCCCGCTCGCCCGTCGATCGCTCTCGGCGGCGCTGCGGAGCACCGCCGCGCGGGGGTTCGCGCACGTCGACGAGCTGATCGACGCGGCCTTCCTGAGCGAGCTCCGCCGTGAGATCGAGGGAGGTCCGCTCCGCAGGATGGCCGGCAGCTTCGGCGCCGCGGGCGTGCGGATGGAGATCGACGGCTACGATGTCGCCTCGCCGTTCGCCGGCTTCCCGCTGCTGATCCAGCTCGCGACGGCGTTCACCGAGCGCGTGCGTTCGGACGGTGACCGCGTGCGCGGGCTCCGCACCTGGCGTCCGAACGAGGCCGGGATCGCCGTCTACCGCTCCGGTTCGGTGGGGGTGACCTCCCACCTGGATGGTCGTTGGTACCGACGGCTCGTCGCGGTGTTCACCCTCGCCGGTTCGGCGCGGTTCGAGGTCCGGGCCACACGCGAGGGCGACGTCCTCGAGCGGTGGGACGCCGGCGTCGGCGCCGTGACGCTGATGCGCGCGCCGGGGCTCTCCGGCGTCCGAGACGGGCGTCCGTACCACGCGGTCCACGGCCCGCGGCGCGGGACCCGTTGCTCGCTCGCCCTGCGGATGCGGGTCGAACCGCCGCCGCGCTGATCATCACTGCAGGGTGCGCGGGAACCGCCGGTCGAACCGCCGTGACCACCGGACCTCGCCGTCCTCCGAGGCATCGATCTCGAGGTGGACGCGGTACTCGGTCGCGTCGCTCTCGATGCGGCTCCGGACGTCGGCCGAGACGGTCGCCTCGGGCCACGCGAGGACGTAACGGGAGCTCGCGTCGACCCAGGCGCATCCGGGATCGTCGATCGAGACCCCCGCGACGCCTCCGTTGCGTTCCACGATCGCGGGCGCGACCTCGTCCGCCTCGCTCCGGGTCGTGTACCTCGCGACGGCGCGCGTCTGCTTCTCGAGGACGTCGTGCTCGATCTCCCACTCCACGCCGTCCGTCTCCCACCGCTGCGGCCGGCGCGACGGCGGGAGGTTCGGTTGCCGCGCGATCGACGACGGCCCGTCGACCACGGGCAGCACGATCCTCGAACCCTGGCGCTCGATCACGAGGGTGACCGGGGTGGGCGGCGGCCACGTGTTCGGCCAGTCGGTCCCCGCGAGGTCGAGTCGGATCCGGTGGCCCGGTTCGAACACCCACGAGGTCACCTCGAGTTCGAGCGTCACCTCGTAGATCCTTCCCGGTTCGAGCGGCGCGGGGGCTTCGCGCGAGTCCCGATGCGTGAGGTTCAGCAGCCCGCGCGTCACGAGCTGCGACGTGCCGTCGCGATGCACGTCGCACAGCTTCGCGGCCAGGTACGCGATCGGCACCGAGGCCCGGACTCGTGCGTGGACGACCGGGTGGCCGAGGATCTCGGTCTCCTCGGGACGAGGCTCCCAGTCGTAGACGAGCGAGAACGCTTCGTCGGGTCGCTGGTCGACCGGCTGCCCCCACGGCGGCTCGCCGGCGCAACTCAGCCACGCGGTCCAACCGACGTCGCCGCGGACCTCGAGCGCGTCCGGGCCGGGGTCCGGCCTGTTGGCGCCGGCGTCGGTCAGGGACAGCTCGAGCTCGCCTCCGCGGTCGAGCGGCCACCCGGCCTCGAACCGCCACTCGCCCGGGTAGGCGACGAGGTCGGCGGCCGGCGGCGTGGGGCGCCGCGAGAAGACCACGATCGGCGGCTCCCGATCGACGCCGTTGTCGGCGCCCCTCAGCCATCGGTCCCACCATCGGGCCATCTCGGCCACGAGATCGATGTTCGGGCCGGGGCGCGAGGTCGCGACGTCGGCGTGCGACCAGGGGCCGGCGAGCAAACGCTTGGGGCAGGTGAGCCCGGCCATGCCCCGCAGCGCGATGTTCGTGTACCCATCGGCCCAGCCGGTGACCAGCATGGTGGCGGCCTCGATCGCCGCGTAGTCCTCTCGGAGCGACCCGTGCTTCCAGAAGTCGTCGTAGGTCTGGTGCTCGAGCCATCCGAACAACCACGGCTCGTAGGCCGCGAACCGCCGTTCCCACGCTCCGCGCCATCCCTCGCCGGCGATCCGCGGGACGGGCGGGAGGACGTTGATGGCGTCCATGTAGGTCGGCCAGTCGACCAGGTCGAGCTGCTTCAGCGCCCCGCCGAAATAGTGGACGTCGTCGGCGTACCGGTCATCCGACGCGAAGATCGAGCAGATCGCCTTCAGTGCCGGCGGGCGGAGCATCGCGACCTGGAGCGAGTTGAACCCGGACCACGACGTCCCGAACATCCCGACGTTGCCGTTGCACCAGGACCGCTCGGCGAGCCAGCCGACGACCTCGGTCAGATCGTCGAGCTCCTCCTCCGTGTACTCGCCGGTCGCGGTGCCCTCGGACGAGCCCGTCCCACGGATGTCGATCCGGCAGACCGCGTAGCCGAACTCGTCCGCGAACCGCACGTACTCGGCTCGGTCGCGCGCGGTCAGATCGTCCTTGCGGTAGGGCAGGGCCTCCAACAGCGCGGGCCAAGGTGCGGCGGGCCGATCGGGCCCGTCGTCGGGTCCCTGATCGGGGAAGGCCAGCGTGGCGGCCAGGCGCACGCCGTCGCGCATCGGGATGAAGACGTCCTCGGCTCGAGCCATCGGCCGGGGATGCTAGCGCGCAGAGCCGGGGGGCCCGCGCCCGATCAGGCCCACGAGGTGAACCAGTAACGGAGCTTGAAGGCGGCATCGCTCAGCGGGGCGGCCGTCAGGACCGGCCAGAACCAGATGAACAGGATCACCGAGGCGGCGACGAACCCGACGACGAGGGGCAGGTATGGGCGCGAGCGCGAACCCGCGACGTGCATCTCGGACAGATCTCGGAGCGCGTACACGCACGCGAGGACGAAGAACGGCGTGAGCGGCGCGGCGTAGAAGAAGAACTGTGGTCGAGAGACCAGGAACCACGGCAGGTACAGCCCGGCGATCGCCACGACGACGAACCCTGCTCGCCAGTCGTGCTTGTGCCACCACGCGTACGCGACGTACGGGATCGCGAGGATGCTGCCCCAGAAGATGGCCGGGTTCCCCTGCGCGTAGATGACCTGGCGGACCCCGTCGGAGGCGTACGCCCCGTAGTAGTACGTCGGTCGTGCCAGGATGATCCACTTCCACGCCGGTGCGAAGTACGCGTGCCACGGCTGGCCCTGGGCATTCACCGCCTTCAGGTCGGCGTGGAACCGGGCGGCCTTGCCCTGCATCTCCGCCCACCGTTGCAGGTCCCAGCCGAAGTGCAGGAACCACGGGATGTAGGTGGCGAAGTACACGACCGCGGGCGTCACCATCAGCGCCAGCACGAAGCCGAACCCCTCCGTCGTGATCGTCCTCGCCACCGGCGATCGCATGCCGAAGCGCTTGCGGCGCATGACTTCCCACAGGAACCCCAACACGATCGCGGTGACGAACGCCGTCAGCCCCGACCATTTCGTGGCCATCGCGGCGCCGCCCGCCGCCCCCGCGGCGAAGCGGTACGGGCGCCACAGCGGCGCCGGCAGACGACGTCGGGACCGCGGCTCGGTCGCGTCGGCGTCGGGTCCGAGCGACTCCGCGGGCGGAGGCGTCCGCCGCTCGATCCATCGCCGGTCGAGCAGCAGGAAGACGAAGACGAGCACAACCCAGAACGTCAGGAAGATGTCGAGCGTGCCCGTTCGCGACTGCACGAGGTTCAGGCTCTCGGTCGCGAGCAACAGGCCGCCGACGAAGGTCCAGATCGGGCTCGCGAACAGCAGCTGGACGATCACGGCGAGCAGCATCACGGTCGCGGTCCCGGTCACCGCCGCCCCGGCGCGCCACCCCATCGACTCCGTGCCGAACGCCAACTCGCCGAACGCGATCATCCACTTGCCGAGCGGCGGATGGACCCAGGCGCCCGTGTCCCATTCGTTCTCGCGCCAGAAGCGCTCGTCCGCGCTGTTGATGTCGCAGCGCTGGTCCGAGTAGCCGAGCAGGATGCACGCGGACTTCGTGTAGTAGTACTCGTCGAACACCCGGTGTTCCGGGTAGGCCAGGTGCATGAACCGCAGGTACCCGGCGATCAGTCCAACGGCCAAGATCGCGACGACCGGTCGGTTGAAGCGCCTGATGAAGGCGTGCATCCGGAGCGATGGGGTCGGTGAGCGCGGCACGAACGGCGGCGCCTGCCGCGTCAGCGTGGACATCCGCTCGATGGTACGGCAGGGATCGGGTTCAGGAGGCCCGTTCGGCGGCGCGTTGGGGGCGGTCCTTCAGGCGGAACACGAACTGGAGCCCCTGGTAGACCTCGTCGATCGAGGCCGACTTGTTGTCCACGAGCCCCTGATCCAGGCCCACGCGCTGGACGGCCTCGAACGTGAGATCCGTCGCGACGTCCGCGGCCTTCTTCGGCCAGGCCACCCAGAGCCTGCCCGCCGGGTCGACGGTCCGCGCCAGGACCGGGAACCGGCGACGGAGGTCGGCGAGGGTCCTCGTGAAGACCAGCACGACGTCGAGGGTCCCTCGGGCCGACCGTGCGAACGCCGTCCCGGCGGGGACCGGGCCGAGCGAGAAGCCCGCCGGCTCACCCACGATCAGGATCCGCGATCCCTCACGCACGCCGAGCTTGCGGGGGAGCGGCGTGGCCGAGTAGTCCTTGTGCCCGGTCGGCGTCACGTTCGGAACTGTAGCCGCGCGCGGTACGGGTAGGCCTTCGGGCGGTTCCGGTCCGCGGATGCCGTGGGACCATCGGAGCCGTGACCGGGCACCTGTACGTGGTGGGCACGCCGATCGGCAACCTGGGCGATCTGTCCGAACGCGCGCGCGAGACGCTCGCATCCGTGGACCTGATCGCGGCCGAGGACACGCGACGGACGGGACGGCTGCTCGAGCATCTCCGCGTGAAGGCGCGGATGCTGTCCCTGTTCGAAGGTAACGAGCGGCAGCGGGTGGATGAGCTCTTGGAGCGTCTCCGCGACGGGGCGACGGTGGCGCTCGTCTCCGACGCCGGGATGCCGGCGGTCTCCGATCCCGGGTTCCGACTGCTGCGAGCCGCCGCCGAAGCGGGGGTCGAGATCAGCGTCGTGCCGGGCCCGTCGGCCGTCACGGCGGCGCTCGTCGTCTCCGGCTTGCCGACCGACCGTTGGGTCTTCGAGGGGTTCCTGCCGCGCCGGCCGAGCGAACGCCGGGCCCGGCTCCGCGCGCTCGCGCACGACCCGAGGACCGTGGTGCTGTTCGAGTCGGCGCTGCGGGTCGTGACCCTGCTCCGCGACGTCTTGGTGGAGCTCGGCGACCGCCGCGCGGCCGTCGCTCGGGAACTCACCAAGCTCCACGAGGAGGTGCTGCGGGGTCGCGTCTCGGAGGTCCTCGCAGCGCTCCTGAACTCGGAACCGCGCGGGGAGATGGTGGTCGTGCTCGCTGGGGCCGAGACACCGACGGCCGCCCTGGCCGAGCTGGTCGACGAGGCGCAGCACCTGGTCGCCGACGGGATGCGCAAGCGCGAGGCGGCGGCGGCGGTCGCCCGCCGGAGCGGGGGCTCGGCGAACGAGATCTACCGAGCGCTGGTCGGGGCCGAGACGCAGACCACCGACTGACCCATCCGCCCTGCTCAAGAGCCGGTGCTCGTCGGCCGATGCTGGCCATGAACCTCGTCGGGATCGCCGATCGGATGATCGATGGACCGGTTCGAGCTCCCCCCAGCGCCGCCTCCTCGCCCCTTCCGGTTCCCGTTGCCTCCGGCGCCCCGCGTGCGCCCGATCCCACCTCCCGGCGGCATGCCCTACCGCAAGCGCGACGCCGTCTGGATCGCGATCGGCCTCGTGTTCGTCCTCGTCGCGGCGATCGCCGGGGCCGCCGGCTCGCAGCCGTCGAACGTCGGTCCGCGGCCCCTGTTCGGCAGCGAGCGATCGCATACGTTCATCGGGCGCTCCGCGAACGGCGATCCGTTCCGCTGGAACCCCTGCTCCCCGATCCGGTACCAGGTCGATCTCGGCCGGGCGAACGCCCACGCCCTGCGAGACGTGCGGGAGGCGGTGCGCCGGACGAGCGAGGCGAGCGGTCTCCGGTTCCGGTTCGAGGGGTTGGTCCACGGGTCGGTGGCCGACCTCGTCACCTCCGATGATTTCGTCACGGCGGAGCCAGACGGGCTGCGCTGGTCTCCGGTCCTGATCGCGTTCAGGTCGCGGAGGGCGCTGCGCGAGATGGGCGTTCGGGGCGCCCTGGGCGTCACGTTCCCGGTCACCAGCAGTTTCGACCCCGACCAGTTCGTGAGCGGCGCCGTCGTCATCAACACGGACGCCGGCATGCAGGACGGGTTCGGACCGGGACCGTCGCTCGGGGCGACGCTCCAGCACGAGCTGGGCCACGTCGTCGGGCTCGGTCACATCCTGGATCCCTTCCAGCTGATGAGCCCGGTCCCGGTCGTGTCCGACTGGGGCAGGGGCGATCTCGCGGGTCTGCAGCAGCTCGGAGGGGGGCCGTGCCTCGACGTCCCGACCGCGGAGCTCGACTCGGCGATCGTCCCGCACCCCTGAGCGGGTCGCCTCGAGACCCTCCGCTACCATGACCCGACCATGGGCCGGGACGTCTTCTACATCACGACACCGATCTACTACCCGAACGACGTCCCCCACATCGGGCACGGCTACACGTCGGTCGCCGCCGACTTCGTCGCCCGGTACCACCGGCTCCGGGGCGAGGAGGTGGTGCATCTCACCGGGACCGACGAGCACGGTCTCAACCTCCAGCGCCGAGCGGAGGCGGCGGGGAAGGATCCGCAGGCTTGGGTCGATGAGATGTCTCCCCGGTGGAAAAAGGTCTGGGGCGGGCTGGACATCGCCTTCGACGACTACATCCGCACGACTGAGCCCCGTCACGAGAAGGCCGTCCAGCGGCTCCTCACCGCGGTACACGAGAATGGGCGTGACGACATCTACCTCGGGACCTACGAGGGCCTGTACTGCGTGTCGTGCGAGGCCTACTACACGGAGGACGAACTCGTCGACGGCCTGTGCCCGGTCCACGCGCGACCGGTCGAGCGGATGGTCGAGGAGAACTACTTCTTCCGCCTGTCCGCCTACGCCGACCGTCTGCTCGAGCACTACGAGCGGCACCCGATGGCCGTGCAGCCGGAGACGAGGCGCAACGAGGTCCTGTCGCTGATCCGCGGGGGGCTCCAGGACTTCTCGATCAGCCGGACGAACTTCCGCTGGGGGATCCCGCTGCCCTGGGATCCGACCCACGTCTGCTACGTCTGGTTCGATGCCCTCACCAACTACATCACCGCGGCCGGGTACGGGACCGACGAGCTGCGGTTCGCGCGGGTCTGGCCGGCGAACGTGCATCTGATCGGCAAGGACATCCTCCGGTTCCACGCCGTGTACTGGCCCGCGATGCTGATGGCAGGTGGGGTCGAGCCTCCGGACCAGGTCTGGGCGCACGGATTCCTAACGGTCGGCGGTCAGAAGATGTCGAAGACCAACGCCACCGGGATCCATCCCTTCGAGCTCGTCGAGCATTTCGGGGTGGACTCGTACCGGTACTACTTCATGCGCGAGATCCAGTTCGGACAGGACGGGAGCTTCTCGTGGGAGTCCATGGTCGACCGCCACAACGCGGACCTGGCGAACGGTCTCGGCAACCTCGCGAGCCGCATCCTGGCGATGCTCGGCACATCGTTCGACGGGGTGGTTCCCGATCCCGTCGCGGGTGGCCTGGACGACGACCTCCCGTCGCTGTGCGCGGACGTCGTCCGGCGGTACGACCGGCACATGTCCGAGCTCGCCCTGTCGCAGGCGCTCGCCGATGTGTGGGAGGTGGTGGGGCGCGCGAACGGGTACCTGGTCGAGCGCCAGCCCTGGAACGTGGCGAAGGAGCAGGACCGGCGGGACGAGCTCGCGGCGATCCTGTACGCGTCCGCCGAGACGCTGCGGATCCTGGCGGTCCTGATCCAGCCGGTCATGCCCGGGGCGGCCGGCCGCCTGTGGGCCCAGCTCGGCATCGAGCAGCCTCTCGCGGCGCAACGGTTGCCCCGGGCGGCGGCTTGGGGCGGGCTCGAGCCCGGCACGAGGACCGCGAAGGGAGAGGCGCTCTTCCCTCGGCTCGACTCCTGAGTGAGGGTTCCCGCCGTCACGTTTCACGTGCGACTCATCGTCTCGACTTCCGATCGAGAGCATCTCGCGAACCATGCGCGCGGGATCGTGCCATGTTCGAGCCCGGGTCGAGGATCGGTCGGTGTGGATAGGGTGTCGGCGCCGTGGACGAGCCCAACCCTGAACCGCCGATCCAGAGCGGAGCCGTCGACACCCATTGCCACCTGTTCCTGCTCGACGGTGAGCCGTCCGAAGCGATCGAACGGGCGCGAGCGGCCGGTGTCGACACCCTCGTCTGCGTCGGTATCGACCCGGGGTCGAGCCGGCGCTCGGTCGCCCTCGCGCGGACCCACTCGGGTGTCTTCGCGACCGCCGGGATGCATCCGCACGACGCGACCGACCTCGATCCCGCGGCCGTAGCCGAGATCGAGGAGCTGCTCGCCGACCCGCTCGTGCTCGCGGTGGGAGAGTGCGGCCTCGACTTCTTCCGCATGCGGTCCCCCCGACCGGAGCAGGAGCGCGCGCTCGCGACACAGGTGAGCCTCGCGCGAGCGTTCGACCTCCCACTCGTCGTCCACGTCCGCGACGCGTGGGCCGAGATCCTTCGAGTCCTCGATGAGGGTTCCGCGGACCGGGTCGTCCTGCACTGCTTCAGCGGCGATGCCGAGATGGCGCGGGCATGTGCGGCGCGCGGATGGTTCCTCTCGTTCGCTGGGAACGTGACGTATCCGAAGAACGCGCACCTTCGCGAGGCCGCCGCCGCCGTCCCGCTCGACCGGATCCTCGTCGAGACCGACAGCCCCTTCCTCGCGCCGCAGCGTCAACGCGGACGGGACAACACGCCCGCGAACGTCGTGGACGTGATCGAGGCGATCGCCGCCGCGCGCGAACAGCCTGTGGAAACCGTGAGGGAAACGACGGCCGCGAACGCCCGGAAAGCCTTCCCGAGACTCCCCTAGGCGGTCCCCGAACCCCCTCGTTTCAAGTTTGCAGTGAAGGTTGAGGGTTTGATAGGTTGCCCTTCGTATCGTCGTTCAGAGGCTTCGGTCCGGCCCCGGCCGCTTCCCCCCGGAGCCTTCTTCCGATAGGAGGAAGGGTGCCGGTTCGTCCGACGCGGGTCCGCCGGCTGCGGGCGCGCAAGGCGATGGGGAACGCGCTGCTCGCGAGCGTGCTGCTCGTGGGGGGGCTCACGTACGTCGCGATCCAGAAGACCGTGACGCTCGTGGTGGACCAGGGGCGACCCGAGGCCGTCCGAACGATGAGCGCGAGCGTCGGGGAGCTCCTCGACGCGCAGGGGATCCTCGTGGGGTCCGGCGATCTGGTGACGCCGCCGACGCAGACGTCGCTCGCGGACGGGATGACCGTCGTCGTGGAGCGGGGTTGGCTCGACGGGGTCACGGGGCCGGGTCCCGGCGATGTGGGGGTCTGGGTGATGGAAGGAGCGACCGCGCCGCATCTGATGCTCGCGTCGCGGTCTGGCGAGGACTGGTTCTCCGCGGGAGATCCGGCCGGGTGGTCGCAGGTGGTGTCGGCGAACGCCGTGGTGAAGGGGAAGGACCACGACGTCACCACCAACGCCGGTACCGTTCGCGAACTCCTCTCGGCCATGGGGATCGCACCCGACCGCGACGACCGCGTCCTTCCGTCACCCAGGACCCCCCTTCACGACGGCATGCGCGTCCGCTACGACCAGATCACGTTCCGAACGCGCGACGTCCGGGTTCCGATCCCGCACACGACCTCCACGAGGTACTCGGACGCGATGGATCCGAGCGAGGTGCGCCTCGAGCGCGCGGGCGTCGACGGCCTGATGCTCGAGCACACCCGGATCAAGTACGTGAACGGGGAGGCGGTGGCGACCGTGGTGCTGTCGCGGACCGTGCTCGAGGAGGCGGTGGCCGCTCGGCGTGTCGTCGGACCGCAGGCGCCCTCGAACGGCTCGCAGGTCGGCGAGGCGAGCTGGTACTCCTTCGCCCCCGGTGACGGGCTGACCGCCGCCCATCCGTGGCTCCCGTTCGGTACGGTGGTCACCGTCACGAACCTCGCGAACGGCGAGACCGTTCAGGTGGTGATCAACGATCGGGGACCCTTCGGTGGGCGGATCATCGACCTCTCCGACGAGGCGTTCGCCCGGATCGCGCCGCTCTCTCAAGGCGTCTGCCAGGTCCACCTCAACTGGTGAGCGTCCGGAGCGTCTGGGCCGCTCCGCGCTGAGGGACCTCGCGGTCCGTCACGGGATCCGGCCCACCCGCAAGCGCGGTCAGCACTTCCTCGCCGATCCGAATCTCGCACGGGCGATCGTGACCGATGCCGGCGTGGCCGAAGGCGATCGCGTCCTGGAGGTGGGGGCGGGTCTCGGGTCGCTCACCGTCCCGCTCGCCGAAGCCGGCTGCCGGGTCCTTGCGATCGAGGTCGACCCGCGCCTCTCGGAGGCCCTGCACGAAGTGGTGGCCGGCGCCGCGAACGTCCGGATCCAGGTGGCCGATGCGATGCGCCTGGACTGGCCGTCGACGCTCGGGACCGGGCGCTGGGCGATGGTCTCGAACCTCCCGTACAACGTCTCGGTGCCGCTCGTCCTCGAGCTCATGGATTCCGCGCCGTCGATCGACCGCTACGTGGTGATGGTGCAGCGTGAGGTGGGGGAGCGGCTCGTGGCGGGTCCGGGGGACGAGGCATACGGGGCGGTGAGCGTCCGGGTCGCGTACCGGGCCGATGCGCGCGTGGTGCGCCGGGTCCCGGCGGACGTGTTCTGGCCCCGCCCGAAGGTCGACTCGGTGCTCGTCCGGCTCGACGTCCGGCCGCCCTCGGTGGCCGTTGACCCGACGGCGCTGTTCGCCGTCGTGGACGAGGGGTTCGCGGAGCGACGCAAGACGATGGCGAACGCGCTGCGGCGGCTCGGCCTGGACGCGGCGGACGCCGCCGACGTCCTCCGCGCGGCCGACCTCGACCCGAGCACGCGCGCGGAGCGGCTCGGGCTGGACGGGTTCGCCCGGATCGCCGCGACGATGCTTCGGCGGGGGTGGACGCCATGAGCCCGCGGTCGATCCGGCGACGGGCGTACGCCAAGGTCAACGTGTTCCTGCGTGTCCTCGGGGCGCGGGACGACGGCTACCACGAGATCGAGAGCCTCGTGACGCCGATCTCGCTCGCCGACCTCGTCGTCGTCCGGCAGGACGAGCAGCTCCGCGTCGAGGTCGAGGGCGCGCCGCCGATCTCGGACGAGGTCCCGGTGGGCGGACTCAATCTCGCGCTCGTGGCGGCCCTCGCCCTGGCCGACGCTTGCACGCGGGCCACCGGCGCGCTCGTGCGGATCGACAAGCGCATCCCGGTCGCGGCGGGCC
>JBAVEY010000087.1:0-1798 GCA_049587975.1 Actinomycetota bacterium | reverse complement strand
CAGCTGCTCGAGGTGTTCTGGGCGATGCACGACCCGACGCAGGTCAACCGCCAGGGTCCGGACGTCGGCGACCAGTACCGGAGCGCGATCTTCACCCACTCGGACGAGCAGCAGCGGATCGCCGAGGCCTCGCGCGACGCCGCGCAGGCGCGGTTCGACCGACCGATCGCGACCGAGATCACGCCCGCCGGCCCGTTCACCCCGGCAGAGGACTACCACCAGCGCTACTACGACAAGAACGGGCACGAGCCGTACTGCCACGTGATCCCGTGGCGCACGCTCGAGGAGCTCGGTCTCGTCCGGGCCTGAGCCCGAGACCTACGGGAGGTCGACGACCGGGTCACGGCCGGAGGGCCCGGTCGGCCTTGGCGGCGAAGACGAAGTCAGCCTCGTTCAGACCGTCGATCTTGTGCGTCCACACCGTCAGCCGGACCTTGCCCCACGCGAGGTAGATGTCCGGGTGGTGCCCGACGCGCTCGGCGAGCTCCCCGACGCGGTTCGTGTACGCGAGGGCCTCCTTGAAGTCCGCGAACCGGAACTCCTTCTCGAGGTGATGGTCGTCGACGACCCGCCACCCGTGACCGAGATCGGTCAGGTACGACCCGATCTCGGCAGGGTCGAGCGGCGGCACCCCGCCTCGGCAGGGGACGCACTCCATCGAGGCGAGATCGCGGGCCATCAGGCCTCCTCGGCGGCCTCGAGGCGACGTGCGACGATCGCGTCGGCCGCCGCACCGGTCGAGATCCCCTCGGCCTCGGCGAGCCCGAACACCTCGCGAAGCGTGTCGCCGATCTGTCGGAGACGCTCGTCCACCTGCTCGTCGGTCTCGTGCAGCATCTCGTAGCCGATGAGGTGGATCACGCCTCCCGCGTTCACGACGTAGTCGGGCGCATACAGGATCCCTCGCTCGGCGAGCCGCTCCGCGTCGGCCGGTTCACCGAGCTGGTTGTTGGCGGCGCCGGCGATCACCCGACAGCGCAGCTGGGGGATCGTCCGGGCGTTCAGCACGCCGCCCGTCGCGCAGGGCGCGAAGACGTCGCACACCACGCCGGCGATCCGCTCGGGCGGGACCACCTCGGCGTCGAGCTCCTCCCCGAGCTCCTTCGCCCGGACGTCGTCGACGTCCGCGACCGTGAGCCGCGCGCCCGCGTCGGCGAGCATCCGCGCGAGCGGTGCGCCGACCGCGCCCAAGCCCTGCACGGCGACGGTTCGCCCTGCGAGGTCCCCCGAACCGAACGCGTGCTCCGCCGCCGATCGGATCCCGTGGAAGACCCCCACCGCGGTGTTCGGCGCCGAGGTGCCCGAGCCGCCGTTGCTCGCGGTGCGGCCCAGCACGGACGAGCATCGTTCGGCGATCACGTCCATGTCCGATGGCGACGTGTTCATGTCGCAGGCCGTGATGTAGGTGCCGTGCAGCGACTCCACGAGCTCGCCGTAGCGAAGCAGCAGTCCGCGCCGAGATCCACCCTGTGGGATCTGGGGAACCGCGAGGACCGCCTTGCCCCCACCGAGCGGCAGCCCCGCCATCGCGTTCTTGCTCGTCATCGCCGAAGCCAGACGCAGGCCGTCCCGCAGGGCGTCATACGCCTCCGCGTAGACCTTCATCCGGGTGCCGCCCGCCGCCGGTCCGAGCACGGTGGAGTGCACGCACGCGAACATCCAGGTCGAACCGGGCTCGTCGAACCGGACGACCACCTGCTCGCCGTCCCAGGCCCGGAGCAGGTCCTCGAACAACGCGTTACTCGGAGCGCGCGACCGAGGATTTCTTGGCCTTCTTGGCCGCGCGCTTCTCCTTGAT
>JBAVEY010000086.1:0-16664 GCA_049587975.1 Actinomycetota bacterium | reverse complement strand
CTGTTCCAGTTCCTCTATTCGTGGAACGACTTCTTCGCTCCGCTGCTCTACCTCGGCGAGAACCCGAAACTGTGGACGCTCTCGATCGGCCTGTCCGAGTTCCGGGGGCAGTTCCAGACGCAGTGGAACCTCACGATGGCAGCCTCGGTGCTGTTCATGCTGCCCGTCATCATCCTGTTCTTCCTCGCGCAGCGGGTCTTCGTCGAAGGCGTCACCCTCACCGGCGTCAAGGGCTAGGTTGCCGGCTTCTCCCAGACCGACACGTGCTGGTCGCTCTCGCTCGTGAACGGCTCCCGCACCCACCCGCCCCAGCGCTCGCGCAAGCTCATCCCGGCGAGCTCCGCCATCAGGTCCAGCTCCGAGGGCCACGCGTAGCGGAAGGGGACCGAGAGACGCTCGAGCTTCCCGTCGACGATCTCGAGATGATGGGACGTCATCCCCTGCGTCGCGACGTCGAACTCGTCGAACCCCCATCGCGTCTCGCTCACGTGGAACGCACGGACGGTCTCGCCGGGCGGGAGTCGCCGGAGCTGTGGGACGCCGACCTCGACCACGAAGCAGCCGCCGAGCTCGAGGTGCGCCGCCGCGTTGCGGAAGCACGCGACCTGCGCCGCCTGCGTCGTGAGGTTCATGATCGTGTTGAAGACCAGGTACACGAGGGAGAACGAGCCGTCCACCCTGGTCGTCGCGAAGTCGCCGATCGTCACGCCGATGGCCTCGCCACCCGGCTTCGCGCGCAGCCGCGCGATCATCGCCTCCGACAGGTCGATCCCCTGCACGGGGACGCCGCGCTGAGCGAGCGGTACCGCGATGCGGCCCGTCCCGATCCCGAACTCGAGCGCGCGTCCGCTCCCGGCGATCTCGACGAGGAAGTCGATGACCGGGTCGACGGTCCCCGCGTCGAACATCTCCGCAGCCGACTCGTCGTACCTCGCGGCGACGCGCTCCTCGAAGTAGCCGTCGTCGCCCACGAGCAGAACCTATCGCACACGCCGACGCGGCTCAGCCCGTCGTCTCAGGCTTCGACGGGGAAGACCTCAGGGATGTAGGAGGTGCCGGCTTCGGACGCATCATCAGGTTGACGACGCTGCCGGCGACCGCGCCCAGCGCGGCGCCCCCGACGACGTCGAGCGGGAGGTGGGCGCCGACGTAGACGCGGCCGAAGAGCACGACAGCGCCGAGCGCGAGCGCCACGATCACCCATCGCACCGACAGGTGGGCCGCCACGACGACGGTGAGCGCGGCCGCGACGGCGGCGTGTCCCGACGGGTAGCCGAGGCTCTCCGCGCCGAACACCTCCCGTTCCTCGACGGCCAACAGGAGCGCGCCGGGGCGGCCGCGTTCCACGACGTCCTTGATCACGAGGGCCACCAGGTACACGCCGACCCCGGCAAGCGCTATGGCGAGGGCCAGGCGGAACCGGCGGAACAGGAGCGCGATCGCGGCGAGGACCGGGATGGTGATGAACGTGCCGTACTGCATGAACGGCCACACCAGCGTGTGGAGACCCTGGGGCAGCCCGTTCACCGCCCTGAAGATCTCGACTTCGAGTGAGGTGAGCTCGGCCCGGGCCGCCAACGTGGTCACCACGAGCACCGCCGTCACCACGCATAGGACGAGGAGGTTCCGTCTCGTCCAGGCCCGGGGTGGCTCGGTGGACGGCCGCCGGGCCGCTCCGGCACGCTGCGCTGCTCCCTCGGTCACGGCTCGATCCCCTGCCGCGGTCGAGGCCGAGTATGCGCCAAGGCACCTGCCGAAGGCCAGCCGGGTGACGATGACCATCGCAGGGGTGGTGTGCCCGCGGGTTGGGTAGGAGCACGGGCGAGGTGCGACGAACCAACGAGCGACCAGAGGAGGGCATCCCATGAAGCTGCTCAAGATCGGGTTCGTCGGGACCCGGACGGACCGGCCCCAGGCCATGGCCGACTTCTTCGAGCGCGTCCTCGGCCTGCGGCCCGCGCACGGCGGTGACGACATGTCGGCGTTCCGGCTGCCCGATGGCGGCCTCGCCGAGGTGTTCGGACCCTCGCGGAACGAGCACTTCACGACCGGGCCGGTGGTGGAGTTCGTGGTTAAAGACGTGGACGCCGCGACCGAGGAGCTGCGCGCGGCGGGCGTCCCGATCGTGTTCGGTCCCGTCCGGGCGGACGACGTGGGTCTGGCCTGGGCCCACTTCAGGGCACCCGATGGCAACGTCTACGGCGTGATCGAGGGACGGGGTCTCCAGGCGGACACGCGATGACCCCCAGGCGCGTCGAGGTCACCCGTCCGGACAAGCCCCTGTGGCCCGGGCTCGGCATCACCAAGCGGGCCTACGTCGACTACCTGGGCGCCGTCGCGGATCGCATGCTCCCGTGGCTGCGCGACCGGCCCCTCTCGTTGGTCCGAGCGCCGGACGGGGTGGACGGACAGCGGTACTTCCAGAAGAACACGCCGGGACACGCGCCGTCGTGGATCCGGACGGTCACGATCCCGGCGCCGAGCGCCAAGCGGGATGTCGCCTACACCGTGTGCAACGACGTCGACACCCTCGCGTGGCTCGGGAACCAGGCGGCGCTCGAGTTCCACCCGGCGCCGGTGCGCCGGGATCGGCTCGAGCGTCCCGACCTATTCGTGGTCGACATCGATCCGCCGGACGACGCGTTCGCGGCCGCGGTAGACGTCGCCTTCCTGGTGCTCGAGACGCTGGACGACCTCGGGCTGACCACCCTGATCAAGACCACCGGCGGCAAGGGCCTCCACGTCGTGGTGCCGATCGTGCGGCACGTGTCGCCCGAACAGCTCCGGCGCGCGGCGACGCGGCTCACGCAGATCGTGACCGACCGCCGACCCGACCTGGTGACCGCCGAGTTCCGAAAGGCCGGCCGCAAGGGGCGCGTCATGCTCGACCCGTCCCGCAACGGCACGGGCGCCACGCTCGTGGCCCCCTACTCGCCGCGCGCCCGGGCCGACGGCACGGTCTCGTTCCCCGTCCTTCCCGGAGACCTGCGGTCGATCGCGCCGGGCGACTTCACGCTCGCCACGGTGTCCCGGCATCTGGACGGTGCCGCGGCGGCCTCGTGGACCGGCGCGATGAGCGATCGGCACCAGCGCCTGCCCGCGGCGCTGCTCGGCGACTGAACGAACGAGGCGAGCTCACGACCGGTGGTTGTCGCGCGGCGACCGGCTCATACATCGGAGCATGCAGGCCCGTCCCGAGCCGGGACGCAGCCGGATGGGTGCCCGCCTGAGGCGGGCGCCAGAAGGCTCGAGGTTCGTGGTCCCTATGGCCCTGGGGCGCCTCGCGCGCGAGCCTACGGTGGAAGTGGTCCTGGAGATCTGGGCCAGAGATCGCTCGGAGTCCGAAAGGAGTGGGAGATGGTCACGTCCACCGCCGCGAAGCCGTACGTCGTGCCGGAGACGACCGTTGCGCCCCAGGCCGAGACACGGTCAGGGTGGGTCACGTTCGCGGGGGTCGTGTTGCTGGTCGGTGCCGTGGGGAACCTGTTCTGGGGGCTCGGCGCGCTCGACAGCAAGACCTACCTCGACGCGAACGGATTGCTGTACAGCACGCTGGAGACGTGGGGATGGGTCGCGATCGGCTGGAGCGCAGTGTTGGCGATCGGCGGCATCCTCCTGCTGGCGCGGACCCGGATCGGGCCGGTCGTCGGGATCGTGCTCGCATCCGTCAGCTGCGTCTTCTGGCTCTTCGCGCTGCCGGTGATGCCGTTCTACGCGATGATGATCATGTTCATCGACGTCCTCGTGATCTACGGCCTCGCGACGCGTTCCGCCGAGTAGCACGATCACCCTTCGCGGAGCGGAGGCTCGGGTAAGCCCCGCGCCGGTGGTGTTATCGGCGCGGGGCTCGGGATCTGAGCGTGCGCACGCTTTCGTTCCGGTCGAGGGGATCCGACGGCATCAGCGCCCTGGATCGCTCGGCGCGTCGTCTCCATCACCGATCGCTGGCGGAGCCGAGCGAGCTCGGGATCGGGGTCGAAGGCCGACGAGCCGCAGGGATCGCCGTCCTCGCGACAACGAGAAGCCCAGCGTCACCCCCAGCGCGGCAGATGATGTCCGCCTCGAGCTGCTCAACATCGAGCCCGTCCGAGCGACCTACGGCAGGTGCATGTACCCGTGGCGCACCTTCCAGAGGAAGTAGCGCTCGAACATGATCTTGCCGAGATGGTTCTGCGGTCCCGGGATCATCACGCCCCACTTCCGTGGTGGCAGCATCCGATCCGCGAGGATCGCCACGCCGTTGTTCCCCGCATCCATGACGCACACCGCCGGGATCTCGGCGAAGTTCTCCTCGTTCGTGGGCTCCTCACCACGGACCTGTGCGGCGATGTTGGCGGCGGCGACTCGTGCCATCGTCTCCGACGGGAACCCCGTCTTCGGCACGCCGACGGCGTTGACGAGGTTCCAAGGCGAGTTGACGGCTGCCGCGCCCCCAACGGCGTAGACGTCCGGGTACTCGAGCGTCTGGTACGTGTCCTTCACGTCGATGAAGCCCCGTGGGTTGCCGATCCCCGATCCCGATACGGCCTCGGCACCGACGAAGGGCGGCACGACCATCGCGTACCGGAAAGGGAACGTCCGGCCGTCGGTCAGGCGGAGCTGCCCCGGGGCGATCTCCTCCATCGCCACGTCGAACACGCCCTGGATGCCGGTCATCTTGAAGAACATCTCGAGCATCCGTTGGCCGCCGGCGAGCCCACCGATGCCGAAATGCCCGGCGAACGGTTCCGCACTGATGTAATGCAGCGGCACCCGTTTCTGGAGGCCGTGCCGCTTCAGCTGGTACGCGACGTTGAAGACGAACTCGTAGGCGGCGCCGAAACACGCGGCGCCCTGCGTCGCCCCGACGACGATCGGTCCCGGCTCGTTCACGAACCTGGCCCACCCCTCGGCGGCATCGACGGCGCCGTCGAGCACGGTGATCGAGTACGCGTTCCCACCGGGACCCAGACCCGGGATCACGTCGAAGTCGTTCAGGAACCCGGTGGCGATGACGAGGTAGTCGTATCCGTGCACACCCGCGGTCGACTCGACCTTCCGCGACGCCGGATCGATCTTCGTCGCCTCGGCGTGAACGAACTCCACGCCGTGCTCCTCGAGCATCCGGCCGATCGGGACCGAGATGTCGCGGGCCGTCCGTTTCCCGAACGGCAGCCAGATGAGCGAGGGGTAGAAGACGAACCGATCCGCCTTCGACAGCAGCGTCACGTCGACGTCGGCGCCGAGCTCGCGCTTCAGGGTGATGGCTGCCGTGAGCCCGGCGAAGTTCCCTCCGAGGACGAGCGCTTTCGGTGACATCGCGACGACCTCCTGGATCGACTAGAGCGCGAACCCCCACTCTAGCCCGCGCCCGCCCGGTGGCCCGGGCCGCCGAGCGGATGGCAGAAGGCGGGACGTTCGCCCTGGGCGCCTCCATCCGTCGGTCGGGACGCTGGACCCGTCCGGAGCGAGAGGTGGATAGAGATGAGCGGCAGCAACGCGGGTGCGGCGGCAGGCGGGGGCGCGATCTACGGCCTGGGCATCTTCGGCGCGCTGGTGTACTACTGGCAGCAGGCGGATTCGTTCTGGGCGTACCTGCTCGCCGTGTTCCAGGGTCTGTTCTGGCCGGCCTTCATGGTCTATCGGGTCTTCGAGGCCCTCGCCGACTGACCGCGACGCGAAGAGGCGGTGACGGCGATGCGTGATGCGACGACGGGGATCGAGATCCCCGCCCCGGTGGCGCGGTACTTCCAGACGGCCTACCCGGATGGCGTCCCCGAGGTCGGCACGGCCGCCATGGAGGGTTCGGGCCGGTTCCGCGAGCGCCCGCTCCCCTGGCTCCCCTTCGCGAACACCATCTGGCTCCGGCCGGGCAGGGACCGCGTCTCGGACATGTTCATCCGCCTGGGGCCGATCACGGTGATGAAGGTGCTCGACGCGTACGTGGACGGTCGAGGCATCACGAGGTTCCTGAACAAGGCTGACACCGGTCCGCGCATCGACCAGGGCGCGATGCACGCGATGCTGTGCGAGGCGCTCATGTTCCCCTCCTGCTGGTCGCGGATGCCGGGCCTCGTCTGGGAAGCCGTGGACCCGAACGTCGCACGTCTGCGCGTGCCGTTCGGGGACGAGATCGAGGTCGCCACGGTCGGGTTCGACCCGGCCACGGGCTTCCCGGCCGTCTTCGAGACGCTGCGCTTCAAGGGGAAGGACGGGCCGAAGGTGCGCTGGCGCATCGCGATGCTCGACTGGCGCCGGTTCGGGGCGATCACCGTCCCCGGGCGGATCATGGTCCGCTGGGCCGACGAGCCGGGACCGTGGCTGAAGGTGCGGTTCCAGCGGGTCACCACCGAGGTCGACCTCGACGAGCCCCTCGGTCGCGCCCGCCGCGCCATCGCGGCCGCGCGGGCGTAAGGCCACCGGGACGAGGCCTCCGGGCGACTCCCAGCCGAGGGTCGGAACGGCCCTGTCGAGCTCCTCGTTCCGGCCCCAGGCTGGTGATCGGAAGACTGAGTGAGGAGGCAAGCCATGAAGCCCATCCGGCTCTGGATTGGCTTGGTGCTGCTGACGCTGGGCGTCTTCGGGATCTTGGATGCGACCGGGACGCTGGACTCGGCCGACACGATCGACAGGTGGTGGCCCGTCGCGATCATCGGGCTCGGGCTCATCGGGATGTGGGTCGAGCGGAGGGTCTCGCTCGGACCCGCGATCGTGGTGGGCATCGGGGTCCTGCTCCTCGCCGACCAGCAGCAGTGGACGGACGAGGACCTGTTCGGCCCCGTGCTGCTCATCCTGATCGGGCTCGTGGTGCTGTCCGGGATCTGGCATCGGCAGGTCGAAGGCGGCGAGCGCGAGAGCCGCGTCGTGATGTTCGGCGGGACCAAGATCAAGGACCGCTCCGAGCACTTCTCGCACGCGGACGTGTCGGCGATCTTCGGCGGCGCCACGCTCGATCTCCGCGAGGCCCATGTCGACCGGGAGGCCTCGGTCGACGCGTTGGCGCTGTTCGGCGGCGTCGATGTGGTCGTTCCCGAGGGGTGGCGGGTGTCGCTCGGCGGCACGCCGATCTTCGGCGGCTGCGAGGACAAGACCGACGGCGATGAGGAGCTGCCCGCGGACGCGCCGCTGTTGAAGGTGCATGCGACGGCGATCTTCGGCGGCGTCGACGTGAAGAACAAGGCAGCGTGAGCCCAACGGGTGCTCCCTCGGTGGAGCGCCGTGGCAGACTGTCGGTCATGGACGACGGGGAGCTCCTGGCCCAGGCCGAGCAGGCCCTGACCGAGATCAAGGTCAACCAGGGGCTGTCGGATCGGCACGCCTCGGTGCTCGCCGCCCTGCGCATCCGGTTGAAGGGGAGCGCGGGGAAGTCGCTCGAAGAGATGCTCGAGGCGGCGGGTGACCCGGAGCCGGACCGGCTCGAGCATGAGCTCGCGAAGGCCGAGGGCGAGCCCAAGCCCTCGCTGGACGACCTGCTCTCCGAGCCGAAGCCCAAGCCCGACTGGCCTACCTGATCGGTTGATCCGCCGATGAGGGCCGCCGTTCGCACCAGGTATGGCCCACCGGAAGTGGTTCGGATCGCAGAGGTCGACGAGCCGGAAGTCGGGGACCACGAGGTGCTCGTCAGGGTTCTCGCGACGACGGTGAACCGGACGGACTGCGGCTTCCGAGCAGGCACGCCCTTCATCGTTCGGTTCTTCAGCGGTCTCACCAGGCCAAGGGTGACGATCCTTGGGAATGAGTTCGCGGGACTCGTCGAGGCGGTGGGCAGCGGCGTCACGTCCTTCGCGGTCGGCGACGACGTGTTCGGATTCAGCGAGGGTCGGTTCGGTGCTCACGCAGAGAACGTGTCGATCCCCGAGGACGGACCGCTCGCGACCATGCCCGCGAACACGACCTACGAGGCGGTCGTTCCCAGCACGGAGGGTTCGCACTACGCCCTCTCGCTCATCCGGGCTGCGAAGATCGGGAGCGGGCAGCACATCTTGGTCAACGGCGCCACCGGAGCGATCGGCTCGGCGGCGGTCCAGCTCCTGAAGGATCGCGGCGCGAGCGTGACCGCGGTCTGCGACACGGCGAACGTGGAGATGGTGCGGGGCCTGGGCGCCGACCGGGTCATCGATCGCAGGGCGGAGGACTTCACGCAGGACGGGCAGACCTACGACGTGGTCTTCGATGCGGTCGGCAAGAGCTCGTTCGGCCGATGCAAGCGACTCCTGAAACGTGACGGGATCTACCTCTCGACGGACCTGGGTCCCCTGTCCATGAACCCGCTCTTGGCGCTCATCACGCCGCTCTTCGGCGGCAAGAGGGTCAAGTTCCCCATCCCGCCGAGGCACAGCCGGCAGGAGGTGAGGGGTATCAAGGCGATGATCGAGTCCGGAGCGTTCAAGCCGGTCATCGACAGGCGATACGCCTTGGATCAGATCGTCGAGGCCTACCGGTACGTCGAGACCGGGCAGAAAATCGGCAACGTCGTGATCGCCGTCGCTCCCGCGACGTAGTCCACGAACGCCCGTGCCGGGACTCGGCGCGATGGGTGGAACTCGATGGCGAACAAGGAGCTCACGGCCGAGAAGGCTGCGCAGATCGCAGAGAGCCTCGGGGTCGACCTGACCGCCGAGGGCATCGAACTCGAGCAGCTCAGGATGGGGCTCGGCGTCGAGCTCGAACACGGACGCGTCGACGCGGAGACGGACGTCGACCACGACGATCCCCCTCATCACGGGGAAGATCGCGCTCGCGCACCTGCGCGAGATCCCCGACCACTACACGCGTCTTGCCGAGATGGAGGCCGTGGCAGAGAGCTGACAGGTGCGGGACCGAGCACGAACCCGACGTTCGTTGCCCTCGGGTTCGTCAGAAGGACTATGGTCCGCGGATCGTGGCTCGGACCCATCACCTGCGGTATGCGATCGTCCCCTGTGCCGTCCTGCTCTTGGCCGCTTGCTCGAGCGGGAACGGAAGGGACTCGCCGTCGCCCAGCGCTCCCCCGCCGGCCTCGGTGTCCGAGACGCCCGAACCGTCCTCGGCGGAGGATGTCGAACCCGCATGGCTGTCGGACCTGAACGGGCAGCAGATCCATGCCGAACCCTTCGGCGACTGGGTCATCGTGGCGTTCCACCGGACCTGGGTCTTGGGGATCGGCGCGGGGATCGGGATGTACGACGTGAACAACGGCCAGGCGGAGGGCACGTCGCCCATATCCGGGGAAACGTGTGCCGCGCCCGACGCCGGGTTCGGTTCGCTGTGGGTCCCCGCGTGCGGCGAAGGCGTCGTGTATCGGGTCGACGGCCAGACCGGCGAGGTCGTCGCCAGCATCCCGGTCCGGCCGTCCGATTTCAGCGAAACGAGCGTCGGTGCGGGCGAGGGTGGGGTCTGGATCGTCGCCGACGGCGAGGGCTGCCGGGGATGTAGCCTCGCGCGGATCGATCCGGACCGTAACCGGGTCGCCGCGACGTACGACATCCCCGAGCACGGCACGGCCGTGCGGGCAGGTCGCGGTGGGATCTGGATCTCCTACCCCGACGATGACCGGGTCCTCCGGATCGATCCCCGGTCGGGCGAGGTCGTGGCCCGGATCGACGTCGGTCACGGACCGAGGTTCCTCGATGTCGGCCTTGGCGGCGTGTGGGTCATGAACCAGTCCGATGGTTCGGTGAGCCACATCGACCCGGCGACCAATCAGGTGGTGGACACCGTCGCGGTCGACGAGGGCGGCATCTCAGGTGGGGACCTCACGATCGGAGAGGTATCCGTGTGGGTCCGAGCGTCGGACGAGCTGGTGGCGGTGATCGACCCCGTGACCGCACGTATCGTGGAGCGGATCGGGCCGGCGCTCGGGAGCGGGAGCGCGAGCGCGGGCGATGGCCAGCTCTGGATCTCCGCGCACGACCAGTTCGCCCTCTACCGCATCCCTTTGACGTGACGCGAGGTTCAGTCTGCGTAACAGACGGCCTGGCGCTCGACGCCCGACACGACGTCGCCGGCGTCCGCATCCCAGAAGTCCCGGCCGGGGCCACCTCGGATCGTGTCGCCGCCGCTCTGATCGACCGTCGCGAGGCAGCGATCGGATCCGCTCCCGCCCCTGACGACGTCGGTCCCGTCGAAGTCGGTGAGGTAGTCGGATCCCGGTCATCCCTGCCAGACATCGTTGCCTCGGGACGAGATGCCGCCGTTGTCGCTGCCGCTGCCGCCGCGTGAGTCGTCGGACCCGCGTACCGGATACAGAGAATCCGCGTCGTCCCCACCGCGGAGGCGGTCGGCACCGCGGCCACCGGACAACGTATCGCGTCCACCGCCGCCGATGAGGACGTCGTCACCGGTCATCCCGCGCAGGCGGTCGTTACCGCCCAAGCCGCAGATGACGTCGTCGCCGGGAGTCCCCGCGAGCCGGTCGTTGCCCTGCGTGCCCGTGATCGTGCACGCCCCGGCCAGACCAACCGAGGACGTCGCGAGGATGAGCGCAGTCGCGATGAGCATCGCGGCCGTGGCGGCGAGGATCGGACGCATCATCCGCATCACCTTCCCCCGCAGCGCTGGGTCAAACACCACACCGTGTGCGAACGACCGGTCGGGACGGGCGCTACCCCGCCTCGACCACGGCGAGCACCTCGTCCGCGTAACGCTCGAGCTTCGTCGGTCCCACGCCCGAGATCGCGGCGAGGTCGGCCCAGTCCTTGCAGCGGCGTTCGGCGATCTCGGCCAGCGTCCGGTCGTGGAACACGACGTATGCGGGGACGCCGTCGGCCTGCGCGCGCTTGCGGCGCCACTCCTTCAGCCGGTCGAACAGCGCGCCGCCTCGGCCGACGGTGACCGCGGGACCGGGCGCAGCCTTCGCCCGCGAGGGCACCGACTGCGTGAGCTCCATCTCGTCAAGGAACGGGCTCGGCTGCGCGCGGCCGGCCGCCGGCCACGTCAGGAACAGGTACCGGCGGGCGCGGGTGATCCCGACGTACAGGAGCCGTCGTTCCTCCTCAGGGTCGGCCTTGGCCCGCCCCGAGCGGAACGGGAGTTCGCCGTCGAGCAGCCGCGGCAGGAACACCGCGTCGAACTCCAGACCCTTCGCGCGGTGGTACGTGAGCAGGTTCACGCCGCGGCCGGAGTGCTCGGTCGAGAACCGGCGCGCGAGCTCCGCGCCGAACGCCGCCGCATCCCCCCCGCCGGCGCGCTCGAACTCCGCCGCGAGCGACCGCATCCGGCCGAGGTCGGACTGGCGCGTGACCTCCTCGTCGGCGTCGGGAGCGGCCTCGGGGTCGTAGCCGAGCTGGTCGGTGATCGCCTCGACGGCTCCGGCCACGGTCCCCGCGCGGTCGCTCGAACGCTTCAGCCGCTGCAGGACCGCGCGGGGACCGGGACGCCGGAGGAACGCGCCGTCGCGCACCTGGTACGGGATCGCCGCGGCGGCGAACGCCTCCTCGAACGGCTCGGAGCGCGCGTTGATCCGGGACAGCACCGCGATCTCCTCGAGCGGGACCGCCTCCTCGGTGTGGAGGCGCCGCACGGCCTGGACCACCGCGCCCACCTCGGCCTCCTCGTCGGGTTCGGCGCGCGCGAGCGTCGGTGGGCCGGAGGGGCGGGTCGCCCGGAGCGTCTTGCGGAACCCGCCCAGCCGGGCCGCGAGCCGGTTGGCGAGCTCGAGCACCTGGGGCGTGGAGCGGTGGTTCTCCTCCAGGCGGACGACCGTCGCGTGCGGGTACCGCCGCGTGAAGCCTAGGAGGTGCTCGGGCGACGCGCCGGTGAACGCGTAGATCGTCTGGTAGTCGTCGCCGACCACGCACAGGTCGTCGCGGTCGCCGAGCCAGCGTTCGAGCAGGCCGGCCTGCAGCGGGTTCACGTCCTGGTACTCGTCCACGGTGAACGCGGCGAACCGCGACCGCACCTGCTCGGCGGCGTCGGGGTGCTCGTCGAACAACCGCAGCGCCAGCCCGAGCATGTCCTCGAAGTCGAGCCTCCCCATCGAGCGCTTGCGCCGCTCGTACCCGTCGTAGACGCGGTGCATCAGTTCCGGCGGGATCGGCGGCTCGTGGTCGCCGAGCTTCCCCAGGTACCTCGCCGGGGTGATCATCCGGTTCTTGGCCCACTCGATCTCGCCGGCGAGCTCGCGCCGTGGCAGGAACCTGTGCGGCGGCGGAAGCGCGTTCGCGAGCGAGGCGATGAGCGGGGCCTTGTGGTCGAGGATCTCGGGGAGCTTCTCCCCGGTGTGCGTGGTCCACAGCCGCAAGAGCTGCGAGAGCGCGGCGGAGTGGAACGTGCGGGCCTCGACGCCCTCGACGCCGAGCGCCCCCAGGCGCGCCCGAAGCTCCCCCGCCGCCTTGTCGGTGAACGTGACCGCCAGGATCTGCGACGGCTCGAACGCGCCGCCGCGCACCTGGCACGCGATCCGGCTGGTGATCGTCGTGGTCTTGCCGGTCCCCGCACCCGCGAGGATCGCGACCGGCCCGCGGAGCGCGAGTGCGGCCTCACGCTGCGCCTCGTTCAGGCCGGTGAGGACGTCCTCGAGATCGGGCACCGTCCGGACCCTAGCACCGGCGCCGGACGCGGCCGCACATCCCGCGCCGCCGCGTGCGACGGATCGACCTCGGGCGGCCACCGGAGAGGTCGTCGCCTTCCGATCGAGGTGCGTCAGGCGAGGTGACCGAGGAGCGCCGCCCCGACCGGGCCGAGCCACGTGGCGATCTGGCGGATCGGCCTGATCAGCGACGCGCCGGCCGAGGCGAGCGCACCCGCGCCGGCGAGGAGCTCGGTGAACCGTTCGAGGCGCGCGGTGATGACGCCGCGATCGGGATCGGGGACACGGAGCTCGCCCTCGATCTCGTCGAGCGCGCGACCGGCCTCCGAACGCACCTCACCCGGCAGCTCGAGCCCGGCGAGCGAGCCTCGCAACGTGCGGACGGCGTTCAGGGCCTGCCTCGGGTCCGGCGAAACGACCTTCGTGACGAGGACGTCGCGACCACCCTGGGTGATGTCGCCGTAGTTGTTCCCGCCGATCGTGTTCGAGATCTGGACCATCGCTGCTCTCCTCTCATCGATACGCGAAGCCACGCCCGCGTCGCGTCTCCTGGATTCGTTCGGCCCGCTCGCGGGCGGCCTTGGACATCCCCTTGCCGATGGAAGCGATCACGCCTCCGACGAGGAACGAACCGAACGCCACCATCGCGGCGGGCACGCCGAACAGTTCGGCGGAGAATGGGTCCACGGGGCGACCTTCGGCGATCGTCGCTCCACCCGACAGGATCAGATACATCCATCCGCCGAACCCCGCGAGCGCGATCAGCAGTCCGATCGCCATGAGCGAACGGCCGAACCCGCGGCCTCTGAAGAGCTCGTCCATCGGATCGTCCAGCTCGAGACGGTTGAGGATGTCGACGTCGTAGTCGTAGTTGACGTCGTGCGCCGCCTGCACGATCTCCCCGTAGTTGTCGCGCCCCACCCCGCTGCTGACACCCGTGGCCGATCCATCTTGGGAGGCGACTCGCAACGGAGCCGTGGCCCGCTCGGCATCCGGTGTCTCGAAGCGGAGCTCGGCGCTCCCCAGACGTAGCACGTCTCCCCGGCGAAGCGCCTGGCTGCCGACGATGCGATATCCGTTCACCTCGGTGCCGTTGCTCGAGCCGGCGTCGGTGATGGTCGCCGTCGTGCCGTCCCACCGGACGTGCGCGTGCTCTCGGCTGACGTCGCCGGCGCCCACGATCACGTCCGCCGTTTCGGAACGACCGATCACCTGGTCGCCCACCCGGAGCGGATACCGTTCGCCGCTACGCGGACCCCCCGCGACGACCAACCATGGTCCGTACGATCCGTTCATCGTGATCACCCCCGACCGCGGATCTGACTCCGGCTCCACGGTGCGACGTCGGGGATCCGAACGCGCTGATCGGCGGCACCTGCTCGGGGTGACCTCGGTCACCCCCGCCGCGATCGTGTCGTGCCCTCGGTCGGGGCTAGGGGCCCGGTGGCGCCTCCAGGATCCGCTTCAACGTGTCGAGGTTCTGCGCGACGGCCGTCTTGACCCGGGATGTCGCGAAGGGGGCGAGCAGCCTGGACACGGTGGAAGCGGGCTCGAGCTCGACGGCGTTCGTGAGCCTCGTGGCTCCCTCGAACGGCTCGAGCCGGTAGTCGACGCGGGCGTGGAACGGCCCGATCTCGCCGTCGATGGCGAGCCGGCGCGCCGGCTCGAACACGGTCACCTCGAACGCCTCCTCGCTCCGCTTCGGTTCGGTTCGGACCTGCCGGTAGGTGCTTCCCACGCCGACGGGGCCGGCAGAGGTCTTCGTGGTCGAGTCGATCGCGTGGTTCCACTTCGGGACGTTCTCGAGGTCCGCGAGGAACGCGAAGACGTCTTCGACCGGCCTTCGGATCGTCAGGGCGTTCTGGAACGACTCCATGGGTTCCACCTCCATCCGTCCGTGGCCTATGGTCCGCAACCCGAGCGCAGATCCCCGGGATCGGCGGAGCAGACGTCGCGCCCGAGCCCGCCGACGAGCGTGTCGTTCCCGCGCACGTCATCGACCGCGCGCAGGCGATCGTTGCCGGTGCCGCCAACCAGCAGGTCGGTGCCGGTGTCGGGGAACACGCCTTGCGCCACACGGAGCGAATCGTCGAGGACGTCAGATCCCGATCCGCCGCGAAGCGTGTCGTCCGCCCGGCCACCGATCAGGCGGTCGGCGCCGCCCGATGCCGCCACGATGTCGGACCCGTTGCCACCGTCCAGGTCGTTCGGGCTCGCGTCCCCGATCAACACGTCGTCGTAGGGGGAGCCCTCGAGATCCTCGACGCGCACGAGGGCGTCGGCGCCCTCGCCGGACGCTCGATGCGCCGCGAGGCTCGCCCTGATGCCTCCGCGTGTGAGGAAGAAGCCGACCCAGTCGCGTCCGGCTCCGCCGTCCAGGATGTCCGCCCCACCCTCGCCCACGAGTCGATCCTCGCCCGCGGCGCCGGCGAGCGAATCGTTCCCCCCACCGCCCACCAGGAAGTCCTTGCGGGGACCGCCGGAGATCGTGTCGGCGCCCCCTCCGCCCTCGACCCGATCGTCGCCACGGCCGCCCTCGATCGCGTCGGCGCCCGCGCCGCTGCAGATCCGATCGTTCCGGCCCTTCCCGATCACGATGTCGTCGCCGTCGAGACCGAGGATGACGGCGTCGTTACCCGGGGTGCCCTTCAGCACCTCGGACGCGTCGGTTCCCGTGATCGTCGCCTCCCGAGCGAAGCACAACCGCCCCTGCGCATCGGCGACGCCGCCGAGGAGCGGCACGAGCAGGAGGACCGAACCGAGGAGCGCGGCCCCCTGCCGGCGCATCTTCCCCACCTCAGCGCCACTCCACCGTGACCACGTCCACCGGCTCCGAGGTCCCGCGCAGCGTCACGGTTCGGGGCTCGGACACCGGGAACCGCGAGCCTGCCGCGGTCGCCTGGCTCGCGACGATCTCGCTCCCCTCGGCCAGGCCGGCGATCCGGCTCGCCTCGTGCACGCCCATGCCCGAGTAGTTGCGCCCGAGCTGCGTCGCGCCGGTCGCGTGCACGCCGACCCGCACCTTCGGCGCGAACCCCTGCTGGCGCCGCTGCTCGTCCAGCCGGCGCTGGATCGCGACCGCGCACGCGAGCGCCTCCTCGGGCGAGTCGAACCCCACGAAGAACCCGTCGCCGGTCGCCACGACCTCGTCGCCGCGATGCTCGGCGAACAGCGACCGCAGGGTCTCGTCGTGCCAGCGCAGCAGCCCCTGCCACGCCTCGTCGCCGAGCGCCTCGACGAGGTTGGTCGAACGCTCGATGTCGGTGAACATGAAGGTCTTCTCGACGCGTCGGGGCGCCTCTTTGCCGCGCAGCTGCCAGGGCAGGAGCTCCTCGACCTCCTCGACGACGATCGCGCCCGTGGGGCAGGCGAGTGCGGCCTCGTGCAGCACCTCGTCCTCGACGCTGTTCGCGTCGGCCACGCCGGCCTTCGAGAAGTCGCCCTGGTACCAGTCGAACGCGGTCGGCGCGATCGTGATGCACGTTCCCGCGCCCACGCACCGGTGCCGGTCCACCCGCGCCCGCAGCATCAGGACACCGTCCTCATACGATCCGCTCCCGGAACGCGAACGCGGTCGCCTCCGCGCGCGACGAGGTCCCGATCCGCGCGAACAGCTCACCGAGCCGCCGGACCACGGCGTTCTCGTCGAGCCCGAGCTCCTCGGCGATCTCGGCGTTCGTCCGGCCCGCGATCAGACAGCGGAGCAGGACGGCATCGGCATCGTCCAGCTGGACCTTCGAGCCGTCATCCCCGACGACCGGCACGGTCTCCAGCGATCCGGCGAGTGACGAGAGCTCGCGCCCGACGGGACCGCGGAACCACCGGACGCGCACGTCCTCGTCGAACGTCCGCTGCGCGATCATGGCGAGCGACCGCTGCACGTGGTCGCACAGCTGCTCCCACTCCGGAGCATCCGTCTGCTGCATGACCTTGGCGACCGGTGTGACCACGTCGAGGTAGAGATCCTCGTGCAGCGCGGCTCGCAACGCGGCCATCGCCGACCGGGCGTGCTCGAGGGCGGTGTCCTCGTCACCGCGCGCCAGCGCCACCTGAGCGAGCGCCGCGTCGGCCTTGGCCCCCCAGGGCGGGTGTCCCGGCAGGTCCGGCGCGAGCGCCGCCGCCTCACGCGCCGAACGCTCCGCCACGTCCAGGAGCTTCCCGTCGTCCCGCCCTGCAC
>JBAVEY010000085.1:0-5946 GCA_049587975.1 Actinomycetota bacterium | reverse complement strand
GGGCCGCTCGAGTTCGTGACCGACGGCGAGACCGGCCTGGTCACCCCGCCCGAACCGCCGGCGATCGCCCACGCGTTCGACCGACTGTTCTCCAACCGGCCGCTCGCCAAGAAGATGGGGGAGGCGGGCAACGAGAAGCTCCGCGCGACCGTGCCGGGCTGGCCCGAGGTCGTCGCGCGGCTGACGGAGTAGCCGTGAATCGCGTGACCACCCCCGTCGTCGGCGCCGTCCGAAGGCTCTATCGCTGGGACCACAAGATGGACCCGCGCGTCGCGTGGCTCTCGCCGATGCCGCCGGCGCGCAGCGGGATCGCGACCTACTCGCAGGCGGTGCTCGAGGGGCTGGGACGCATCGGCTACACGCCCACGAAGCACAAGGTCCAGCCCTACTGGCCCATCAAGCACAAGCACTGGGCCACGGTCCCGTGGCACACGATGGCCGTGTACCACCTCGGAAACAACATGGAGTTCCACGCCGACATCTACGACCTGGCGATCCGGACGCCCGGGCTCCTCGTGATCCACGACCTCGCGCTCGACGACTTCGTGATGGGGATGGTGGCGACCGCGCAGCCGTTCGGGCACCAGGCCCTGCGCGAGGGGCTCCTGCTCGCGCCCCGGCTCCACGGGTTCGAGGAGGCCGAGCGCAACGAGCCGCTCCGCGTCCCGTACGTCGCCCACGCCGCGCGGAACGCTCGGGGGATCGTCGTGCACTCTCCGTTCGTCGAGCGCTACCTGCGCGCGTTCGGTTGCAAGACCCCGATCTACGTCGCGCCGCATCCGGTGGTCGAGCGCGGGCAGGACGTTCGGAAGGCCGAGGGGCGCGCCCGCGTGATCCGAGGGTCGCTCGAGTCGATGGGGATGCGGACGCTGATCGGCGTCTTCGGCGACCAGAACGCGGCCAAGCTGATCGACGTGGTCGTCGAGGCGATGGTGCACCTGCCCCAGGACGTACACCTCGCGCTGGTGGGCCGGAAGATCCCCGGCTACGACGTCGAGCCGCTGGTGCGCGCGAGCGGGCTCGGGGCCCGCGTCTCGGTCCACCCCGACGTGTCGGACGAGGACTTCCTCGCATGGATGTGCGCCGCGGACGTGACGGTGGACCTCCGGTACCCGCACCGGGGCGAGGTGTCCGGGTCGCTCTCGCGCTCGATGCAGTGCGGGCGGCCGACGGTGGTGAGCGCGACGGGGACCTATCTCGACCTGCCCGAGGGCGTCGTCGTCCGGGTCCCGGCCGGAAGGCTCGAGCCCGAGGAGCTCGCCGCGGCGCTCCGCGCACTGGTCGACGATCCCGAGCGCCGCCGCCGGATCGGGGACGCGGCCCGTGCGCAATCGGAACGGCTCGCGGCCTCGGAGGCGACCGCGAACGTCTACGCGGAGGCCATGGACGCGACGATCGCGCTGCTCTGGGATCCGGCCCGGCGCGCGCTCGCCCGTTGGGGCGGGGCGCTGGTCGACCTCGGCATCACCGAAGAGGGCCTCGCGGAGGGCTACGGCATGTCCTACGCGCGGGCGCTCGACGAGTTCCGTCCTCCGCACGCACGCGGGGCGGCGGAACCCACGCATTCTCCATAGCGCGGCTTCCCGGTCTGCCGGAACCCCGTTGCTAGACTCGCCACGCCGACCGGTACGCACGGCGCGAGCCGGTCCGGCCACGTCACCACACCATGGCCGCAACCACCCAGACCGTCGAGCGCACCTCCGAGTCGCCGCACCTCCGGGTCGGCGAGCGCCTCCGCATCCTCGCCGCCCACCGGGAGATCCTCGCGAACCTGGTCCGCAAGGAGCTGAAGGTCAAGTACGCGGCCTCGGTGCTCGGGGCGATCTGGTCCCTGCTGAACCCGATCGTGTACCTCGCGGTGTTCACGTTCGTGACCCGCGTGCTGGGCAACAACATCCCCGACTACCCGGTCTACCTGCTGTCGGGCCTGTTGGCCTGGAACCTGTTCAACGCGTCGGTCACGGCAGGCTCTCGGTCGGTGCTGGACAACGCGAACCTCGTGAAGAAGGTCGCGTTCCCGCGCGAGATCCTGCCGCTGTCCTCGATCGGGGTGGCGCTCGTCGACTACGCGCTGCAGATGGTGGTGCTGCTGCTCTTCATCGTGATCTCCGGGTACGGCATCCACGTCCCCGAGATCGCGCTGCTCCCGCTCGCGTTCCTCGCGCTGCTGGCGTTCACGACGATGCTCACGTTCGCGCTCGCCGCGCTCAACGTGCGCTACCGCGACGTCGGCCACCTGCTCAACATCGCGCTGCTCGTGTGGTTCTGGATCACGCCGATCGTGTACGCGGGCGCCCTCGTACAGGAGCACCTGGCCGGTCACGACCTGCTCGGCTTCCTGTACTTCCTGAACCCGCTCGTGGCGATCGTCGAGGGGATGCATCGGGCCCTGTACGGCGTCGTAACGGTCATCACCGTCGAGGGCGAGCCGGTCCCGGTGCTGTTCCACGTGTCGCTGGGGTGGATGGCCGCGGTGCTGGGCGCTGTCGTCGTGGTCTCGCTCGTCCTGCTCCGGTTCACGTGGGGCCTGTTCTTCTCGCGCTCCGGGGACTTCGCGGAGGAGCTGTGAACGCCCCCGCGATCGAGGTCGTCGACGTCTCCAAGCGCTTCCGGGTCTTCCGTGAGAAGCCGACGTCCCTCAAGCAGCGCCTGCTCACCTCGCGCAGCCGCGCCGAGGACTTCTGGGCCCTCCGCGACGTGGCGCTCGACGTGGGCGAGGGGTCGACGTTCGGTCTGATCGGGCACAACGGCTCGGGCAAGACCACGTTGCTGAAGTGCGTCGCCGGGATCCTGCGGCCGACGTCGGGGACGATCCGCCAGCGCGGGCGTCTCGCGGCGCTGCTCGAGCTCGGTGCCGGGTTCCACCCCGAGCTCACGGGCCGCGAGAACGTCTATCTGAACGCCTCGTTCCTCGGCCTGTCGCGAAAGCAGACCGACGCCGCGTTCGACGACATCGTCGCGTTCGCCGAGCTCGAGGACTTCATCGACAACGAGGTCAAGTTCTACTCGTCGGGCATGCTCGTCCGGCTGGGGTTCGCGGTCGCGGTGCACGTGGAGCCCGATGTGTTGCTGATCGACGAGGTGCTCGCGGTGGGCGACGAGGCCTTCCAGGCCAAGTGCCTCGACCGCATCCGTGCGTTCCAGCACGAGGGGCGGACGATCGTGATCGTGACGCACGCGCTCGACACCGTGATCGAGATCTGCGACCGCGCGGCCATGCTGCATCACGGGGCGCTGCACGCGATCGGGATGCCCGCCGACGTGGTTCGCGAGATGCGCTACGTGCTCCTCGGCGTGACCGACCCGAACTTCGTCCCGGAGGAGGGCACGCGCGAGGCCGAGATCGCCGAGGTTCAGATCGTCCGGCCGAACGGGTCGAGCGAGGGCGCGATCGTGCGCGGCGACCCGCTGACGATCGTGATCGACGTCCGGCAGAACGAGCCGGTCGACGACCTCGACGTGGACTTCGCCGTGCTGGACGGTGGGACCAACCATGCGGTGCTCGAGGCCAGGACCTCGCGGGCCGGCCTCGAGCTCGGGCGCTTCGACAAGAAGCGCGTCCGGTTCCGGATCGAGAGCTTCCCCTACGACACGGGCAAGTACTGGGTCACGATCGGGCTCTCGAGCCGGACGAGCGGACGCCTGTACCACGTGCAGACCCAGCGGTACCTTTTCGAGGTGTTCGACGCGCCGAGGGTGCAGGAACGGATCGACGTGGCGGTAGCCGTGGAGGTCGAGGACCTGTGAGCGACCCGGCGGCCGGGCCCTCGGCCGAGCCCGCGCCAACGCAGACGAAAGGAACCCCTCCCATGTTGATCGTGCTGATCCTGTTCTCCGTGACCCTGGCCGCGATCGCGCAGCTCGCGCTCAAGCACGGCATGAACCTGGTGAACGATGAGCTCGCCCCCGAGCGCTTCTCGCTGAACGGGTCCGCGCTGCGCGTGGTCGTGGGGCAGCCGTTCGTGTGGGGTGGCCTGTTCCTGTTCGGCCTGTCGGCGCTGGTATGGCTCGTCGTCCTGTCGCGGGCCTCGTTGTCGTTCGCGTACCCGTTCGCCGCCCTCACCTACGTGCTGATCCTGCTGTTCGACCAGTTCGTGTTGGACGAGACCGTGCCGCCGCTGCGCTGGGCGGGCGTCGCCTTCATCGGTGTCGGCATCATCCTGGTCTCCCAGACCCAACACGCCTAGCCGGTGAAGGCCGTCGTGCTCGTCGGGGGCGAGGGCACCCGCCTGCGCCCGCTCACCGAGACGATGCCCAAGCCGCTCCTCCCGCTGATGGACCGGCCGAGCCTCGACCACGTGCTCGACCACCTCGCGCGCCACGGCGTGCACGAGGTGGTGCTGTCGAGCGCGTACCTCGAGGAGACCTTCCACGCCTTCATAGAGGGACGGCACGGCGATCCGGCGATCGTCTGGATCACCGAGACCGAGCCGCTCGGGACCGGCGGGGCGCTCGTGAACGCGCTCGAGGCGCTCGACACCGACCAGCCGTTCTTCGCGCTGAACGGCGACATCCTGACGGATCTCGATCTCACGCGGATGCTTGCGCTGCACCGTGATCGAGGCGCCGTGGCCACGATCGCGCTCACGCACGTCGAGGACGCCCGGCCCTACGGGCTGGTCCCGATGGGACCGGGCGGCCGGGTCCTCGAGTTCCGGGAGAAGCCTGACGAGCTCGTGCCAGGCGACATCAACGCGGGGACGTACGTGCTCGAGGCCTCGGCGCTCAACGGCTGGACGCGCGGGGAGAACGTCTCGATCGAGCGGCAGATCTTCCCCGCGCTCATCGCGGACGGGCACCCGCTCTTCGGGTTCGTCTCCGACGCGTACTGGATGGACCTCGGGACGCCCGAGGCCTACCTGCAGGCGCACGTCGACCTGCTCGACGGGAAGGTCAAGGGCTATCGCGCGTACGCGGCGCCCTTCGTCCATCCGAGTGGACACATCGACGAGGCCGCGACGGTGGATCGCCACGTCGTGGTCGGGCCCGGTGGGTCGATCGAGGCTCGCGCGCGCGTGACCGGATCGGTCCTGCACGACGGCGCGACGATCGAGGACCATGCCGTCGTCGAGCGTTCGATCCTTGGACGAAGCTCGCGCGTGGGGGCTGGCGCGACGGTGCGCGACTGTGTGCTTGGGGAGGGCGCGTTCGTGGTTGCCGGCGTCTCGATGGACGGCGTGAAGGTTCCACCCGGGGAACGGATCGAGGCGTAACCTTCGGTGCCGCCCGAACGTTGTGTTACGGTGCGGAAACCGCCCGACCGACCATTCCGCATCGAACCCTTCACATGCGCAGGATCCTCATCTCCGTCTCCGTGGTCGCCCTGGCCGCCGCCGCGCTCCCGGCGCAGGCCGGACCCAACCGCGAGCCGAGCGGACCAGCGGAGTTCCGCATGTTCGGGGCGGGGTTCGGGCACGGGCTGGGGCTCTCGCAGTGGGGGGCGTTCGGGCTCGCCAAGCAGGGGTGGGGGCCGTCGAAGATCCTCAAGCACTTCTACTCGGGCACCCGCGTCGATCGCGGGGGCTCGGCCCCGAAGAACCTGCGGATCGGGCTCGCACAGGGAAAGAGGTCCGTGCGGCTCGAGGCCCAGGCCGGCCCCGTCGAGATCCTCCTGGGCGATCCGCACACCGGGACCGTGGTCGCGACGATCCCCCTGGGCGAGACCTGGAGGGTGCGCGCCGCTGGCAACGAGTACCAGATCGTTGACGCCACCGGGGCCACCGTCGACAGCGTCGGTAGTCCGAGCGACCCGATCTTCCTGGTCTACGACCCGCTCGGCTCCCTGGTGCGGATCCCCGAGGCGACCCACACGTACAACCGCGGCTCGATCGAGTTCGGCCTGTACTCGTGCGACGGAGGCGATTGCCTGATGCGTCTGATCCTCACGGTCGACCCGCAGGGGTACCTGTATGGGCTCGGCGAGGTGCCGAGCTCGTGGCCGATGTC
>JBAVEY010000084.1:0-3113 GCA_049587975.1 Actinomycetota bacterium | reverse complement strand
TCGCCAAAGGGGCCGGTGAGCCCGATCGAGAGGTATTCGTCGAGCTGATGCGAGAGTGGCATGCACACCGTTCGCACCGGGAGCCGCGCGGCAGCGAGGGCCGCCCTGTAGGCGTCCAGCTCCCGTCGGCTGACCTGGGCGTCGCAGACGGTGGTCAGCCCCGCAGCGAGGAACGCCGCGCCCGCACGGGCCACGGCGTCGACGAGTTCGGCGAGCGGCGCCTCCGTGTGGAAGTTCGGGCCGTGGCTCCCGATGTCGACGACGACGGGAAGGATCAGGTTCATCGCGGCATCGAGGCATAGCCCCGTGAGGCGTCCGTCCCCATCGCGCACGAGCTCGCCGCCTGGCGGGTCGGGTGTGGTCTCGTCGAGACCCCGCGCCTGCATCGCGGCGCTGTTCACGAGCACGTGGTGGCCGGAGACGTGATAGACGAGGACCGGATGCCGCGTCGTCGCTTGGTCCAGGTCCCGGCGCGTCGGAGTTCTGTCGTACTTGGCATGATCGAACCCGAAGGCGTGGATCCAAGTTCCGACGGGTGTCGACTCCGCCGCTTCACGGATCACGCGTGTGAGGTCCTCGCAGGATGCGACGTTCGGATAGCGCACATCGATCGATGACAGGGACTCGCCCGTGGCGAGGAAGTGGTTGTGGGCATCGACGAAACCGGGGACGATCGTTCTCCCCCCCACGTCGATCGCCTCGGTGCTCGGCGCTCTGCGGCGGACCTCCTCAGTGGTCCCGACGGCGAGGATGCCGGACCCATCGAACGCGACTGCCTCCGCCCACGGACGGCGCCGGTCGGCCGTGAATACGTGGCCTCCGAGCAGGACGACGGGCGGCGCGGCCCGCCCCAACGTGATCACCCGGCCTCCTGGGGGAGCGTGATCGGGGCGTGGTATCGCGATGGGAGCCCGAGGGACTCCACGTAGCCGGCGACCTCGCTCCCGGTAGTCACCCACACGCCGTCCGTCGAGCTGATCCTCCGTACAAGCTCGTCCACGGCTGCCGCGCGCGACGGGCGGCCGGAGAAGCACGGATGGATCGTTGGCACGAAGCACCCACCAGCGGCCACGAGGGCCTCGAACTCCAGCGTCCACATCTCCTGCATCTTGCTGGGACTCGCGATACCGTCGCCCTCCCAGATCCCGGGCAGCCACGCGTACTGCTCTCCGTCGTCTGCCCCCCAATGCACAGGGATCTCGACGAGGGTCGCCCCCGTGGGCTCGGCGGTGGTTCGCAGGACGTACGGCCGGTCGGCATCCATGAGGCTGGATTCGTACCGGAAGCCGTGCCGGGCCAGCAGCGCGGGCGTGTCGTGGTTGACCTCCCACATCGGCCCCCTCCATCCGACCGGACGCCGGCCGGTCGCCCGCTCGAGCGAGTCGATCCCTCGGATGAGGACCTGCTCCTCTTGTTCGGGCGTGAGCGTCGAGACGGATTCGTGCAGATATCCGTGGTGCCCGATCTCATGCCCGCCATCTGCGATCGCCCGGACGATTTCCGGGTAGCGATCTGCCGTGAAGCCGGGGACAAAGAACGTCGCCCGCACGCCGTGACGCTCGAGGATCGCGAGGATCCGGGGAACGCCGACCAGCGGGCCGTACGCCTGATGCGACATCACCGAGAGCCGACGAGCGGCATCGGGCGCGTCGAACAGCACAGAGCTCTCGCCGTCGACATCGAACGTCAACAAGGCGGCGGCGCGAACGCCGTCCGGCCAGCGCCATCCTTGCTCTTCACCAATCACGATGCTTCCCTCCTACGGTCGATCGTCTCCTCGACGCGCCTCCCTACGTGAGCGACAACGTCGGCGATGGTCAACGCTCGCCCCGTGACACATTCCCGCCATAGACTGCGTGCGCCGAGGGTCGCAGGAGCGGAGGCGGATGGCGAAACGACGAGAGGACCGACAGAAGCGACGCGAAGCCGTTCTTCAAGCAGCGCTCGACGTCATCGTCGAGCGCGGCCTCGCCAACACACGGATGAGCGACATCGCCGAACGCGTCGGTATGAGCGCCGGGAACATCCTGTACTACTTCGAGTCGAAGGACGATCTGCTGATGGAGCTGCTCCGGTGGAGTGATGATCTCCTCTTTCGTCAGGCCGTCGCGGAGTTCGAGCAGCTTCCTTCCTACACGGAGCGTCTGCGTCGACTGACCGAGCTCGCCGGCCCCTCGGGCCCCAGCGATCCGGGCTGGATCGTCTGGCTGGAGGTGTGGTCGCTCTCTCCACACGACGAGCGCATTGGGCAGGGTCATGCCGATCTGGATCGGCGGTGGGTCGAGTTCCTGACCGGCCTGGTCCGCTCCGGGCAGGAGGCGGGGGAGTTCTCGGCCGAGACCGATCCTGCGGATTTCGCGGTGCGGTATGGGGCGATGATGGACGGGCTCGCGATCAAGGTCGTCGCCGGCATCGAAGGCATGGACGTCGAACGCCTGCTCGCGACGTGCAACGCGATGGCCGCTGCCGAGCTTCGGCCACGGACGGCGAGAACGCGGAGGCGTGCGGCGGCAGCCGGTTCTTGACAGGCGATCGACCTCCTCCCTAGAGTCGAACGGGATTCTAAACGCCGTTCTGGTCCGCCTTGCAAGGGTTTATGGCTGGCCGAACGACGGCGGAGGAGGAGGGGATTGACAGCGCGGCGACCGCTCCGTCCTTTCTTCATGGGACGACGTACTAACCTGCGATGGGGTCGAGGGAGTCGATGAAGACGTTCAGGATCGTCGCGGTCGTCGCCGTGCTTGCGCTGGCCGGGTCGGCGTGCGACTCCGGTGCAGATGATGGAGGTTCCGAGGTCACCGGCGCAGGGACGCCTCAGCGCGGCGGCACGCTCCGGGTGGCTCGTTCCGAATCGTTCGACGGGTGGGTGCTCGATTCCGCGGCCGCCTACGCGTCGTATCAGACGCAGTACGCGGTCATCGAGACGCTGGTCCGCTCGACGGCCGACGGGCAGGGCCTCGAACCCGGGCTCGCTGAGTCGTGGGAGTACGACCCCGAGGGTCCATCATGGACCTTCGTCCTGCGGGACGGTCTCGTCTTCAGCGACGGCACGCCGCTGACCTCCGCCGACGTCGCATGGTCTGAGGGCATCTGGGCCAAGGGCCCGAACTTCG
>JBAVEY010000083.1:0-2926 GCA_049587975.1 Actinomycetota bacterium | reverse complement strand
GTCGACGGCTTCGTGGACAACCCGGCCTACCCGAACGTGGTCTTCGGCTACGAGCTGACGCCGGCCGCGTGACGCGGTTCGTCGTCCGGCGGCTGGCGCTCGCCGCGCTGGTCGTCCTCGGCGTCGTCGTGCTCACGTTCGTCGTCGCGCGCGTCGTGCCCGGCGATCCGGCGGCCACGTGGGCCGGCCCTCGAGCGCGCTCCGAGCAGATCGAGAAGGCGCGTGAGGAGCTCGGGCTCGACCGCCCGATCCCGGTCCAGATCGCCGAGTACGTCGGCGGGGTCGCGAGCGGAGACTGGGGCGTCTCGCTCCGAACCCGGAGGCCGGTGCTCGACGACATCGGGCGCCGCGCCCCGGCGTCCATCGAGCTCGTCGCGATCTCGATGCTGCTCGCGCTCGCCGTCGGGATCCCGCTCGGCCTCGTGGCCGCCCGGTGGAAAGGGAAGGTCCCGGACGTGGGATCGCGCCTGGTCGCGGTCGTCGGCGTCTCGATGCCGTCGTTCTGGCTGGCGATCGTGCTCCAGCTCATGTTCTTCCAGTGGCTGCACCTATTACCGGTCGCCGGCACGTACGACCCGAACCTCGACTACACGAGCCCACTCCACAGCATCACGAACATGCCGATCGTCGACGCGTTGCTGACCGGCAACTGGGCCGTGTTCGGCAGTGCGCTCCGGCACGTGATCCTTCCGGCGATCGTGATCGCAGCGTACCCCGCCGGCGTCATCACCCGGATGGTGCGCGCCTCGGTCCTCGACACGATCGGCGAGGACCACGTGCGGATGGTGCGGGCGCTCGGCTTCCCCGAGCGGAGCGTGTTCGCGCGCTTCGCCCTCCGCCACGCCTGGAGCCCCGTGGTCGCGTTGCTCGCGCTCGTGTTCGCGTACGCGCTCGTCAACACGTTTCTCGTCGAGGCGATCTTCAACCGACCGGGGCTCGGCAGCTACGCCGCGGACGCGATCGGGGCGCTCGACACGCCGGCGATCCTGGGCGTCACGCTGTTCGTCGCGATCGTATATGTGATCGGCAACCTGCTCGTCGACATCGTCCAGGCGGTCATCGACCCCCGGATCCAGGTGAGCTGATGTCGAGGGTCCCGAGCTACCCCGACGTCGAGTCGCGCGAGGAGGTGCTCGCACCTCCCGGCCGCCTCCGCAGCGTGCCCGGGGTCATCCGGCGGAACCCACTCCTCGCGGTCGGGGTCGCGATGTGCATCGCGATCTTCTGTGTGGCCGTGCTCGCGCCGCTCATCGCCACCTACCCGGAGGACGCCGGGAGCGCCGTGCATCCGCTCCAGACGCTCGAGCCCCCCTCGGCCCAGCATTACTTCGGGACCGATCAGGTCGGGCGAGACGTCTTCTCGCGCGTGGTCTACGGCGCACGCATCTCGCCCGTGATCGCCGTGCTCGTGCTCACGATCTCGGTCCTCATCGGGGTCCCGCTCGGGATCGCTGCCGGGTACTTCGGCGGCTGGATCGACGAGGTGATCTCGCGCATCACCGACATCTTCCTGGCGTTCCCCGCGCTCCTGCTCGCGCTGGCGTTCGCGGCGGTGATGCAGCCCTCGATCACGAACACGGTCATCGCGATCTCGGTCACGTGGTGGCCGTGGTACACACGGATCGTCCGGGGCCAGGCCGCCTCGGTGACCGGTCGGCCGTTCGTCGAAAGCGCGAAGGCGACGGGCGTCCCCCACCGCACGATCCTGCTCCGGCACATCCTGCCGAACTCGATCACGCCGATCATCGTCCAGGTCTCGCTCGACGTGGGCGGGGTGATCCTCACGGCGTCGGCGCTGTCGTTCCTCGGCCTCGGCGCGCAGGACCCCACGCCGGACTGGGGGCTCATGGTGAGCCAGGGTCAGGCGTTCTTCACGACGCAGTGGTGGCTCGTCACCTTCCCGGGCGCCGCGATCTTCCTGACGGCCGTGGCCTTCAACCTGCTCGGCGACGGCCTCCGCGACGTGCTGGATCCCAGGCGGGTGATCACGACACGATGACGGACGCGAAGCTCTCGATCAGCGACCTGCGGATCGCGTTCGGCGCTCGAGGCGTCGTGGACCTCGAGCATCTCGAGCTCGGCTCGGGCGAGATTCTCGGCCTGGCCGGCGAGAGCGGCTCGGGCAAGTCGATCACCGCGCTGGCCGTGCTGGGTCTCGCGTCGACGCTCGGCGCGCGGGTCGAGGGGAGCGTCCGCCTCGACGACGAGGAGCTCGTTGGCGCCTCCGAGAGCCGTCTGCGCGAGATCCGGGGCAGCCGGATCGCGATGATCTTCCAGAGCCCGGTGTCCTCGCTCGACCCGCTGCTCCAGGTGGGCGAGCTGTTCGAGCGCACGCTCCGACTGCACGGCGTCGGCAAGCGCGAGGCGTCCGAGCGCGCGGCGAGCTCGGTCCGTGAGGTGCTGCTCTCCCCCGATCTGCTCGAGCGGTACCCCCACGAGCTCTCGGGCGGCCAGGCGCAGCGGATCGCGATCGCGCTGACCCTCGCGCTGCGCTCGGAGGTGCTGCTCGCCGACGAGCCGACAAGCGCGCTCGACGTCACGGTCCAGGCCGAGATCCTCGACCTCCTGCGCCGCGTGCGCGAGGAGCGCGGGATGAGCGTCCTGTTCATCAGCCACGACCTGGCCGTGATCGCGGAGCTGTGCGACCGCGTCGCCGTCATGCAGCTCGGCCGCATCGTCGAGGAGGGCCTGACCGCGCATGTGCTCGGCGAGCCGGAGGACGACTACACGAAGCGCCTCGTGGCGGCGGTCCCCAAGATCGGTGTGCAGGCATGAGTGCGTTGACGGCGGTCGAGGCGCCACTGCTCGAGGTCGAGGACCTCGTCGTCGAGTTCGGCCCGGTGCGAGCCGTGGACGGCGTCTCGTTCCGGCTGCCGGCCGGACCGTACGGGCTGGCGCTCGTCGGCGAGAGCGGTTCGGGCAAGAC
>JBAVEY010000082.1:0-11476 GCA_049587975.1 Actinomycetota bacterium | reverse complement strand
GTGTTCGCCCCCACGACGACCCCTCAGGCGTCGAGCCAGGGATCGAGAGGGAGCTCACGCGGGCGGTGGCTCGCTGGGTGCGGGGAACGAAGGAGGCTTCGCGGATGGACGACCGGGACAAGATGCTCGACGTCACGCTCACGCAGATCGAGAAGCAGTTCGGCAAGGGCGCGGTGATGAAGCTCGGCGAGCACCCGATGGGCGCCGGCATCTCGGTGATCCCGACCGGATCGCTCGCGCTCGACATCGCCCTCGGCGTGGGCGGGATCCCGCGCGGTCGCGTCGTCGAGGTGTTCGGGCCCGAGGGCTCGGGCAAGACCACCGTCTGCCTCCACGTGATCGCCGAGGCGCAGAACCACGGCGGGATCGCCGCGTTCATCGACGCCGAGCACGCGCTCGACCCGACGTACGCGCAGCGGCTCGGCGTGAACATCGACGAGCTCCTGGTCTCCCAGCCGGACTCCGGCGAGCAGGCGCTCGAGATCGCCGACATGCTCGTGCGCTCCGGGGCGCTCGACGTGGTGGTGATCGACTCGGTGGCGGCGCTCGTCCCGCGTGCCGAGATCGAGGGCGAGATGGGCGACACCCACGTCGGCCTGCAGGCGCGGCTGATGTCGCAGGCGATGCGGAAGCTCTCGGGGACGCTGTCGCGGTTCGACACGACGGCGATCTTCATCAACCAGCTGCGCGAGAAGATCGGCGTGATGTTCGGCAACCCCGAGACGACCCCGGGCGGGCGCGCGCTGAAGTTCTACTCCTCGGTCCGGCTGGACGTGCGCAAGGTGGAGAACCTGAAGGACGGCACCGACGTCGTCGGCTCGCGCACGCGTGTCAAGGTCGTCAAGAACAAGGTCGCGCCGCCGTTCCGTCAGTGCGAGTTCGACATCATGTACGGCGTCGGCATCTCGAAGGAGGGGAGCCTCCTCGATGTCGGGGTCGACCTCGAGATCGTCAAGAAGAGCGGGGCATGGTTCACCTACGAGGGCGACCAGCTCGGACAGGGCCGCGAGAACGCCCGGCAGTTCCTGGCCGAGCACACGGACATCGCAACCGAGCTCGAACGCCGTGTGCGCGAGGCGGTCGGCCTCACCGCGTTCGGCGCCGAGGGTGACGAGACGCCCATCGAGGTCGTCCCCGATCTCGTCGTGACCGACGAGTCGGCCCCGAAGGCCGCAAAGGCCGACAAGGAGCGTGAGACGACCGGGGCACGAGCGGGTTAGGGGAAGGCCCGCTCGGGCCCCGGCGTCCTCACATGGCCACCCGCTCGACCGCCAAGCGGCCGCTCGACTGCCACGAGCGCGCCCTCCGTCTGCTCGCGGTCCGGCCCCGCTCGCGTCGCGAGCTCGGATCCAGGCTGCGGCAGGCCGGGTTCGAGGCCGCGGAGGTCGAGGCCGAGTTGGTCCGCCTCGAGGAGGTCGGCCTCCTGGACGACGGGGCCTTCGCACGCGAGCTCGTCGAGCATCACTTGTTGGTCCGCGGGAGCGGCCGGCGGGCGGTCGCCGGGGCGCTGGCCGCCAAAGGGGTCTCGCGGGGGACGATCGAGGACACGCTGGCCGGGCTCGGGGGCGACGAGACCGAGCGGGCGGTCGAGGTCGCCAGGGACCGCGCCCGTCGTCTGACGAGCCTGCGCCCGGATGCCGCATACGGCCGCCTCGTCTCGTTCCTGGCCCGACGGGGGTACGACGGGAGCACCGCGAGGCACGCGGCCCGCGTCGCGCTCGGACTCGACGGTGGCGGGGAGTGACCCCCGGTCGGGCCGCCTGGCGCCGACGCCCACCCTTGCCTCGGCCGGGCGCGCGCCGTAGGCTCTCTCGAACGAGGTTCATCTGTTGGTCGACTGTCGAGCCGTGCCTGAAACCTTGAGAAACCACTCACCACAGGGAGAACACCGGATCGGAGGGCGAGAGGGGCCGTCGGCCCCGGCATCGCCCTAGTCCGCATCGTTCGGACGCACGGCCGGACAGAGCCCGATGGGCCTCGGTTCGGCCGTTGCGTGTCTTCCGAAGAGGCGGTGAACCGATGGTACCGGTGGTGGTGGGGGTCGTGGCGCTGGTCCTCGGCGTGGCGATCGGGTTCGTCATCCGACGAGCGGTCGCAAGGTCGCAGGCCGAGAGCGCCGAGGGCAAGGCACAGAAGGTGATCCTGGAGGCGGAGCGCGAGGCGGAACGCCTCACCCGCGAGGCCCTGGTCGAAGCCAAGGACGAGATCGGGGCGCTCCGGCGCGAGTCCGAAGAGGATGTTCGGACCCGACGCGAGGAGATCAAGCGGCAGGAGGAGCGGCTCACCCAGAAGGAGCGGGCCGTCGACCGCAAGGCCGATGAGGCCGACCGGAGAGATGTGGAGCTGGACGATCGCGACCGCAAGCTCGCGCTCGTGCGCGAGCAGCTCGAGCATTCCGCGGCGCAGCACCGCGCCGCGCTCGAGAAGATCGCGAGGCTGACGGCGGCCGAGGCCAAGGAGACACTGCGCACACAGGTCGTGGACGAGGCCAAGCGCGAGGCGATGGCGACCGTCCGCGAGATCGAGCAGCGCGCGAGGGAGGAGGGCGAGGAGCGCGCACGCAAGATCGTGACGATCGCGATCCAACGCGTGGCGTCCGAGCAGACGAGCGAATCGACGGTCTCGGTGTTCTCTCTTCCGAGCGAGGACATGAAGGGTCGCATCATCGGCCGGGAGGGGCGGAACATCCGCGCGTTCGAGGCGACGACCGGCGTGAACCTCATCATCGACGACACGCCTGAGGCGGTCGTGCTCTCGAGCTTCGACCCCGTCCGCCGCGAGACGGCGCGCCTGACCCTGGAGAAGCTCGTGCAGGACGGGCGGATCCACCCCGCGCGGATCGAGGAGACCTTCGAGCGCTCGCAGAGGGAGATCGACGAGCAGATCAAGCGCGCGGGCGAGGAGGCGGTGCTCGATACGGGCATCACCGACATGCATCCCGAGATGATCCGGCTGCTCGGGCGCCTGCAGTTCCGGACGTCGTACGGGCAGAATGTCCTCAAGCACCTCGTCGAGTCGGCGCACATCGCTGCGGCGATCGCGTCCGAGCTCGGGATCGACCCGACGATCCCCAAGCGGGGAGCGCTGCTGCACGACATCGGCAAGGCGGTGACACACGAGGTCGAAGGGTCGCACGCGATCATCGGCGCCGAGATCGCCCGCCGGATGCGAGAGTCACCCGAGGTCGTCCACTGCATCGAGTCCCACCACGGCGAGGTCGAGCAGCGCACGATCGACGCGGTGATCGCGCAGATCGCCGACGGGATCTCGGGCGGCCGGCCCGGGGCCCGCCGCGAGAGCCTCGAGACCTACATCAAGCGCCTCGAGCGCCTCGAGGAGATCTGCACGAGCTACCCGGGTGTCGAGAAGGTCTACGCGATGCAGGCCGGCCGCGAGGTCCGGGTCATGGTCAAGCCCGAGGACGTCGACGACCTCTCGGCCCAGGTGATGGCGCGCGACATCGCCAAGCAGGTGGAGGAGGAGCTGCAGTACCCGGGCCAGATCAAGATCACGGTCGTGCGCGAGACGCGTTCGGTCGAGTACGCCAAGTGAGGCGGGCGCGAGGGTAGCCTGAGGGTTATGGCCGAGCGGCGGTACCTGCTCCGCACCTTCGGGTGCCAGATGAACGAGCACGACTCCGAGCGGATCGCCGGCCTCCTCACGTCCGATGGCTACGTGCCGACCGAGGAGGCCGCCGACGCCAACGTCGTGGTGTTCAACACCTGCGCGATCCGCGAGAACGCGGACAACCGCCTCTACGGCAACCTCGGGCACCTCCGGCCGCTGAAGCAGGCGAACCCGCGGATGCGGATCGTCGTGGCCGGGTGTCTCGCGCAGAAGGACGGCGGCACGATCCGCGAACGCGCACCATGGGTCGACGTGGTCGTCGGCACCCACGCCCTGCCCGAGCTGCTCGACCTGCTGCATCGTGCCGAGATCGACGGCCCGCAACTGGACGTCCGCGAGCAGACCGAGATCTTCCCGAGCGCCCTGCCGGCGCTCCGCCGGGTCGCGCACCACGCGTGGGTCTCGATCGCGATGGGGTGCGACAACGCGTGCACGTTCTGCATCGTCCCGCTGGTGCGCGGTCCGCAGCTGTCTCGTCCGATCGGCGACGTGCTGGCCGAGGTGCAGGAGCTCGCGCGACGCGGCGTCGTCGAGATCACGCTGCTCGGACAGAACGTGAACACCTACGGTCGCGACCTCACCGTGCCCGACTCGTCGCGCCGACCGCAGTTCGCGCATCTGCTCCGGGCGGTGAACGAGGTGGAGGGGATCCGTCGGATCCGGTTCACCAGCCCGCATCCGCACGACTTCACGCCCGACGTGATCGACGCGATGGCCCAGAGCGACAAGGTGTGCGAGCACATCCACTTCCCGCTCCAGTCGGGTTCGGACCGAGTGTTGCGGGCGATGCAGCGCTCGTACCGCCGCGAGCGCTACCTGGGGTGGCTCGAGCGGATCCGCACGGCGATCCCGCACATCGCGGTGAGCACCGACGTCATCGTGGGGTTCCCCGGCGAGACGGAGGAGGACTTCGAGGACACCCTGGATGTCGTGCGACGGGCCCGCTTCGACCAGGCCTACACGTTCCAGTACTCGCCCCGTCCCGGGACGCCCGCCGCCGAGATGGGGGGACAGCTCGTCAAGGCGGTCGTCCAGGAGCGATTCGATCGGCTGGTCGCGCTCCAGGAGGCGATCGGGCTCGAGGGGATGCGCGAGCAGGTCGGGTCGACGGTCGAGGTGCTGATCGAGGGCACCGGCCGCAAGGGCGGGGCGGGGGGCCGCACCCGGAGCAACCGCGTGGTCCACCTCGGCGGCGGGCATGCGCCCGGGACGTTCCTGGATGCCCGGATCGTGGGCGCGCACCCGCACCACCTCGACGGCGAGCTCGTGGGGGGTCCGGGGGGCTCAAGGAGTGAGCACGAACGCGCGAGCGGTAGCCCCCCGGAACAGGGGGGCCCGGGGGGCTCGAGGCGCGAGCACGAACGCGCGAGCGGTAGGCCTCCCGAACAGCGGAAGCCGGCCGCCGTCGGCTGATGGCCGTACGCGACGGCGCCGTCGAACCCCCGATCCTCGCACTCGTGGGTCCGACCGCGACCGGCAAGACCCGGGCGGGGATCGCCGTCGCCGAGCGCCTCGGCGCCGAGATCGTCTCGGTCGACTCGATGCTCGTGTACCGGGGGATGGACGTCGGGACCGCGAAGCCGAGGGCCACCGACCGTGCCCGGGTCCCGCACCAGCTCTTGGACGTCGCCGAGCCCTCCGAGCCGTTCAGCGTCGTCCGGTATCAAGGGCTCGCGCTCGAGGCGATCCACGGGATCCGTTCGCGCGGCCGTCCGGTCCTGCTGGTGGGCGGGTCGGCCCTGTACGAGCGGGCGGTGGTCGACGAGCTCGGGTTCCCGGGGACCGATCCGGATGCTCGCCGCAGCCTCGAGGCCGAGGCCGCCGCGGTCGGCGCCGCCGGTCTGCACCGCCGGCTGGCCGCGTCGGACCCGGATGCCGCCGCGAAGATCGAGCCGGGCAACGTCCGTCGCACCGTGCGCGCCCTCGAGGTCGCCGAGCTCACCGGCCGGCGCTTCTCGAGCTTCGCCGGGGGCTGGGAGACGTACGACCCAGACCGGGTCAGAGCGGCGGGCGTCTGGATCCCGGGACCGATGCTCCGAGCCCGGATCGAGGCCCGCATCGCCGAGATGCTCGAACGTGGATGGGTCGACGAGGTGCGTGGCCTGATCGAACGCGGCTTCGGCGACTGGCTCACTTCGGCCCAGGCCATCGGGTACGCTGAGTTGGCCCGTCACCTCGCCGGCGAGCTCACGCTCGACGAGGCGGTCGCGGGCACGGTGAAGCGCACGAGGGCGCTCGCGCGCCGGCAGCTCGCCTTCTTCCGGCGGGACCCCAGGATCCGCTGGTTCCAGGCGGGGGAGACCGGAGCTGAGCCGCTCGTCGAGGCCATCGTGGCGTACCTCTCGTGACGACCTGGGGGACCGCGGATGGATGAGCTCCGGTTCTGGAAGTACCACGGGACGGGGAACGACTTCGTCATGTTCCAGGACGTCGCCGGCAGACTCGAGATCGGCGAGGACCTGGCGCGGCGTCTGTGCGACCGCCGGTTCGGGATCGGTGCCGACGGCGTGATCCGGATCGCGCCCTCCGACCGGGCCGACTTCTTCATGGATCACCGCAACTCCGACGGCAGCCTCGCCCAGATGTGCGGGAACGGGATCCGCTGCCTGGGCAAGCTGGTATTCGACCGCGGCCTGACCGACCGGACGCAGATCCGCGTCGACACCCGCTCGGGCGTCAAGACGCTCTCGCTGCACCTGCTCGACGGCGCCGTCGACGCGGTCACCGTCGGGATGGGACCGGCGCGGTTCGCGCGCGGCACCCTGCCGATGGCCGGCGACCCGGCCGAGCCGTTCATCGGCGAGCCGTTCGAGGTCGACGGGCGGAGCTACAAGGCGACGGCGATCTCGATGGGCAACCCGCACCTGGTGCTGTTCGTCGAGGAAGACCCCGACGACGTGGACGTCCACCGGATCGGCCCGCTCGTCGAGCACGACGAGCGCTTCCCCGAGCGCACCAACGTCGAGTTCGTCGCCGTCCAAGGCGACGGCGTGAAGGTGCGGGTGTGGGAGCGCGGCGCCGGCGAGACGATGGCCTGCGGCACGGGCGCCTGTGCGGCCGTCGTCGCAGCGAACGAGGCCGGCCTGGTCCCCGCCGAGGCCTCCGCGCGGTTCCCTGGCGGGCTGCTGCGGATCGAACGGCTCCCCGGCGACGAGGTGCTGCTCACCGGGCCCGCCGTCCGCGTCGCCGAGGGCGTGCTGGACCCGGCCTGGCTGGAGGCGACCGGCGGGTGAGGGTCGCCAAGCGCGTCGAGGCGCTGCCGCCCTACCTGTTCGCCGAGCTCGACCGCAAGCTCGCGGCCAAGCGCGCCGAGGGCGTGGACGTGATCTCGCTCGGCGTGGGTGATCCCGATCTGCCGACCCCCGGGCACATCGTCGAGGCGATGCGCGAGGCGGTGCTCGACCCCGCGACCCACCGGTACCCGAGCTACTACGGCGCGCCGGAGTTCCGCCAAGGGGTCGCCGATTGGTACGGGCGGCGCTTCGACGTCGAGCTCGACCCCCAGACCGAGGTGATGGCGCTGATCGGGTCCAAGGAGGGGATCGGGCACATCGCGTTCGCGTTCGTCGACCCGGGCGACGAGGCGCTGATCCCCGACCCCGGCTACCCGGTGTACGGTGTCTCGACGCGCCTCGCGGGCGGGACGCCGGTGTCGCTCCCGATGCCTGAGGACGAAGGCTTCCTGCCCGACCTCGACGCCGCGACCGTCAGCGACCGGACCAAGGTCCTGTGGCTCAACTTCCCGAGCAACCCGACCGCCGCGGTCGCCGACCTCGCGACGTTCGAACTGGCCGTCGCGTTCGCGCGCGAGCACGACCTCCTGCTGCTCCACGACGCCGCGTACACCGAGATCACGTTCGACGGGTACGTGGCGCCGTCCGTCCTGCAAGCGACCGGGGCCAAGGACGTCGCGCTGGAGTTCGGCTCGGCGTCGAAGTCGTACAACATGACGGGCTGGCGGATCGGCTGGGTCGCCGGCTCGGCCGAGGCGATCCGTGCCCTCGGCGTCGTCAAGACCAATCTCGACAGCGGGCAGTCCACGGCGATCCAGCGCGCGGCGATCGCCGCCCTCGACGAGCCACTGGAGCGCCTCGAGGAGCTGTGCGCCACGTACCAGCGCCGGCGGGACCTCGTGGTGAGCACGCTCAACGGGTTGGGCTGGTCGCTCAAGCCGCCGCTGGGCTCGTGCTACGTCTGGGCCCCGGTGCCCCTGGGAGAGACGTCCGCGTCGTTCGCCGACGGGCTGCTCGACCGGACCGGTGTGTTCGTCGCCCCCGGCAGCGGGTACGGCGCGCTCGGCGAGGGGTACGTCCGGTTCTCGCTCACCGTGCCCGACGACCGGCTGGAGGAGGCGATGGATCGCATCGCCCGGGCGCTGGCGTGACGGATCGCTGATGGCACAGGACGGGAAGCCGAGAGGCCGCGGGGTCCATGAGACGAGCACGCTCGAGTCGCCGCTCGCGGCGACCTGGCGTCCCCGTGTCCCCGAGAAGGCGGTGCTCGTCGGCGTCGGCCGCGGGATCGAGGAAGCCGACCTGGACGAGCTGGCCGCGCTGGCGGACTCGGCCGGCGCCGAGCCCGTGGCGCGCGTGCTCCAGACGCGTCAGGACCCGAACCCGGCGACGTTCGTCGGCAAGGGCAAGATCAACGAGGTGCACGACGCGGTGCACGCGAGCGGCGCCGAGGCGGTGATCCTCGACGACGAGCTCACACCGGGCCAGCTCCGCAACCTCGAGGAGCGGCTCAAGGTCAAGGTGATCGATCGGACGGCCCTGATCCTGGACATCTTCGCGCTCCACGCCCGCAGCCGGGAGGGCAAGGCGCAGGTCGAGCTCGCGCAGCTCACGTACCTGCTGCCGCGGCTCCGCGGCTGGGGCGAGGCGATGAGCCGGCTCGGCGGTGGGATCGGCACCCGCGGACCAGGCGAGACCAAGCTCGAGGTCGACCGGCAGCACATCAAGCGCCGGATCTCGAAGCTCCGCAAGGACCTGAAGGACCTCGCGCGCACTCGCGACGTGAAGCGTTCGAGCCGCGAGCGATCGGGGATCCCGCAGGTCGCGATCACCGGCTACACGAACGCCGGGAAGTCCACGCTCATGAACGCGCTCACGCGTTCGGACGTGGTGGTGGCGAACCAGCTGTTCGCGACGCTGGACCCCACCGTGCGTAGGATCGACCTGCCCTCGGGGCGCGCAGCCACGATCTCGGACACGGTCGGGTTCGTCAGCAAGCTCCCCCACGAGCTGGTCGAGGCGTTCCGGTCGACGCTCGAGGAGGTCGCGCGGTCGACGCTGATCGTCCACGTCGCCGACGCCTCCTCGCTCGAGGTGATCGAGCAGATCGACGCGGTCCGGGTGGTGCTCGCCGAGATCGGCGCGGTCCACGTCCCCGAGGTGTTGGCCCTCAACAAGGTCGACCGCCTCTCGGAGACCGGTCGCGCGCGCGTTTTCTCGCGCATCGAGGGCGATGCGGTGCCGATCAGCGCGCGCACCGGCGAGGGCCTCGACGACCTGATGGATCGGATCGAGCTTTCGCTCCCTCGGTTCCCGATGGACGTGACGATCCTGGTGCCTTGGGGCCGGGAAGACGTGACCGCGATGCTCCACCGGAACGCCGAGGTGCTGTCGGAGGATGCCCGCGAGGACGGGACGGTCGTCCACGCTCGGGTTGGGGAGCGCGAGTTCGCCGCCGTCGCGCCGCTCCAGGTCGAGAGCCCGTACGTGTCGTCCGTGGACCGCGCCGCGGACTGACGCCCGCTCGGGTAGCCTCCGCGGCGTGCGGATCGGGATCCACGTCGGGCACTGGGAGGGGCGGCCGCACGACGTCGCCGAGCTCGCCGTCGAGGCAGAGCGCGCGGGGTTCGACTCCGTGTGGACGTCGGAGACGTGGGGATCCGACGGCGCCGTCCTGCTCGCCTGGATCGCCGCGCACACGGATCGGATCGGGCTCGGCACGGGCGTGCTCCAGATGCCCGCACGATCGCCGGCCGCCGCCGCGATGGCGGCGCTCACGATCGACCACCTGAGCGGCGGTCGGATGAGGCTGGGGCTCGGCGTCTCGGGACCGCAGGTCGCCGAGGGCTGGCACGGGGCGCCGTTCGACGGACCGATCGCACGGACGCGCGAGTACGTCGACATCGTTCGAAGCGTCTTGCGGCGGGATGCCCCGGTGACCTCGCGGGGTCCGAACTACCCGCTGCCGCTCCCCGGCGGGCACGGCAAGGCGCTGAAACCCAACGTGCGACCGCTCCGTTCGGACGTCCCCATCTACCTCGCCGCGATGGGTCCGCGGAACGCCGCGCTCGCTGCCGAGATCGCCGAAGGTTGGATCCCGTTCCTGTACTCGCCCGAGCAGCCGGCGGCGTTCGCCGGCGCGCTGGCCGAGGGCGCGACCCGCCGCGCACCCGGCCTCGGGGACCTCGACGTCGCGCCGATGGTGCCCGTGGCGTTCGATCCGGACCTCGGCACCTGTCGGGACGAGCTGCGCCCGCTGCTCGCGCTCTACGCCGGCGGCATGGGGTCGGCCGGAGCGAACTTCTACAAGGACCTGGTGACCCGGTACGGGTTCGGGGAGGCCGCGAACGCGATCCAGGAGGCGTTCCTGGGCGGCCGAAGGACCGAGGCCGCCGGGTTCGTCCCCGACGCGATGATCGACGAGCTCTGCCTGGTCGGATCGGTCGAGCACGTCCGCGATCGCCTGGACGCGTGGCGGGACGCCGGCGTCACCACGTTGCTCGCGAAGGCGCGGGACGTCCGGACGGTCCGCGCGCTCGCCGAGGCCGCCGAGTGAGCGAGCTCGAACGCGAACTCGTCGCCCTCGCCCATGACTTCGCCGAGCGCGAGATCCGGCCCGTCGCGCGCCGCCTCGACGAGACCGAGGAGTTCCCGTGGGACGTCTACCGCAAGGCGGCCGGGATCGGCCTCACCTGCTACGACCTGCCCGAGGTGTTCGGCGGCGGCGGGATCGAGAGCCTCCTCGCCCAGTGCCTGATCTCGGAGGAGCTCTCGTGGGGCGACGGCCCGATCGCGAACGCGATCACGAGCAACGGCTTCTTCGCCGGGCCGATCCTGGAGATGGGGACTGACGAGCAGCGCGAGCGATGGGTCCGTCCGCTCACCGGCGTCGAGCCGCCGCTCTGCGGCCTCGCGATCACCGAGCCCGAGGTGGGCTCGGACGCATCGGCGATCACGACGCGTGCCGACCGGGACGGGGGAGCCTACCGGCTGAACGGCCGCAAGACCTGGATCTCGGGCGCGCCGCTCGCCGCGTGGTACCTGGTGTTCGCGACGGTCGCCCCGGGGACGCGTTCGAAGGGCATCACGGCCTTCGTGCTGCAACGGGGCGACGAGGGCCTCGTGCTCGGCGAGAAGATCCCGAAGCTCGGGAGCCGCTGCTACCCGGCCGGCGAGCTCTTCCTGCAGGACTGCGTGCTGCCGGCGGACCGGCGGATCGGCGGCGAGGGCGCGGGGTTCAACGGCCTGCTCCGATGGTTCGAGCAGACGCGGGTGACCCTCGCCGCGAGCGCGATCGGGATCGGTCGCGCGGCGCTCGAGTACGCGGTGGGCTACGCGAAGGAGCGCGAGGCGTTCGGGAGCAAGATCCACGAGTTCCAGGCGGTCTCGTTCCGGCTCGTCGACGCTCGGATGCGCCTGGACCAGGCCCGGCTCCTGACCCATCACGCGGCTCGCCTCGCCGACGCGGGGGAGCAGTTCGGCACCGAGTCCTCGATGGCCAAGCTCGCGGCTTCTGAGGCGGCGTGGTTCGCGGCGTGGGCGGCCGTCCAGACGCTCGGTGGGTGGGGCTACTCGCGCGAGTACCCGGTCGAGAAGTGGCTGCGCGACGCGAAGCT
>JBAVEY010000081.1:0-5118 GCA_049587975.1 Actinomycetota bacterium | reverse complement strand
GGCGCCCTCGGCGCCCGCTCGTCGACCGATACGTGCAGGGGTCACTCCTCGGGGGAGAACGATCCTCCTCCGAAGAGCTCGCGTTCGGCCTCCTCGCGGGTGATGCCCGCGAGGACCGGTTCGCCAGCTGCCTCCGCCTCCGCGATCTCGCGCTGACGGGCCAGCCAGTACTCCGGGATCGCCTCCGGCTTGATCTTGACCTGCACGTTTCGGTACCGAGACATGCCGGTGCCGGCCGGGATCAGCTTGCCGATGATCACGTTCTCCTTGAGGCCGAGCAGCCCGTCGGAACGACCGGCGATGGCCGCCTCCGTGAGGACCCTCGTGGTCTCCTGGAACGACGCCGCCGACAACCACGAATCGGTCGCGAGCGATGCCTTGGTGATCCCGAGCAGCTGCGGTCGAGCGCTCGCCGGCTGACCGCCGTTCTCGACGGTCTCCCGGTTCGCCGTCTCGAACCGGCGCCGGTCGATCAGGTCGCCGGGCAGGAAGTCCGTGTCGCCCGGCTCGATGATCTGCACCTTGCGCAGCATCTGCCGCACGATCAGCTCGATGTGCTTGTCGTGGATCGTCACGCCCTGCGAGCGGTAGACCTGCTGGACCTCTTCGACGAGGTGGTTCTGCAGGGCCTGGACGCCCTCGATGCGGAGCTTCTCGTGAGGGTTGACCGAACCCTCGGTGAGCTGCTGACCCACCTCGACCGCGTCACCGTCGCCGACGAGCAAGCGGGCTCGGAATCCGACCTTGTATTGCACCGAGTCGCTCCCGTCCTCGGACGTGACCGTGATCCGTCGCTCCTTCTTGTCCTCGTCGTCCTCGATCTGCACGGTGCCGGGGATCTCGGTGATCCATGCCTCGCCCTTGGGGCGACGGGCCTCGAACAGCTCGACCACGCGCGGCAGACCGTGCGTGATGTCCTCGCCGGCGACGCCACCGGTGTGGAACGTCCGCATCGTCAGCTGCGTGCCGGGCTCGCCGATCGACTGCGCGGCGACGATGCCCACCGACTCGCCGATGTCCACGAGGCGCCCCGTTGCGAGCGACCATCCGTAGCAGAGACGGCACACACCGTACTCGGCCTCGCAGGTGGTCGCCGATCGCACGCGGACCGCATCGACGCCCGCCTCGACCAACTGCTGAGCGATCGTGTCATCCAGGATGTCCCCGCGGGAGGCGATCTTCTTGCGCTCCACCTTCACGTCCTCGGCGAGCACGCGCCCGTACAGCGACGTGTCGAGGTGTTGGTTCTCGACGCGCCCTCCCTGCGGGGTCTCGTACGTGACCGGGACCGGGACCGAACGGTCGGTCCCGCAGTCCTCCTCGCGCACGATCAGCTCCTGCGAGACGTCGACGAGGCGTCGCGTCAGGTAACCCGAGTCGGCCGTCCGCAACGCGGTGTCGGCCAGGCCCTTCCTCGCTCCGTGCGTCGAGATGAAGTACTCGAGCACCGACAGGCCCTCGCGGAAGTTCGACTTGATCGGCCGCGGGATGATCTCGCCCTTCGGGTTGGCCACCAGGCCGCGCATCCCTGCGATCTGGCGGATCTGCATGATGTTCCCTCGGGCACCCGAGTTGGCCATCATGTAGATGGGGTTCGTCTTGCCGAACTGGGCCTCCATGGCGTCCTTGACCTCATCGGTCGCCTGGGTCCAGATCGTGATCAGCTCCTGGCGCCGCTCGTCGTCGGTGATGATGCCCTTGCGGTACTGGCCCTCGATCCTCGACGCCTCCTTCTCGTGGCGGTCCAAGATCGTGGCCTTGTCCGAGGGCGTGGTGACATCCTCGATGCCGAGCGTCACGCCGGCGCGGGTCGCATAGTGGAAGCCGACGTTCTTCAGGTTGTCGAGGATCTGCTCCACCAGCGCACGGTCGTAGCGGTGCACGCAGGCGTCGACGAGTCGACCGACGTCGCTCTTCAGGAGCGGACGGTCGACGAACTCCTCGGAGTCGGGGAAGCATTGGTTGAAGATCAGGCGTCCGACCGTGGTCTCCACGACGGGGACGCGGTCGCCGTTCGCGGCGATCTCCCCCTGCGTGGTCTCGGGCTGCATCTCCTCCGGCAGCGCCTTGCCCGGCAGCCGAACCTTGACCACCGTGTGCAGTCGGACCAGCCGGTGGTCGAGCGCCATCAGCGCCTCGTCCACCGACGAGAACCTGGGGACGTCCTCGTCGTTCTCGACCGGTTCGGGCTCGAGCGTCAGGTAGTAGATCCCGAGCACCATGTCCTGGGTCGGGACGGCGATCGGCCGACCGTGCGCCGGCGAGAGGATGTTGTTGGTGGACAGCATCAGCACGCGGGCCTCGGCCTGCGCCTCGGCGGACAGCGGCACGTGCACGGCCATCTGGTCCCCGTCGAAGTCGGCGTTGAACGCCGTGCAGACGAGCGGGTGGATCTGGATGGCCTTGCCTTCCACCAGCACCGGCTCGAACGCCTGGATCCCGAGGCGGTGCAGCGTGGGTGCCCGGTTCAGCATGACCGGATGTTCCTTGATGACCTCCTCGAGCACGTCCCAGACCTGCGGACGGGCGCGCTCGACCATGCGCTTGGCGCTCTTGATGTTCTGCGCGAGCGCCTGGTCGACGAGCCGTTTCATCACGAACGGCTTGAACAGCTCGAGCGCCATCTGCTTGGGAAGGCCGCACTGGTGCAGGCGGAGCTCCGGGCCGACCACGATCACCGAGCGACCCGAGTAGTCCACGCGCTTGCCGAGCAGGTTCTGGCGGAACCGACCCTGCTTGCCCTTGAGCATGTCGGACAGCGACTTCAGCGGCCGGTTGCCCGGACCGGTGACCGGACGGCCACGGCGGCCGTTGTCGAACAGGGCGTCGACGGCCTCCTGCAGCATGCGCTTCTCGTTGTTGACGATGATCTCGGGAGCCTGCAGGTCGAGCAGCCGCTTCAGGCGGTTGTTGCGGTTGATCACTCGACGATAGAGGTCGTTCAGGTCCGAGGTCGCGAACCGGCCACCGTCGAGCTGGACCATCGGGCGCAGGTCCGGCGGGATCACCGGCACCGCGTCGAGCACCATGCCCATGGGCGAGTTGCGACCCTCGGTGAAGTTGGAGACCACCTTCAGGCGCTTGATGGCCTTCAGCCTGCGGGTGCCCTTGCCGGTCGCGATCTGCTCCCGCAGCGACTCGGCCTCCTCCTCGAGCTTCAGGTCCTGCAGGAGGCGCTTGATCGCCTCCGCGCCCATGCCTCCGTCGAAGTAGTCCCCGAACCGCTCGCGCAGCGAGCGGTAGACGGCGTCGTCGGCCACGAGCTGCTTCACGGACAGGTTCTTGAAGCCCGTCAGGACCTCGTCCAGGTGCTCGGTCTCGCGCTTGGTCGTCTCGGTGATCCGATCGACGTCGCGCTGCGCCTCGCGGCGGGCGGCCGAGAGCTGGGCGCCCTTGGCCCCCTCGCCCTCGAGCTCGCGCAGACGGTCCTCGAGCTCGGACAGCCGGCCCTTGATCTCGTCGTCGCGCTCGGCCTCGAGCTCGTTCTTCTCCTGCTCGATCTCCTTCTCGATCTCCGGGAGCTCCTTGTGCCGCCGGTCGGTGTCGATCCGCGTGATGACATAGGCGGCGAAGTAGATGATCCGCTCGAGGTCCTTGGGCGCGATGTCCAGCAGGTACCCGAGGCGGCTCGGGACGCCCTTGAAGTACCAGATGTGCGTGACCGGGGCGGCGAGCTCGATGTGGCCCATCCGGTCACGGCGCACCTTGCTGCGCGTGATCTCGACGCCGCATCGCTCGCAGATGATGCCCTTGAAGCGCACGCGCTTGTACTTGCCGCAGTGGCACTCCCAGTCCCGCGTCGGGCCGAAGATCCGCTCGCAGAACAGACCATCCTTCTCCGGCTTCAGCGTCCGGTAGTTGATCGTCTCCGGCTTCTTGACCTCGCCGTTGGACCACGCTCTGATCTGGTCCGCCGTCGCGAGCCCGATCCGGATCTCATCGAAGAAGTTCACATCCAGCACGTAGGCGGCCTCCTCACGACCTCACCCTGCACCATGAACAACGCTTCCTTGTTCCCCTTCCGTGCCTGCCCACCCGGCCGTTAGTCGTAGTCGGCGCCGGCCGGCTCCCTGCGGGACAGGTCGATCCCGAGCTCCTCGGCCGCGCGGAACACGTCCTCGTCGGTCTCCTTGAGCTCGATCTCCTCGCCCTCGGCCGAGCGCACCTCGACGTTCAGGCAGAGCGACTGCATCTCCTTGATCAGGACCTTGAAGGACTCGGGGATCCCCGGCTCGGGGATGTTCTCGCCCTTCACGATCGCCTCGTAGACCTTGACGCGTCCGAGCACGTCGTCGGACTTGATCGTCAGCAGCTCCTGGAGGGCGTAGGCCGCGCCGTACGCCTCGAGCGCCCAGACCTCCATTTCGCCGAACCGCTGGCCGCCGAACTGCGCCTTCCCGCCGAGGGGCTGCTGCGTGATCATCGAATAGGGGCCGGTGGATCGGGCGTGGATCTTGTCGTCCACCAGGTGGAGCAGCTTCAAGATGTAGGCCACCCCGACCGTGACGGGCTCCTCGTACGGCTCCCCGTTGCGACCGTCGTACAGCACCGCCTTGCCGACGTCGTCGACCAGACGTACCCCGTCCTTGTTGGGGTGGGCGCTCCGGATCGACTCGAGGATCTCGTGCTCGCGTGCGCCGTCGAAGACCGGCGTCGACACGTACACGGGACCCTCGTGCTCCTGCCCGTCCTTGCGGAACCCGACCAGGCCGGCCCACCCGAGGTGCGCCTCCAGCACCTGCCCGAGGTTCATCCGAGAGGGGACGCCGAGCGGGTTCAAGATGATGTCGACGGGGGTCCCGTCGGCGAGGAAGGGCATGTCCTCCTCCGGCAGGATCGTCGAGATCACGCCCTTGTTCCCGTGGCGGCCGGCGAGCTTGTCGCCATCGGAGATCTTCCGCTTCTGGGCCACGTACACCCGGACGAGCTGGTTGACGCCCGGCGGAAGCTCGTCCCCGTCCTCTCGCGTGAACACCCGGACGCCGATCACTTTGCCGCTCTCGCCGTGCGGGACCTTGAGCGAGGTGTCGCGCACCTCACGCGCCTTCTCACCGAAGATCGCGCGGAGCAGGCGTTCCTCGGGGGTGAGCTCGGTCTCGCCCTTGGGCGTCACCTTGC
>JBAVEY010000080.1:0-2401 GCA_049587975.1 Actinomycetota bacterium | reverse complement strand
CCGGCTCGAAACCCGGTTCCCGCGGGTCGGCCGAGTCATCGTCGACCCTGTCCGGGCGATCGCGGGTCGTTACGAGGGCGACGAACTCCCGACCCACGCGGGCGCGCTCACGTACGGAGCATTCCTCTCCCTGCCTCCGCTGCTGCTGCTCGCGGCGTCCGTGACCGGGTTCGTGATCGACGATCCCGCGAAGCAGGAGCAGGTCATCGGCTCCCTCGTCGACCTGATCCCGGGGCTCGACGCCGTCGCGGCCCCACTCGTCCATTCCCTCGTCGAGGGCCGCGTCGCCGTGGGGCTCATCGCGATCCCCAGCGTGTTGTGGGCGGCATCCGGGTTCGTCGCGCGGCTGCGGCACGCGCTCGGCGTCGTGTTCGGAACGCGCTGGACGGGGCTGATCAGCGGGCGATTCCGGGGGATGATCGTCGGGATACCGCTGCTCGCCGGTGTGCTGGTCGTGCTCGCTCTGCCGGGAAGCGTGTCGAGGCTCGTCGGGTCTGGGGTGTTGAGTGTCCTCGTCGAGGTGCTGACCTACGTCGCCGTGCTGGTCGGCGGCGTCGCGTTCTTCGTCGTGGTCTTCCGGTTCCTCACCCCCCCGTGTCCGCTCTCGTGGCGCGACCACCTGCCCGGGGCCGTGATGGCGACGGTCGGCTGGCTGCTGCTCCAAGGGATCGGCGGGCTCTACGTGGATCGCGTCGTCGCGCGCGGCTCGGCCCTGTACGGAGCCCTCGGCGCGGTCTTCGGGCTGCTCGCCTTCCTGTACGCAGCGGCCTACCTGCTCCTGCTCGCGGCGGAGCTCTCGGAGGTGCTCTGGGAGCGGCGGAAGGGCTACCCGCACGGCGCACGGCCGGTATCGAACGACGAAGTCCCCTGAGCACGACGCAACATCGGGGCTCGTGAGGATCTGCCGCAACCTCGCACCGTCGCGTTCGTCGACGCGTTCGCCGCTGGGCGATCCTCACGATACTCGCGGACACGATGATGCCCGAGGCGTACCCAACACGGCGCCCGCGTACCTGATCCACACGCTCGACTGAAGGATGAAACGATATCGCTGCCTCGGGGTCGAACGACGAAGCCCGCATCGACGATGGAAGGAGAAGGGCCATGGGATCCACGGGGTCTGAGGCTGCAGGTCAGGCGGTCGAAGTGGCGAGCCCTCCGGTTGAGGCGTCGGGCCCACAGGGGGGAGCCGTGGTCGAGATCAGCTCGCGCAGCTACTGGCGTGCGGTCGTCGTCGTCCTCACTACGTTGCTCGCGCTGTGGGCGATCCACCAGGCGCGGAGCCTGGTAACGATGCTCGTGATCTCCCTGTTCTTCGCCCTGGCCCTCGTTCCCGGCGTGAACCACTTCCACAAGAAGCGTGGTTGGAAGCGAGGCGCGGCCGTCGGCTTCATCTACCTCATCGGGTTCCTGGCCCTGGTCCTCCTCACGCTGGTGTTGATCCCGGCCATCTCGCAGTTGGCGTCAGAGATCGGCAAGAGCGGGACCCAGTGGCTCACGAGCCTGGACAACTGGACGTCGGACACGTTCGGGTTCCACATCGTCAGCACCAAGGCGGCCTCCGATGCGGTCGTCACGACCAGCGAGTTCCTCGATCAGTGGTCGGACAAGCTCGCGGGAGCGGCGAGTGGAGCGGTCTCGAAGAGCGTCGGGATGGTCTTCCAGGTGGCCACGATCGCGACCTTCACCTTCTACTTCGCGGCCGACTACCCGCGTCTGGCGCGTTCGTTCCTCTCGTGGTTCAAGCCTTCCACCCAGGAGCGCCTGGGCTGGACGCTCGACAAATCGGTCGAGGAGGTGGGCGGCTACCTCTACTCGCGCTTGCTGCTGACTGCGATCAACGGTCTGGGGTTCTTCGCGGTGATGGTCGCCGTGGGCGTGCCCGTCAGCCTCGCGATCCCACTCGCGATCTTCGGGGGCTTCGTGTCCGAGTTCATCCCGAACATCGGCACGTACATCGGCGCAGCCATCCCGATCGCGCTCACGCTCGCGCTCCAGGGTCTCGTGCCGGCGCTGATCGTGCTCGGCTACGCGCTCGTGTACCAGCAGATCGAGAATTACTGGCTCAGCCCCCACATCAGCTCGAAGACGATGGAGCTGAACGGCGGCCTGGCGTTCGGTGCAGCCCTCGCCGGCGGGGCGCTGTTCGGTCCGATGGGGGCGTTCTTGGCGCTGCCAGTCGCCGCGTTGATCTTCGCGTTCATCACGAACTATCGGAAGCGCAGCTATAAGGTCGTCTACAAGTCCACCTACGAGGACGAACCGGAGCCTGCCGAGGGCATCGGAGGTTCCGGAGCGAGCGCCACCCCATGAGGCATGGCGCTATGGACGTCCACTACCTCGACGAAGCATGATTTGCGTGACCGTTGCGGAGGGGAGCCGATGTCATGAGGAATTCCAG
>JBAVEY010000079.1:0-7739 GCA_049587975.1 Actinomycetota bacterium | reverse complement strand
CGCTCGCCGATGCCGGTCGTGATCTCCCGTCCGATCGTGCCTGCGCGCTCCGCGAACCCCTCGGCCGAGATCCGCTCGTCGCCCTGTGCGCCGATCAGCACGACCTCGTCTCCCGGCGTTACGCGGTGGTCCGCGCAGTCCACGAGGATCTGGTCCATCGTGATCGTCCCGGCCACGGGACGGCGTCGGCCACCGATCAACACCTCCGCGGAGCCGCCCATCCGCCTCGGGAACCCGTCTTCGTAGCCGACGGGCACGGTGGCGACGGTCGCGTCTCGTTCGAGCACGTACCGGCCACCGTACGAGAGACGCTCGCCCGCCGGCAGGCGCTTGGCCATCGTCACGGCCGATCTCCACGAGAGGGCGGGACGCAGACCGAACCGCTCCGCGATCCCGGTCGCGGGGTCGAGCCCGTAGACGCCCGCGCCCGGCCGCACCACGTCCAGATGGGTCTGGGGGAGACGGATCGTGGCGGCGCTGTTCGCGGCGTGCAGGATCGGTGGCGTGATGCCGAGGGCCCCCAGGGCATCGTTCGCGCCGCTCAGCCGTTCGAGCTGCCGCAGGGTCCCCTCGTCGTCCGTCTCCGCGTCGGCGAAATGCGTCCAGAGCCCACCGAGCTCCAGGCCCGCGTCGAGGATCCGGCGCGCGAACGCCTCCGCGAGCTCAGGCGGCCACAGGCCGACCCGGTGCATCCCCGTGTCGAGCTTGAGATGGACGCGCACACGGGTCCCGGCCGCGCGCGCCGCGTCCGCCACCCCCGCGAGCCCGTCCTCGGTGTAGACGGTCGGGGTCAGTCCCCCCTCGAGCGCCTCCTTCTCGGACCCGGGGGGGAACTCCGTGAGAACGAGGATCGGTGCGCCGATCCCGTGCTCGCGGAGCGCGAGACCCTCCTCGACCAGCGAGACGCCCAGCCACGACGCCCCAGCCTCGAGCGCCGCCCGCGCGGTGGCGGCATCGCCGTGTCCATACGCGTCCGCCTTGACGACGGCCATCAGCTCGGCGCCGGGAGGTCTGAGCCGGCGAACGTTGTGCCTGATCGCGTCGAGATCGACCTCGACGAACGTCGGACGGTACCGCGTCACGCGCCGACGACCTCCCGCATCGCCTGCGGTATGCGTTCGAGCACGTCGACCGCGGTCGTCCCGTCGCCGAGCTCGTCGGCCGCCCTCCGACCGGCCAGGCCGTGAACGTACGCCGCGGCCGAGCCGGCGTCCGCCGGCGAGCAGCCCCGGGCCAGCAGGGCGGCGATCATCCCCGTGAGGACGTCGCCCGTCCCGCCGGTCGCGAGGAACGGACCGCCGGTCGGGTTGATCCGAACCACGCCGTCGGGCGTCCCCACGAGCGTCCGACTGCCCTTCAGCAGCACGGTGGCCGAGGTTCGCGCGGCGAGCTCGCGGACGTGATGGACGCGGTCGTCCTCGACCGCGCCCGCCGACACCTCCGCGAGGCGGGCGAACTCGCCGGCATGCGGCGTGAGGATCAGGTCCGCCTTGCGGTCGGTCAGATCCTCGCTGCGGCCCGCGAACGCGTTCAGCCCGTCAGCATCGAGCACGACCGGCACCTCGCTCGAACGCACGAGCTCGCGGATCCACCCCGCGGTCCGCTCGTCCGTCGTCATCCCGGGGCCGACCGCGAGGGCGTCGGCCTGACCCATCACCTCGTCCAGGCGGGCGGACCCGCCGGCCGCGCCTCCCGTGTCGGTCGCCGGCAACCCGACGAACACGGCCTCCCGGATCGCGCCCTGGGCGACCGGCAGGATCCCTTCGGGAACGGCGACGGCGACGAGGCCGGCGCCCGCCCGGTAGGCGGCCGTGCCGGCGAGCACGACCGCGCCCGTCATGAGCCGGGAGCCCCCGACGACCACGGCGTAGCCCGCCGCTCGCTTGTGCGTGTCGGGCGCTCGAGCGGGGATCATCGCGGCGACGTCGTCGGCCTCCACCAGCAGGAGCTCGCTGCGGATCAGATCCTCGGGGAAGCCGATCGGCTCGACCTCGACGACGCCCGCGAGCGTCGCCCCGGGCAGGAGAACCAGCCCCGGCTTCGCCGCGCCGAACGTGACGGTGAGATCGGCCCGGACCGCGGCCCCCTCGACGGCGCCCGTCCCGCCGTTCACGCCGGACGGGATGTCGACGGCCACGATCGGGATCGCCGAAGCGTTCAACGCATCGATGGCGTCGGCGAACGCACCCTGGGGCCTCCCGCGGAAGCCCGTGCCGAAGATCGCGTCGACCGCGACGTCGGCGCGAGCGAGCTCCCGGCCGATCGCGGCCGCGGAGAAGGCGCCCCGCCGCACCGAGGTGATCTCGAGCCGTTCCAGTTCGGCGCCCGCGGGCTCTCCGAACCCCTCGTCCAGCAGCAACACCGTCGTGCGGACGCCCGCGCCGTCCAGGTACCTCGCGGCGACCAGGCCGTCGCCGCCGTTGTTGCCCTTGCCGCACACCACCACCGCTCGCCGTCCGTACGCGCCGCCGAGCAGCCGGAGCGCAGCGTCGGCGACCTCGCGTCCCGCCGCCTCCATCAACGTCTCCGCGGCGACGCCCCGCGCCTGCGACGCGCGATCCAGCTCCGCGGCCTCGGCGGGCGTAAGGACGAACCTCATCCCGACACCGCCACGGCGAACGCCACCGCGCTCGTCTTCTCGTGCGTGAAGGTGATCAGGACCCTCGAGACCCCGAGCGCGTCGGCTCGGACCTTCGCGTTGCCTTCGAGGCGGATCGCCGGCGCGCCCGATGGCGCCCGGGAGATCGAGACGTCCCGCCACCGCTTGCCGCGGTAGCCGCCGAGCGCCTTGATCACGGCCTCGCGCGCGGCGAACCGGCCGGCGTACGACTCGGCCGGGCGGGCCTTCGAGTCGCAGTAGGCGCGCTCCTCGGGGGTGAAGACGCGTTCGCGCATGGACGGATGCCGCTCGAGGGCACGCTCGATCCGCTCGATCTCGCAGATGTCGACCCCGAGGCCGAGGATCTCCACGACGCTAGGGTAGCCGTCCGGCGGGCCGGTGCTCGGCTACTCGACCGTGACGCTCTTCGCGAGGTTGCGCGGCTGATCCACGTCGCACCCCCGCTGCTTGGCGACGTGATACGCGAGGAGCTGGAGCGGCGGCGTCACGACGACGGGCGCGAACAGCTCGGGCACCCGCGGTACGAACAGCACGTGATCGGCATGGCGGGAGATCTCCTCGTCGCCTTCGCTGGCGACCGCGATCACCCGTGCCCCGCGAGCTCGGACCTCCTGGATGTTCGACAGGACCTTGGGATAGACGTGGCACTCCGTCGCGACGGCGACGACCGGCACGCCGTCCTCGACGAGGGCGATCGGCCCGTGCTTCAGCTCGCCGGCCGGATATCCCTCCGCGTGCAGGTACGAGAGCTCCTTCAGCTTCAGCGCGCCCTCGAGCGCGGCCGGGTACCCCGTGTGACGGCCGATGAACAGGACGTCGCGCACGTCGCGGAACCCCCGCGCGATCTCACGGATCTGCTCGGACAGCGCGAGGGTCCGCCGCACCTGTCCGGGGAGCTCGCGCATGCGGTTCACGATGTCGCCGATCTCGACCGGGAACATCGCGCCGCGGGTCTGTGCCAGGTACAGGGCGACAAGGTGGAGCGCCGCCATCTGCGTCGCGAACGTCTTGGTCGCGGCGACGCAGATCTCCGGACCCGCGTGCGTGTACATCACGGCGTCGGCCTCGCGGGCGAGCGAGGAGCCGATCGTGTTCGTGACGGCGATCACCTTCGATCCCTGCCGTGCCGCGTGCCGGGCGGCCTCGAGCGTGTCGATCGTCTCCCCCGACTGGCTGACCGCCAGCGTGAGCGTGTCCGGCCCCAGCACCGGGTCCCGGTAGCGGAACTCCGAGGCGATGTCGATCTCGACCGGCACCCGGGTCCAGTGCTCGATCGCGTACTTCGCGACGAGCCCCGAATGGAACGCCGTGCCGCAGGCCACGACGAACACCTTGTCCACCTCACGCAGGACGTCGGTGTCGGTGTGCAGCTCGTCGAGCGCGAGCAGGCCCTGGTCGTTGACGCGACCGACCAGCGTGTCCCTGATCGCGGCTGGCTGCTCGTGGATCTCCTTCAGCATGAAGTCGTCGAACCCGCCCTTCTGGGCACGCACGACGTCCCACTCCACCTCGAACGGCTGGACCTCCACCCCGTTGCCCTCCAGATCGGTCACGCGGACCCCACCGGCCCGCACCTCGACCACCTGGTTCTCGTCGATGGGCAGCACGGTCCGGGTCTTCTGCAGCACCGCCGGGATATCGGACGCGAGGATGTTCTCGCCCTCGCCGAGCCCGACGATGAGCGGCGACGAGACGCGCACCCCCACGATCACGTCCGGATCGTCCAGCGCGAGGACGACCAGCGCGTACGCGCCCTCGAGCTCGCGGACGGTGGCGCGAACGCGGTCGGCGAGGCCGCCCTCCTTCTCCTCGATCAGATGCGCGACGACCTCGGTGTCCGTTTCAGAGTCGAGGACGTGGCCGCGCTTCTCGAGTCCGGACCGAAGGTCCGTGAAGTTCTCGATGATCCCGTTGTGGATCACGGCGATGCGGCCCTCGCAATCCAGGTGAGGGTGTGCGTTGCGGTCGGTGGGCGAGCCGTGGGTCGCCCAGCGCGTGTGACCCATGCCGATCGACCCCGGGACGGCGCCCACGACCTCCAGCGCCGCGTCGAGCTCGGAGAGCTTGCCCGCACGCTTCACGACCGAAAGATCGCCGTCGATCATCGCGACGCCGGCCGAGTCGTACCCACGGTACTCGAGGCGTCGCAAGCCTTCGAGGACGACGGGGAGCGCCTGGTCGGGGCCGACGTAGCCCACGATGCCGCACATGGAGCAAGGAGCGTAACAGGACGGCCCTACCCCCCGACAGTGGAGAAGTCCCTCATGCGAGGGCCGAGGCGATGTGCCGGGCAACCGTGTCCGCGTGCCTGCGGGCGAGCTCCTCGCTCTCGGCCTCCACCATCACGCGTACCAGCGGCTCGGTACCCGACGCACGCACCAGCACGCGGCCCGAGCCATCGAGCGCGGCCTCCCCCTCCCGCACGGCCTCCCAGATCTCCTGGGCGTCCTCGAGCCGCTCCTTGTGCGCGACCTCGACGTTCACGAGCACCTGTGGGAAGCGACGCATGACCGACGCGAGCTCGCCGACCGACACGCCGCGGCGCGCCGCCAGCGAGAGGAAGCGCGCCGCCGTGATCAAGCCATCGCCGGTGGTCGCCTCGTCCCGGAAGATCACGTGCCCCGACTGCTCGCCGCCGAGGGCGACGTCGTGCTCCAGCATCTCCTCGAGCACGTACCGATCGCCCACGGGGGCCGAGATCACGCGGATCCCGTGCTCACTCATGGCTCGGTGGAACCCGAGGTTCGACATCACCGTGGCCACCACCGTTTCGCCGGTGAGCATCCCGTCCTCCTGCATCGAGACGGCACACGCGGCCAAGACCTGATCGCCGTCGATCACGTTGCCCGCCGCGTCGGCGAACAGCGCCCGGTCCGCGTCGCCGTCGTGGGCGATCCCCGCGTCCGCGGTGTTGGCAACGACCGCCTCCGCCACCACCTCCGGGTGGAGCGCGCCGCACTCGACGTTGATGTTCGCGCCGTTCGGGTCGGCATTGATCGCGACGACCTCGGCGCCGAGGCGTTCGAGCACCACGGGGGTGAACACGGATGCGGCACCGTTCGCGCAATCGACGACCACCCGCATCCCGTCCAGCCGTGCCTCGGCCGCCCGGACGACGTGATCGAGGTAGCTCGACACATCCGACAGCGTCGCGAGCTCGCCCCCGATGGATCCGGCGTTCGGTTCCCCCGCGCCGATCTCGGCCTCGATCTCATCCTCGATACGGTCCGAGAGCTTGAACCCACGGAAGCCGAAGAACTTGATCCCGTTGTCTTCCGGCGGGTTGTGGGAGGCCGAGATCACGACACCGCACCCGACGCCGAGGTCGGTCGTGAGGAACGCGACCGTCGGCGTGGGGACGACGCCCGCGCGGATCACGCTCCCGCCGCCCGCGAGGATGCCCTCGACGAGCGCGTCCTCCAGGATCGGCCCGGAGGCCCGCGTGTCCCGCCCGATCACGAAGCTCGGTACCCCGTCCCCATGCCGGGCGAGCACGGTCACGGCAGCCCGTCCGAGCGAACGCGCGAGATCGTCCGTGAGGTCACGCCCGAACACGCCGCGAACCCCATCGGTGCCGAACAGCCGCCCCATCGCGCGCGAAGGGTACCCACCGGGTTGACAGCTAGACGAAAGCTCAGAGAATATTGAGTCGATGATCGTTGAGCAGACCGTTGCCTCGCCGACCGAGCGGGCCGCCCCGATCGGATCCCTGGAACGACGGGCGACCATCCACGCAGCGCTCGCCGACCCACATCGTCTGGCGATCGTCGATGATCTCGCGCTCTCGGACCGCTCCCCCTCTGAGATCCAAGACCAGCTCGGGATGGGGTCCAACCTCCTGGCACACCACCTCGACGTGCTCGAAGCGGCAGGGCTCATCCAGCGCCTCGGATCGGGTGGAGACCGGCGTCGGAAGTACCTGCGGCTCGTACCCGAGGCTCTGTCGGCGGCCTTGGCCCCGAGCAGGATCTGGGCGGCCGAGCGTCTCCTGTTCGTCTGCACGGCGAACTCCGCCCGCTCGCAGCTCGCCGAGGCACTCTGGAACGCCCGCCACGAGGTCCCCGCCGAAAGCGCTGGGGTCCGGCCCGCGCCCCGCGTCCATCCCGACGCCGTCCGGGCGGCCGAGCGCGCGGACCTCGACCTCAGCGGTGCCCGGCCGCGCTCGCTCGAGGAGGTCGTCGGCGAACCCGACCTCACGATCACCGTGTGCGACAGGGCGCACGAATACCTCCGACGGACCGCCCCATCGAGGAGCCACTTGCACTGGTCCATCCCGGACCCCGTCGACGGCGACTCGCCGTCGTCCTTCGACGATGCCGTCCATCGCCTGTCGGCGATGATCGATTCGCTCGCTCCCCGAGTGACCCGAGCCCAACGAGCCGGGCTCCGCCCTCGAGCCAGGAGGACACGCCCGTGAACGTCACCGATCCGCTCGCATCCGCTCCCCTCGAGCTCCGCCCGCTGATCCGCAGCGTGGCCGAGCGCCTGCGCGTGGAGTTCGACGGCGTCTTCGCGACCCAGACGATCCAACGCTTCATGGCCGACTCCTACGAGGCGCTCTCCGGGGCCCGCGTCAAGGGGTTCGTCCCGCTGTTCGTCGAGCGCTACACCCGCCAACGCCTCTCCGCGCTCGCACGGGTCGAAGGCAAGGCGACGGCCGACAAGCCGATGGTCGTCTTCCTGTGCGTCCACAATGCGGGGAGGTCGCAGATGGCCGCCGGCTGGATGCAGCACCTAGCCGGAGACGCGGCAGACGTCTACTCCGGTGGCTCGGATCCCGTGAGCGAAGTCAACCCGGCGGCCGTCGCGTCGATGGCGGAAGTGGGCATCGACATCTCGAGCGGGTTCCCCAAACCCTGGACGGACGAGATCGTCCGTGCAGCTGACGTCATCGTGACGATGGGTTGCGGTGACGCGTGCCCCATCTTCCCGGGCAAGCGCTATCTGGACTGGGAGATCCCGGACCCCGCGGGCCTACCCGTCGAGGACGTCCGTCCGATCCGGGACGAGATCGGCGAGCGCGTCCGCGGCATCATGGCCGATCTACGGATCCCGCCACGTTCCTGAACAGAGGTGGCCGGGTGGCGGTTGGCATTCATGCGCCAGGCCTGAGCCTCAA
>JBAVEY010000078.1:0-3602 GCA_049587975.1 Actinomycetota bacterium | reverse complement strand
GCCTTCGTGATCGCGATCGCGATGATCGTGTTCTTCGCGAACATCTTCCTCACGCTGCGGAAGGCTCGGTCTGCGCCGGACGACCCATGGGGGTCCAATACGCTCGAGTGGGCGACGTCTTCCCCGCCTCCCCCACACAACTTCGACGTCTTGCCGCCGATCCGCTCGGATCGCCCGGCGTACGACCTTCGCATGGCCGCGGAGGAGCCGCCGGCATGAGCGCGGTCACGGTGCCGAACGAGCGTCCCTCGCGGGAGATGAGCGGGCCGGTCATGGGGATGGTCCTGTTCGTCGCGTCGGAGGCGATGTTCTTTGCGGCATTCTTCGGCGGCTACTTCACGATCAGCGGCAACGCGAAGGTGTGGCCGCCTCCTGGAACCCCCGATCTGGAGATCACCATCCCAACACTCCTCACGGTGATCCTCGTGACGAGCAGCCTGGTCGTGCAATTGTCGCTGCGATCGATCCGCCGCGACGATCGGCGTCGAGCCATCCTCTTCCTGGGCGTCACGATCGCGCTCGGGATCGCCTTCCTGCTGCTCCAGCTCTACGACTACTCCCAGCTCGGGTTCGGGGTGAAGGACGGGACGTTCGGCACGCTCTTCTACGTCATGACCGGCATCCACATGGCACACGTGTTCGGCGGCGTCGTCTTCCTCTCGCTCGTCTTCGGCCAGGCGATGGGCGGCGTGCTGTCGTCAACGAATCACGACTCCCTTGCCGCCGGCGCCATCTACTGGGACTTCGTCGACGTCGTGTGGCTCCTGTTGTTCACGACGTTCTACCTCCTGATCCCCCGGTGATGGCATGAGCACCATCTCGCGGATCTCCCTATCGCTCGCAGGCTTCCTGGCGATCGCGGGCGCCGTCTACGGGCTGACCAGCCATGAAGCGGCCGGCACGACGCTGCTCCTTGCGGCCGCGGCGACCTTCTGCTTCGTGGGGTTCGTAGCGCGGAGGGTGGGAGGCGGACCATCGGGCCCGGAAGCCGGCGAAGAGACCGAGATCAACGTGGCGCCGACGATCTGGCCCTTTGGGTTCGCCGTCGCGGCGGTGATCATCGCGCTCGGGCTCGTCGTCAGTGCGTGGCTCTTGATCGTCGGCGCGATCGCGTTCGTCCTGTCCTCGGCGGGCTGGCTCCGAGACGTCGGACGCTCCCGGACGCACGCCGACCACTCGTGATCGACAGGTTACCCCCGGATCATCAACCAGCCCGCGACCACGAGGAGCGTCACGATCACGACGAGGAACACGGTCGCGTGGTACTGCGTGGGGCTCGGACTGGGCAGGCGCGCGGGGTTGCAGCGCCGGCAGGCGGACTCGCCCCACGGAACGCGGTCGCCGCATCGAACGCATCGATCGTAGCCGTCGCGGATGCCCTTCACCGTCCTGGCCTCCTCCCGGGCCTCATGCGTGGATGGTGGACTCGGCTCGTGCTTGTTGTTCGGGCGCCGGAGACGCTCATCGCCTCGGCCCGCCCGATGTCTGGGTGAGCGGGCGCAGGAGGCGAGCGTCCATGCGCCGCGCCTCGCGCTCGTCGAGGCGCATCCAGTCCAGCATGACGAGGGCCAGGGCCGGCAAGATGAGGACCATCCCGCTGACCCACATGAGCGCTCCCCCCATCCGTTGGTCCGCAGCCGCTCTGGCCGTGCCTTCGATGGCCTCGTAGGTCGGGTACAAGACGTGGTTCGCGCTCGAGAGCGCCAGGCCCAGGATCGCCATCGACGCCATCGCCAAGAACAGGTACAGGATACGGCCGGGGTGAGAGAGACCCCGCGGAGCGGGGTCGCGGCCAACGACGGGCATCCAGAACAGGACCGCCGTCGCCAGGTAGGCGGCGTGCTCGAGCGCGTGGATGCCGTCACTGCGCAGCGACGCGTCGAAGAGCCCCGTGAGATGGGATCCCCAGAGGACGCCGAAGAACACGGCCCACGCGACGATCGGATGGGAGAGGGTCCGAAGCGGCGGGCTCCTGAGCGCAGCGGAGAGCCGCCGCCGGTTGGCGGGCGAGCACGAGAGGAGCGCGAGCGTTACCGGCGCGCCGAGCACCAGGAGTGGGGCTGCGACCATGGTGAGCAGCAGGTGCTGGACCATGTGAACCGAGAACGACGTCGCCGAGGCCGTGTCGATCGGCGACTCGAGTGCGATGAGGACGATCGCCAGACCCGCAAGGAACTGCCGTCCGCGAGCGCGCGGGAATCGGCGATCACCGCGCTCCCGACGGATCCGCCGCTCCGCGCGAACGTAGGCGACCCCGGCCACGAGGGCGAGGACGACCGCCGGGTCAAACGTCATGTTCGCGAGCATAGGCATCGGGTGCACGGACGGCCGGCGTCGAGGCGGGAGCCAGTCCCGCCGTTCCCTGCGTCGATGTGCGTTCGGGGCGGTCGGACACCACCGGAGACAGCGGCAACAGGATCTCGAACGTCGTTCCGACGCCGACCGCGCTGGCGGCATGCACCTCGCCGCCATGGGCATCGACGATCGCTTTCACGATCGACAATCCGAGGCCGAAGCCGCCCGTATGCCGGCTCCGCCCCGGATCGGCCCTCGCGAACCGGTCGAAGATGTGGTCCAGGTCTGGGGCCGGGATCCCCGCCCCCGTGTCGCGGACCGAGATCACGGCCCGAGCACCACGGCGACGGATCGCCACCTCGATCGTGTCTGGCTCCCGCGTATGGTTCACTGCGTTCTCGATCAGGGCGTCGAGCGCGACTTCGAGGCGGTCGGCGTCGGCCATCACCCTCGTCTCCTCGGTGCTTCCGAGAAGCCAACGCCGCGGCGTCGCGGTCCAGCGCCGGACAGCGTCGACCACGATCGTCTCCACGTCGATCGGCTCTAGGTGGAGGAACTCGGGGTCCTCCGCTCCGGCGAGAAGAAGGAGGCGGTTGGCGAGGCGACGCAGGCGCATCAGCTCGTCGGCGATGACGGCGGCATCCTCGGCGAGGGTAGGGTCCTTCGCGATCCGTTGGATCAGCTCCGCATGCCCCAGGGCGACGGTGATCGGCGTCCGGAGTTCGTGCGACGCGTCTTGCACGAACCGCCGCTCTCGTTCGAGCAGACGCAGGTTCGCCAGCGACACACGCTCGGTCTCCTCCATGGCCGTCAGGCGCCGACGCGCATGCCACACCATCGCCACGAACATGGCCGCCATGAGGGGGACCTCGGTGAGCTCGTCGAGCGAGGTAACGTCCCTCGACACGTCGATCCAGATCAGCGTGCCCGTCAACACCATCACGAAGGCGAGGATCACCGTCGTGGGACGGGCCCTCCACACGCGGAAGCCGTAGAGGATCGTCAGGCTCACCCAGATGAAGTGGAACGGCACCGTCTCCCACTCGGGCCACAGGAGCATCGCGTACAGGTTCGCGAGCGAGAACAGCACCCAGGCGATGTCCCACCACCGCAAGCGGTTCGGCCATTCGAACCTGTCAGGCTGCATCGATCCGGTACCCCACTCCTCGAACGGTGACGATCGTCTCGGAGCCGAGCTTCGCGCGAAGGCGTCGCACATAGACGTCGACGACGTTCGAGCGCGGATCGAAGTGGTAGCCCCAGACCGAGGCGAGCAGGCGATCCTTCGACACCGTGTGACCGGCGTT
>JBAVEY010000077.1:0-26701 GCA_049587975.1 Actinomycetota bacterium | reverse complement strand
GTTGCCGCCCGACGCGACGACGACGATGCCGTGCTTCCACGCCTGCTCCGCCGCGAAGGCAAGTGGATCCATGGTGTACACCTGTGTGCTGTTCGTCCCGTAGGAAAGGTTCAGGACCCGGATGTTGAGACCGGGGTCTTGCGCGTGCTGGACGACCCAATCGATGGCGGCGATCACCTGGGAGACATCGGTGCCGCCGTCCGCCGTGCCGACCTTGACGCTGACGATCCGGGCATCGGGGGCGATGCCCCGATAGGCCGAGGGCGGAGCGTCCGCGTAGGGAACGGTGAGCTCCGGATCGTGCCCGGCGATGAGTCCGGCCATGAACGTCCCGTGGCCGAACGTGTCGAGGTACCTGAGGTTCGGTGCCTGCGACTCGATCGAGAGGTCCGGCCCGTTGAGAACCTTGCCGGGCGTTGCCAGGCCCTCGACCGGGGAAACGCCGGTGTCGATCACCGCCACATCGACGCCGGCGCCCGTGTAGCCGGTGTTCCACCAGTCGACCGCCCCCGTGTAGCGGGTCAAGGCGTTCATCGAGTTGACGTCGGTCGCCGGATCGTACGTGGCGTCCTGGGGCTGCATCTCCGTGTCAGCGCTGACTGAGACGACGCCGGGAAAGCCGCGAAGGCTCTGGAGGACGCCGGCGGGAACAGCCGCCGAGAACCCGCCGATGATCGGCAGGCGCCGCTCGACCATGCCGCCGACATGCTCCACGGCGCGCTCGATCGAGGCGGTCGCTCCCGGCGCCGCCATGACGATGACCTGTGCGCGCTGGGCCGAACCCAGGGCGGCGGCCAGGGTGCTCGGCGCGCCGACCGCGACCGCGAGCCCCAGGATCGGTGCGATCGTGAACGCTCGACGCCACGCAGCGGCTCCCCGCTTCCGTCCTCTGCCGCCTCCGGTCCTCACGTCGATCCTTCCTCGACCTCTCACGGGCGACCCCATCCATCGGTCGCCCGACGTACTCGGGTAGTGTCAGCTCACCGACCCACCGCCGCATCGACCTTTAGGGGCCATCCTGCGGTAGGGAACTGAGGGGTCACCCCGCTCGGGCGGGGGAAGCCGAAAGGCCTAGCAAAGCGTTGGCGTCTAGCCGTCTTGAGTTCGATTGCCCTCGCCGAGGGGAGGCTGTCGGGCCGGTTTGCGCACCGTTCATTCAAGACCGCTCGCCGCTTGGCAGTCAGCGCGCGACTTCGACCGCTCGTGTCAGCCAGACGCGGCCCGGGCCGCCACCCTCACCGCGGCTCGTGCACAACCCCGCGATGGCCGACGGGGTCGTCGTCGCTTCCGCCAGTGGTCCGACGAACGCGAGCACCTCGAGGCCCTTGGGTGGTCGGGTGCGCCGAGGCAGGATCGAGCCGTCCGGGCCGACGAGATCTCGGAGATCCTCGTAGGTGAAGACCTCGCTGAGCTGGAGCAGGATCGCGCCCTCCGTTGCGCGCCCGCCGCGCCCAGCGTCGATCGCGGCGCATGCCATCGCGAAGCTCTCACCGGAGAATATTCACGCTCTAGGTGCCCAGCTGGAGAACGAACATGCCACAGGGACAGTGGCGGTCAATCAATGCCTTCGTCGACTGCCCTCGAACCCACCTGACCAGACTGCTCCGGCTGCATACACGTCCGGCTCCGTCGGCGGACCGAAGAAGAGGGGACACCAGCCCCTGTGCGCGATGGTGCCCGCTTGTCGCTATAAGGGGCCTCCCACTCCGGGCGTAGATTGCTCTCCTTGGCCTTTGCTGCCTTCCGTTGAATGGCGACAGTCCGAGGATGACGGCCGCACTCGGGACACACTGCCTCCGCCACTCGGCCCTCGAAGTGGAACCGGCCGTCGTCCGGACAAAGAGGTACGCACCCACAAGGCGAGTGTCGGGTCATTGCCCGCTCGGGTTCAAGGGCGGGTTCAGACGCTTGGCTGCGCGTGCCGTCATCCTCCAGAGGTAGCCTTCGGAGGTCGTGCGTCCAGACGAGCTCGGCGGCGGATACGGGAGCGCCTCGACGCCCTCGGGCCCGTTCCCCCCGCCGAGTTGCTCCACGTCCTGATGCTTCCCGACTTCGACCGCGCCGACTGGATCGGCGAGTTCTGGGGGAACCCTAAGACGGGAACCTTCGCGGAGTTGCTGATCGACTGCGAGGAGGACCGGACGCTCCGAGCGGCGTTGGTCGGGATGCTGCGAGAGGCCGACCGCTGAGAAGCCGGCCCGTCGCCGCCAACTCGGAAGTGCCAAGGAAGGCGATGGGGATCGCCACCGCTACCTTCGTACCAGCGGCGTAGTCCACCCGAATGTAGCATCCGCGCTATGTCGGACTTCGAGCGCCAGTTCGAGGGTCACCTGCTGGGGCCGGGTGGATGTCTTCACTACATATGCCGGGAGTCAGGCGATCAAGGCATGCACGGTCAATGCATGCGGCACGAGCAGGACGAGTATGGCCGCTGCTGGCGTCTGCTCTCCGAAGAGGAGGAGCGGAAGCGGTTGGACCGTCGCGCGGACGCGGCTAACGCTGCGGCTGACGCGGCCGAACGAAGGAAGTTGCGGGAAGGGAAGGTGGAGCGGTACGAGGTCGGTCCGCCTGGGTGAGATGGCTGCCCAGTCCACCAGCATCTCTCCGCGGAATTGACTACGCGCCCCAACGAAGATGCAGGCGAAGCGGTCGGCCCGCATCCGGGCCGACCGTCTCGCGGATCGGGAGCTCAGACTCGCGCCCGATGACATCACCGGCCAAAGGCGCTCCCCGCGTCGGTGGACGCCGTGATTCTAAGGACGGCGGGTCCGAACCTTGCAGACCCGTCGAGGGCGTCGAGCGGTTGACCCGCCGTGTACCGAATGTGTACCGGGTCAGCCGTCTACTGACCGGCGTGGCGTCTCTGGTCTGCCCCCGAGTCATGCCCATGACCTGCGGAAGGGGCAAAGCCGCTGGTCAGAGGATTGCCCAGGTCTTGCTTTGCAAGCAGGGGGTCGGCGGTTCGAGTCCGCTCGTCTCCACCGACGAAGTGCCTGGTAGACGCCCGGTTCATCTCGATCTGACATCGCTCCAACTTCCCTGTCGCCCTCGTCGTATGCCCTTCGTGTACCGAGGGAGGGGTTCTGAAGGTTGGCCTCAACCAGTCATCCCACCCGAGGGCCTTCGCCGGGATCATGGGCAGGGAACGCCCGCGCCGCAGAGCTTCAGCCCCTCGTCACGCTCGACGAAGGCGACCAGCGCCGACCGCGGAACGAGCGATAGCCCGCCGCCCGGATCGAACGTGGGAACGACCGCCGCGTTCGGCGAGACCGAGGACCGGTACGCGATACACGCCCCCGCCACGTCGAGGATCCGCGTGGCGGCGCTCCGCTCGGCGGGATCGCAGGACCTCGAGAGCGTGACCTCAACGATCGGAACCACGGAGGGCTCCCCGGCCTGCACGACGAACGCGTCCCCTCCCGCCCCGACGCCCATCCTGATCGTCGCTCGGCCGTCGACGATCGTGGCGCCAGTGACGGTCCACCCCAAGGGGAGGATTCCCACGCACGGCAGCTCGCTGGCCGACGGCACGGCCTGCGCCATCAGGACCTCGGTCCGATCCGTCGTGCAGGCGTCCGGATCGCCGACCGTGCCCTCGATCCGGTTCGAGATCGTGCGCACCTGCCCCCGCTCGCGCGACCGGGCGGCGGGGAAGAACAGGGACACGCTGTTCGGGATCGCCAGGACCACGACCACGATCGTGAGCACGATCAGGAGGACGCGACGGGCGCTCCACCGCTGGATCGCGATCGGCCGACGGGCCGGCGCGAGCGCACGGAACTCGTCGAGGAGCCCGGGTCGCTCCCGCTTCATCATCGACCGTAGCTGGGTCGGGCTCGCGACGCCGCGGGCCGCCGCGAACGCCTCGGCGAGCTCCTCGGGTGAGAAGTACCGCAGGGCCATCTGATAGACCGTGTCGGCGTCCGAGCGCAGCCCGAGGACCAGCATCATGTTCGCGAGGTCCACGGCCTGGCGCCAAGGCGAGGGCCGGACCTGCACGAAGAACACGTCGATCAGCCGGAGGTGCCGGTCCTGCACCATCAGGTTCGCGGGCTTGATGTCCCGATGGGCGAGGCCGACGTCCCACAACCGCCGGACCAGCTGGAGCCCCTCCTCGATGACCCGGTTGTCGACCTCCGCCTCCCCGATCTCGCGCGCGTCCTCGAAGAACTCCATCGCGATCAGGTACTCGCGCTCGGGGGTGATCTCGACGACGCCGAGGGGTGCCGGCGTCGGGAACCCGTACTCGCCCAGCAGACGCAGCGTGTAGTCCTCATACTCGACGAACCGCCGGACGGTCTGGAACGGCGTCTCGTCCTCGAGGCCGCCGTAGAGCATCGTTCGACCGAGCTTGTACCAGCGGTCGGCGCGGACGTGGTTCTTCGCGTAGAGCTTCGCGAACACCGATCGCTCAACGCCCTGCTCGTCGAGGACGCGGAGCTTCAGCGGCGTCGAGCCGCCCGACCCCTCGAGCCCCACCAGCTTCATCTCGAGGATCGTCAACCCGAGCTGGTCCTGCATCGCCAACCGGATCGCCTCGCCCCGGCGACCGCCCACGTCCAGATGGGCGGCCTTGCCGCGCGGGCCGTAGCCCACCGGGAAGGCGTCGTTGGGGACGAAGGCGCGGAACGACGCGATCGGGATGGCCACACCGAGGATCGCCGCGAAGACCAGGTCCGTCGGGTGCTCGACCCCGAGGTAGATCCGGAGGAGGCCCACGGTCGCGACGATCGCAGCGGTCGTGACCTTCGCGCGCCAGCGCGGCCGGCCGGGGACGACGAGCATGAACGTGATGCCGATCAGCAGTGCCGTGAGGGCTACGATCGGGAGCGCGGGGGACGAGTATCCCTGCCAACCGGCGATCTGCGTCACGTTGAACGGCCGAGCCCTCGTCGACACGATGTTCAATGTCGCCGACCCGAACTGGAGTACGGCTAGGCTCCCGAGGAACACGATGAGGTGGCGGAAACGCCGGAAGTACGCCGTGACCCCCATCGTGACGAGGCCGAGCAGGACCAACCCCCACGTCGAGTCGATCGCGTTCACCCCGCGAGCGAGCGAGTTCAGCCACCCGGTCCGGAGGGCGACGATCGGACGCATCAGCGCCGCGTCGAACCGATCGAGCGGTCCCGGCGAGAGATAGAGCCACAGCGAGCCCAGCAGCACGACGACGAGCGCGGCCGTCACCCAGAGCCACCCGGTGACGCCGATCGTCTTCGGCAACGGCGCCGGCGCTCCGGTGGGTCGGCGCTGCCGCCTCGGCGGTACCCGATCGACCGCGATGGGGGCCGACGCGTCCCCGCGCGGCTCGGTCGTCTCCGTCGCCCGGTCCCGTTCGCTTGGCTCGACCATCGCTCCGCCGATCCCTCATGCAGCGGCGGGAGTTGTCGGCGGCCTCCGCCGCTCGACCCGCCCGCACCGACGATCCGTTCGGCGGATATCCCTTATCCGCCACGCCCTGTCAACCCAGCCGAGCCAAGAGCGGGCGGCGCGCTCCGGTCGGCCGGTCGAGGTCGCGGGTATGGATAGAGGTCGGGAGGTGCTCCGGACACGATGCCCCCGCGAGCGAGACCCGCCCTCCGGCCCCTTGCCAAGGAGTTCGAGCCTCTCGAAGACGGGCTCGCATCGCGCTCCAGCGTGGATGTAGCGGTTGCCTGGCCATCGAACGGCGGGTACGAAATCCACCCGAGAACCCTCTGGTAACACGCGTCACGAGCGCCAGCCGCCGCGCCCGCTCGCGCAGCATCCCAACGAGGACCGCCCGAAGCGTCTGATCCTCCTCGCAGTCGATCAGCAACTCGGCAAAGGTGCGGGTCTTGGGGTTCCCCCAGTGGCTGCCGATCGCGTCGGCGCGGTCGAAGTCGGGCAGCGTCAGGACGCGGAGCAGCTCGGCGCGGGGAGCCGGACCGAGCGCGTCGAGGCGCTCCCGGAGGCGGCGCTCGACCTGCTCCAGATCCATAGGCCACCCTATGGAGCGGTAGGGACCGTCGGACTCAGTTGGCCGTCATCGAGACTTCGGCTCGGGCTTGTCTTCCTCGTGGGCAGCCTCATAGGCATCGAGCACCTGCTTGTATTGACGCCGCTTCGCCTCCGGGATGATCTGGAGGAACACGACCACAACTACACCGGTCCAGAGTGCCCAACCAAGCGTGTAGAGCAAGTCGCCCACGAACTGAAGAGGCTCCGTCGTCACCGACGCTCTGAGCGCGTATCCACCGGTGTAAGCGGCTAGGCCCATGACGAGGAAGATCCCGAGGATCCAGTAGATGGGTCGCTGCCCGAGCGCGGTCCGCCGCACGTACGGCAGGTTCTTGCCAACCCAGTCAAGTGCTGCGCGACGTTCCAGCCCCTCGAGGCCAAACAGGTCTTCCCCTTGAGCGCGCTCTTCATCGCTGTCAGGAGCGCCGTTCGCTTCCGGTCCTTCGGTCATGATCGACCTCCCGATGGCCAGACTCAGGTCGGCACGCGCCAATATCGAATCACGGCAGCCCTTCTCCTCGCGCCGCCCAACCGCCCTGTGGCGTGGCCAGGTTCGCCAGGCGACATTGACGAACCCTCGCGCATGCACCCGATGGACGCCGCCGAAACGTGACCGGCGTCACGCGCTCACGCTCGACGAGCGGTATCGTCCTCGCGGAGTTCGGGGACGACCCGACCCGCTACGACGATGCTAGAGCCAGGCGCCGGTACGCGGGACCGCGCCGGTCACCCGGGCGTCCGGGACGCGCCTGGTCGTCCTGGCACGAGTCGCGCGCAACCGGCGGCTATCCGATGCCTGCTACCTGTGGGCGTTCTCCTCGATCTCTGCCTCGCCGGCGCTCGCCGCCTCTACGACTCACATCGTGCGCGAGGAAAGACGCACCATCAGGTCCTGCGCGCCCTCGCCAACCGCTGGGTCGGCATCCTCCACGGTTGTCTGACCAGCCACGAGCGTTACCGAGAGGAGGTCGCCTGGCCTGCTCCCATCGAGGCGGCCGCTTGACAGCTACCGCCCGTGGGATGTCTAGACCGCCGGTTCCCCGTGCGGTGCGGGTTCCCGATGAGCCCAATGGCCCGGTGTGATCCCGCGGCCGCTGACCCAATGAACGTCCAGGCCGCACTTGGTGCAGTTGAGGGAGAAGTCCTCAAGCTCGCGTTCGAGGTCGGCCTTCACGTTCAGCAGCTCCAACCGAAGCATCTTGGCGTGAACGACCAGCGGATCGGAGCGGCGCGTTCGAGGAGCTTGCGCTCACGTGTGCCATTGCAGGTGTCCTCGTTGATGCGGATGTCACACTTCTAGACGGATTACCTGCCCTCCCGTCGGGCAGTACTCCTTCGAAATACCGACCGCGTATGCGAGTTTGGGGTTGGCGGGGCAGATGCTGTTGATCGTCACGTATAGGGCCCCATCGGGGCCGAACGTGATCCCGTTCGGATAGTTGAGGCCTTGTTCGGGATCGATCACATATGAGGTCGTGAGGTCCGGAGCGACCTTCACGATGGAGCCCGTAGCTGGCTTCGGGTTGAAGTCTCGAAACTGCTGGCTCAGGTTGACGACGTACAGGTTCCCAGCAGCGTCGGAAGTGCAGCCAACGATCGCGCGGAACGGGTCGCCTGTGAGAACCTGCGTCAGCACGTTGCTCTGCCACTTGAACAGCGAACCGGTCAGCGTCCCGACGTAGACCGCTCCTCCCGCCTTGGCGACGCACGTCGCCACCGCGTCGTAGAGGGGTTCGTGGTTAGGAGGGTCGGGGAGGTAGGCGAACACCGAGACGGCGCCTGCGTTGTCCACGATGCCGATGGTGTTCGAGCCGCCGTCCGCGATGTACGTACCCTCAGGAGCCGCGAGCAAGCCAAAGGGGTCCGCATCTCCGGGCTGGAAGTCCGGGTTCCCCGGGCTGGGGTTCTCCTCGACGATCCAGTCGTAATCGTATGCGCCAACACTGGCGACGGGGGTCCAACCCCCACCCGGATCGATCTCGATGAGACGCCCCGCTTGATGCTTGATGGCCTTGATCTTGTCTCGACAGACCGACCCCTGACCCCGGCATGCATCCGCCACGCTGCCGAAGGCCTGCGGGTTCAGGCCGATGGCCACAAGGATCCGGTCGTTGATTACCGAAACCCCACCCAGACCGAACGCCTCGAAGGGAAAGAACGCCGAGACCAAACCTCCGGCGAGTCTTGTCCGTTCGCCGGTCGAGAGATCGGTCGCCGAGACCTTCGAGTTCAGCCCGAAACACACAGCACCGTCATATACGCAGACGTTTCCTGAGTGTCCGGATTCCGAGACGATCATCCGCCCGTCGGAGATGAACCCAACGCCGTGGGGGTTGTCGAGGTGCTTGGCGACAACGGTCCACGGCAGGGTTTCGGCCTCAACGCCGGAAGCGAGCATCGACATGGCGGCGATGACCAGAAGCGCCACCAACGTCCGAGATGGACGAACCCGCGACTTGTGCACGGCCCCTCCCTCCGTGACGACCAGGCCCGCGGGCGCGACCAAGTTGGACTTGTATCACTTCGCGACCGCCCCTGCGAATCGGTGGCTGGACCGTCCTCGGCCTGACAGGTAAGGACCGGCGCCGACTCCCGATCCGCCAGTGTCCGCGGAACTCAGCGCGTCTCCCGCAATCTCCCGACGAGGACAGCCCGAAGCGTCCGATCCTCCTCGCAGTCGATCAGGAGTTCGGCGAAGGCGCGACTCTGCGGGTAGCCCCAGAACTCGCCGATCCGGTCGGCTCGCTCGAATCCGGGGAGCATCAGGACATGAGCAGCTCGGCGCGCGGAAGCGGCACCAGGGCGTCGAGCCGCTCGCGCAGCTGTCGTGCGACGCGCTCCAGGTCCACGGATTGGCACGCTAGCGCTCGGTCCCGACCGACCGCTTCCCTATCGCCGCTTGAGCGTGTCCGAGCTCGACTCGAGGTCGGGGGTCTCCGGCTCCTCCGCTCCTAGACCGGGGATGACGAAGTCGGGATCGGTCTCCGCGCGCTGTTCCAGGTGATGCCTCACGCCCAGATCCTCGCCGACCTCTCCGCGACACGGCCTCAAGACGACGGCCGCTCGGCCTCGAACGGCTTCTGATCGCTGGAGAAACGTCGGGTAACTAACTTCCCCGCGTCGCGTCTGAGATGTCCTTCAGCGTTCCCGATAGCGTCCGATGCAGACTGCCTGTGTTCTCTGTGACCTGCGGAAACGGTCGTCGATCGCGACCGGTCGCAACCGGTCGCAACCGCCGTGCTGGTCGCGACGGTTCCTCCGTCCGGCGAGCGGGTCGAGCCCGGTCGGGATTCGGCGGGCTGTCGGCACCGTGAGGATCAAGGCACGCCGGGACGGTGAGGCGCGTCGATCACCGGGTCGGGCGCATGCCATACGGCCTCGACGTTGTTCTGATACAAGTCGTTCACGAATGCGGCGTAGTACCGCTCGGAGTACTGCATCCACACGCCGGGCTCGCCCCGGATCGTGGCACCGTTCGCGACCGCGGCCTCGAAGAACGCGTCTACCTCCCCCCGACCCTCGGCGGAGAACGCAACATGAGCCGCCGTGGTCACGGGCTCCCCCTGGCAGATCGTGAAGTCGTCCAGGTCATCGGCCCCGTAGGAGACACAGTCGTCCTGAACGTACAGTTCTTCGTAGCCGAGTGGGGCGAGGGCCGCCGTATAGAGCCGTCGGCTCGCGTCCAGGTCAGCCACGACGAAGAGCACGTGATCGACGATTACGCGCCGAACGCTCATCGGTCTAACGCTATCAACGCCGCGCCTTCAACTCCCACCACCACCTAGCCGATGAAGGCGCGACGAGGGAGAGCGTCGCAACCGGGACGTCCCGGGCGACCGTGGGCCGAGGCTCGACGTCCCCGGACCACCACTCCAGGCGAGCCGCCAGGATCGCTCTTCGCGACGGAGGGCCTCGCCTGGTTCGAGGCGGGCGGCTAGGCCAGCCGGTAGACGATCTCCTCCACGTCGGTCGTCTCGCGTCCGACCTCGACGAAGCCGCATCGCTCGAGGACCTTCGCCGACCCGACGTTCGTGACCGCGACGTGGGCGAACAAGGGCCGCTCGGTCACGTCGTCGAGGAAGGCGGCGAGCGCCGCGGTGGCGATGCCTCTCCCCCACACCGCGCGGTCGTACCAGTAGCCCACCTCGCGTTGTTCGTCGCCGAAGCAGCCGATGCTGCCGACGACCTCGTCGTCCACGACGACCGTGCGACGGATCAGGGTCGGGTCGGACCGGATCTTCGCGTCGTGCGCCACGAAGGCGTCCCAGTCGCGCGCCGCGAACACGGCCATCTCGTTGGCGACCGGGTCGCGCTGGTGCTCGAACAGGATCGGGAGGTCGTCGAGCGTCGTCTCGCGGAGCACCAGGTCCACAGGGCGACCCTACGACCGCACGCCGACGCGGGCGAGCGAGCGGGGTGCACAGCCTGGGTTAGGTTCTCGATGGCCAGTCATCTCCTAAGAGGTTGAAACGGGGCCCCATTACGACGGCCATCGGCCTTGCACTGGTCTTGATCGCTGAAACATCGCGTATCTGAACTTCCCGCGTCGAGTTTGAGCTGTACCGGATGTGTACCGGGTCAGCCGTCTAAAGACCGCCCTAGCGTCTCTGGTCCGCCCCCGGGTCATGCCCATGACCTGCGGAAGGGGCAACGCCGCTGGTCAGAGGGTCGCCCAGGCCGTGCGTTGCAGGCGGGAAGTCGCGGGTTCGAGTCGCGCCGTCTCCACGGATAGATCACAGGGGTCTCTCCGCGGAATTGACGACGGGCCCAACGAAGATGCAGGCGAAGGGCGGTCGGCCCGGGATGCGGGCCGACCGTCTCGCGGATCACCGTTCAGGTCTGGGAAACGGCCGAACGAGCAGATGGAGCTACCCGGCGAGCACACGGCCCTCCATGGCTTCGAGCTTGCCCGCGTCCCACAGCCGGGCGCCGGTCCCCTCGGCACGGACGGTCTCGGCGAGCACACGGCCCTGCATGGCTTGCAGCTTGCCCGCGTCCCACAGCGGCGACCCGATACTGGCCGCCTCGCGGGTACCGCTGCCTTCCACGCTCGTCACGGAGCCGTCGCCACGCCCCGCCACGTTGAGTGCCACCGCGCTCAGGATCAGCGCCGCGGCCGCGAGTGCGGACACCGCCACGGTCCAGAACGTGAACAGCGCCGGTCGAGCGGAGAACCCCATCGTTCCCGCTTTCGTGCTCATGATCCCTCCCTTCACTCGGGTACCGATCTCTGATCCCAAGGCTAGAGAGAGCACCGACCGAAGGAATCCCCGAAATCCGTACCGATCGAGACCCTGACCGGTAGGTCTTGCTCATGACCCGGAGGGCCGGGATGGCAACGCCGAGGCCAGTTCCGTGCGAGAGCGGATCCCCAGCTTGCGGTAGATCCGCTTGAGATTGGCCTCCACGGTGTGGACGCTGACGAAGAGCGCGTCGGCCACCTCTCGGTTGGTACTCCCGGCGGCGACCAGCTCCGCCACCCTGGCCTCGGTCGGGGTCAGGTCCAGCGACGAGGCGGCGCGGCCGCCGATCCGCGCCAGCTCAGCACGTGCCCGTTCCGCCCACGCCGCCGCGCCGAGCCCCTCGAAGACTCCCAGGGCCTGCGTGAGCGTGTCGCGAGCCTCACGCTTCCTCTTCGCCCGGCGCTGCACCGTTCCCCGCACCAAGAGCGTCCGCCCCAGCTCGAACGGAAGGGGCAGACGATCGTGCTGCCGCAGAGCCTCGTCGGCTGAGGCCGATGCACCGGGGAGATCACCCCGCGCCGCGAACAGGAGCGCCCGGCATCTGGCTCCCGTCGCCATGGCCCACGCCCGATCGAGGCTCCTGCCGGCGTCCTCGAAGGGTGCGAGGAGCGCGTCGGCCTCGTCGAGCCGCCCGAGGCCCACGAGCGCCTCGACCTCATCCGGGACCATCCGGAAGTAGGCGGGCTCCCGAACGCCCATCGTTTGCTCGAGCTCGACGGCCCTGGACAGGAACGCATCGGCCTCGGCGGGTCGGCCCAGGGAAAGCTCGAGGAACCCCAGGACCGCCAGGTTCGGGATCAGGAGGAGGATCTCGCCGGCCGCCTCGGCGACCCGAAGCCCCTCGAGGGCTGCCAGCCTCGCCGGCTCGGCCCGCCCCAGATGGGCTTCCACGAGGCCCACCGCGAAGTGGCCCTCCGACGACATGGCCCCCATGCGGATCCGCTGGGCGGCCGCCCTGCTCTCCCGGGCGTGCTCCATGGCAGCATCCCAGTTGCCCGCCCGGCACTCCAGCTCGGCGAGGTGGTACCGGATCTGCGGGATCGGGCTCTCAGCACCGTGCACGGCGGCATCACCCAGGAGCTCGGTGAACGTCCGCCGGGCCTCGTCCAGGCGATCGGTGAACTTGAGGAGCTGAGCCACGGTGAAGCTCGCACGCAGGACATGGGATTTGAATTCGCCCTCCATGTGCCCTTCCAGGGAGATCCCGCGATCGAGCAGCTCCTGATCGACCCCGCGTCCGAGGAGGAACTCGACGAATGGATACGCCGTGAACGCCTCGGCCATCACCCGTGGTTCCTGCAGCTCCTCGGCCAACCGCAGCGCTGCGCGAGCATGCCGTTCCGATGCCGCGAGGTCTCCCCGGAACAGCCAGGCGTACCCGAGATTCTGCTCGATCCGTGCCCTGAGCGCGAGATCGTCCCCCGCCTCGCCCCGAGCAGCCTCGAACACGGCCCAGGCCCCCCGCCACCCTTCGTTCTCGGCGAGGGCCATCCCCAGGTCCAGCAGCACGCGGGCCCGAGCCGGCCCGGCCATCGAGAGGTCCACCGCTTGCTCTAGGACGCTCCGCGCCAGCGAGGTGTCCCCGCACTCGTGGTGAGCCACGCCCGCCTGGTGGGTCCGACGCACCTGATCCTCACCTCGGTCCGGCGGCGTGGCGCGGCGGGCCATCTCCCAGAGCTCGGCCGCAGATTGCGGCGCTCCCCGGGAGAAGGCCAGTGCGGCGGCCTCCTCCAGGGCGGCGGCGACGGCGATGTCCGGGCCCTCGACGGACAGAGCCAGGTGGCGGGCTCGTTCCTCCGGATCGCGGACGATCGTCGCGAGCCGCGCGTGCAGCTCGCGACGCCGAGCCGGCGGGATCCTCTGATAGACGGCGGACGCAAGGAGGGGGTGGGTGAACCGAAGGCGGTCGCCGACGACCTCCACGACGCCGTTCTCGATGGCCGGACCAAGGCGACGGTCGACCTCGGAAGGATCGGTCGCGGCAGCGATCGCATCGAGCGTTGGTGTCGACAAGGCCGAGACGACCTCGAGCGCTTCGAGGGTCTGGGCGGGAAGCCCCTCGAGGCGGTCCTCGATGAGCTCCTGAAGGCGGTCCGGGATCGGAGGTCGTTCTCCGGCCGCCAGGTCACCTCCACGGCGAAGGAGCGCGAATCCGATCTCCTGTGCGAAGAAGGGATTGCCTCCTGACATCTCGTGGAGGTTCAAGAGTGTGGTCCGGGAGAACCCTTCCCCCACCTTGGTACGAAGGACCCATTCGAGGGCGTCAAGCGACAGCGGTCCGACGTGGACGGCGTGCACGCGATCCTCGGCGACGGCCGACACGACTCCGAGGGGGTCGTCATCGGCACGGGCGCCTCGAGCGGCCGTCATCAACCCAACCTGCTCGTCCTTCAGGCGCCGCACGACGAACTGGAGCACCCGGACCGAAGGGGGGTCCATCCATTGGATGTCATCGACGGCCATCACGACCGGAGAGGTGGAGGCCACCGATCGGAGGCATCCAAGCACCGCCAGGGAAACGGCTCGCTGGTCGGCTCGGGCGCCCGATCTCGGGGTGCGCAAGAGGGCCACCTCGAGGGCCAGGCGCTGTGGCTCCGGCACGGTGGGGAGTGCCTCCTCCAGGATGGGCTCAAGGAGGTCACCGAGGGCTGCGTAGGACAAGCGTGTCTCGGCCTCGACCGGACCGCATGAGAGGGTGCGGAAGCGCCGGAGCCGAGCACCCGCCAGCCCCTCCTTCCACACGGTGGTCTTCCCGATGCCGGGATCACCCGACAGGAGCAAGGCGCTCGGCCCGGTCGGGATCGAGTCCAGGAATCGATGAAGGATCGCGAGCTCGGACTCGCGCCCGATGACGTCACCGGCCAAAGGCGCTCCCGCGTCGGTGGACGCCAGGATTCTAGGGATGGCGGGGCCGAACCTTGCAGACCCGTCGAGGCCCAGAGCCATGTACCGGCCGTGTACCGAATCTGTACCGGGTCAGACTTCTATGGGCGGACCTTGCGTCTCTCGATCTCCGCCGAGTCATGCCTATGACCTGCGGAAGAGGCAGAACCGTTGGTCAGAGAGTTGACCTGGCGGTGCTCTGCAAGCAGGGGGTCGGCGGTTCGAGTCCGCTCGTCTCCACCGAAGGATCGCCTGGGACCTCTCGGACCCCATCACGGCCTCGGTGGCCTCCAGCGCGAGCCGGGACGCAGGTCACGCTGATCCTCGCGGACGGCGGCTCGGTGTCGTGTCGAACGGATGCAACACCTGCTCGGGCACCTACATGGTCGACGGCGAACCTCTCTCGTTCGGACCGCCCGCCGGCGCGAAGATGGCCTGCGCCGACGGCATCAGGGTGCAGGAGCGGCCTCCCTATGGCCGCGAAGGCCTAGTCGCTGGGAGTGCGATCGAGGCTCCCGACCCACGCTGGTCGACGGAGCCGGGCGCTCGGTCGCTCGTCTTCGTTGGCGTGCCCGCCCGTGCTACCGCCTGACCGGTTTCAGCGCCGCGACCCCCGCGGTGGACCGCTCCATCGGGGGGTGCGGACGAGCTACCTTCAAGGGCACCTGCGTCACGCGATGATGAGGCCGGGACGGCAGCGGCACGGTTCGGAGGGGGGATGCCATGAAGCTGGGGGCGGTGCCAGGCGTTCGGGTCCTCAGCACGTACGAGCGGGCCTGGCTCTCGAAGGACGTCGTCGCTGGGCTCGTCCTGACCGCGTTGCTGGTACCGCAGGGGATGGCGTACGCCGAGCTCGCCGGCCTCCCGCCGATCACCGGCCTCTACACGTCCATCCTCTGCCTGACCGCCTACGCCCTGGCGGGGCCCTCGAAGATCCTGGTCCTCGGTCCAGACTCGTCGCTCGGCCCGATGATCGCCGCGACGATCCTCCCCCTCATGGGGGCCAACGGCGATCCGGCGAAAGCCGTCGCGCTCGCCTCGATGCTGGCGCTGCTGGTGGGCGCGATCATGCTGCTGGCGGGCATCGCGAAGCTCGGCTTCATCGCGGACCTCCTGTCGAAGCCCACGCAGATCGGCTACATGAACGGTCTCGCGCTCACGATCCTCGTCGGTCAGCTCCCGAAGCTGTTCGGCTTCTCGGTGGACGCCGACGGCTTCATCCCGGAGCTCCGGGGATTCATCGACGGCGTCACCGCTGGTGAGACCGTGGCGGCGGCGCTGGCGGTGGGGGTGGGCGCGCTCGCCCTGATCCTCGTCTTGCAGCGTGCGATGCCGAAGGTGCCGGCGGTCCTGGTCGCCGTCGTCCTGTCGATCCTCGCGGTGAGCGTGTTCGACCTCACGGCGAAGGGTGTGTCGGTGGTCGGGCCGCTGCCGAGCGGATTCCCGCCGTTCACGATCCCCGACGTTTCGTTCTCGGACCTCTCCCTACTGCTCGCCGGCGCGTTGGGCATCGTGTTCGTGGCGCTCGCGGACACGATCTCCACCGCTTCGGCGTTCGCGGCTCGCGCCGGCGACCGTGTGCACGGGAACCAGGAGATGATCGGGATCGGCGCGGCGAACGTCGCCGCCGGGTTCTTCCAGGGGTTCCCGGTGAGCACGAGCGGATCCCGGACCGCCGTCGCCGAGCAGGCGGGCGCCAAGACCCAAGTCACGGGCCTGGTCGGGGCGGGGGCGATCGTGGTCCTGTTGGTGGCCGTTCCCGGACTGCTGAAGAACCTGCCGCAGCCGGCCCTCGCGGCCGTCGTGATCGCGGCATCGCTGTCCCTGGCCGACGTCCCTGCTGTGGTCCGCCTCTGGAAGCTGCGGAAGACCGAGGCGTGGCTCTCCATCACGGCGTTCTTCGCCGTCACGCTCCTCGGGGTCCTCCCCGGGATCGCGATCGCCGTGGCCCTTTCCATCCTGAACGTGTTCCGCCGGGCCTGGTGGCCGCACCAGGCCATCCTCGGGGACACGCGCGACCTCCCCGGCTTCCACGATGTGGCCGGCCACCCGGATGCGGTCACGATCCCGGGGCTCGTCCTGTTCCGATTCGATGCGCCCCTGATCTTCGCGAACGCCCGGACCTTCCGCGAGCGGGTCGCCGAACTGGCGGAGGGGCAGGGCGTGCGTTGGATCGTGATCGCCGCCGAGCCGATCACCGATATCGATACGACCGCCGCCGACATGCTCGAGGATCTCGACGAGTGGCTGAACGCCCGCGGCATCTCCCTGGTCTTCGCCGAGATGAAGGATCCGGTCCGCGACAAGATCGCGCGATACGAGCTCACCCGCACGTTCGATCCGAGACACTTCTATCCGACCGTCCACGCCGCCGTGACCGCCTTCTCGCTCGACGCCGGTGACCGCGAGGAGGCACCCTGAGCGCGGGGCGCAGACCTACGGCTCGAGCACCGGGGGGCGACCGATGGCCGTCCTCCACAGGTTCCGCGTCGCCGCTCGCCACCCCATCGCCCTGGCGGCCGGCGAGTAGCCGATCGCATGGCCGGGCAGCCGAATGCTCAACGCCCGTGCCCTGATCGAGAACGCGAGGGGTGGTTCCAGCTCCAGCGTCTCGCCGTCGAGGCCGACGGCGATGGCCGTTCCCGACGATACCTCGAACGTCGGGGCCGCCCAGGACGTGAGCCCCGCGAACCGGTTCGGCTGCCCGGTCGCGAGCGCAGCGAGGAAGGCGGCCGCCTCCTTGTCGTTCCGGATCTCGAGGGCGACGACGCCCAGCCGTCCCGTGTCCAGACGCGAACGGCTGCCGAGCGTGGCGAGCGTGGTGCCATATGGGTTGTTGGAGATCTGGATCACGTGTGCTCCGCGGTGGGGCTCGCCGTTCGGTCCGGTGAACCGCAGGTCGAACGGCTCGGTGTCGGGTGCGAGGACCGTCGGGAGCGTGCTGAGGGTGGTGTCGACCTTGGCGTTCCGGTACTCCGGCGATCGGACGATCGCCGCGTACAGGCCGAGCGAGACGTTGTTCACGAAGACACGCCCGTTGACCTCGGCGAGGTCCATCGGTCGCTGCCGTGCCTCTCCGAAGGCATCGAGTGCTCCGACCACGTCGTCGCGGTCGAGCCCCAGATCGAGCGCGAGGTGGTTGCGTGTTCCCGCGGGGATGACCACCATCGGAACCCCGCGCTCGGCCGCGACGCTCGCGACGAGTGCCTGCGACCCGTCCCCTCCGGCCATCCCGATCACGTCGGCGCCACGATCGATGGCCTGGCGAGCGAGCTCGAGCAGGTCATCGCCCGGTCGGAGGACCACGGGTTCGATGCCCCGTTCGCGGCACTCGTCCACGAGGTGGAACCGCTCCGCCTTCCCGCCCCCGGACTTCAGGTTCATGATCGCGACCCCGCGGGTGGCGGGGGGCACGGGGGTCCCCGGGGTCTCGCTCCGCTTGAGCGCATTCACGCTCCGACCGAGGGCGAACCGCGAGAGCGCGACCGCGAGCAGGAGCGGCACGACGCGGACGAACAGCGACACGGGCCCCCCGCTCTCCTTCGCGAAGCCCATGAGCACGAGGCCCGTGAGTGCGGCCAGGGCGACGAGGACGGCGATCGCTCGACGTCGCCCCAAGCGCGTCAGTCCGTACCACGCGGCGAGGGCGGCACCGGCCAGCAGGGCGAGCTGGGCGAGGAGGAGGGGGATGTCGTCGGTGACGGTCAGGAACGTCGCGACGACGACCAGGGCTCCGAGGAGCAGCGCGGCAGCAGCGGCCAGCCGATGCGAGAGGTCCGGTCCCTCCCAGGATGCGGTCATCGCGGCGAGCGTAGAGCCAACGGCCGGGCGCTGTCAGTCCCTCCGGTCGGCGGCCGTGCCCATGAACGCGAGGGTGAGCGATCCGACCCCGGCGCCGACGCAGAGGCCTCCGACCACGTCGGTCAGCCAATGCACGAGTAGGTAGGTACGGCTCCACGCCATCGCGATCGCGAGGCCTGCCGCGAGCACCGTCGCTCCGGCGCGTCGCCCCGTGGGAACGAGGAGCCCCACCAGCAGGACGGCCGTCACCGCGGCGAAGGCTGCGTGGCCCGAAGGGAACGACGACAGGGAGCTCTGGAGGAGAGCGCCCGGCGGCCGAGGGCGGTCGACGGCGGCCTTGATGAGGTTGTTCGTCGCCCACGACGTCAGTTCTCCGATCAACAAGACGGCGATCGCACGTCGACGCCGATCGCGCCAGAGCACCAGTCCGGCCAGCGCGACGATCGACCAGGCGACCGGGAACCTTCCGAGCGGGTCGAAGACACGCTCGGCGATCGACGTCAGGGCATCCCGGCGCATCGTCGTCACCACCTCGACCCACGCGCGATCGATCCCGAAGGGTCCTCGATGGTTCCCCACGACGACCGCGCCAACGACCGCGAGCAGGAGGAGGGCTCCGCCGACGACGGCCGCCCTCCTCGGGTGGGCGAGCCCGTAGCGCCGCCTGATCGCCGGTGGGGGGGTTGCGAGCGGAGCAGCCGGCGGCGTCGAACCGGGGGCGGGGATGACCGCGCTCGCTTACCGTGCCGCCCGCGCCCGCCCACGGAGCAAGGCCCGGCCGGCGAGCGACGTCGCCTCCCCGATCGTGGCGCCGATGAGCGATCCGACGACGATGTCACCCGGGTAGTGCACCCCCGTGTGGACGCGCGAGTATGCGACGACGGCCGCGAGGCCGCGGAGCGGGACCGCGAGGCCCGGCATCGACCCGGCCACGCCCCCGGCGAACGCGAACCCAGACGCCGAGTGTCCTGAGGGGAACGAGGTCGACGTCGGCATCGGGACCCATCGCTCCGCGGGCACGCCGGCTGTCTCGCGATCCGGGCGCGCGCGTCCACTCGCGAGCTTCATCGGGATGTTGACGAGCACGGAGTTGACGCCCACCGCCGCGAGACCGGTCAGAGCCGCTCGACGACCGGTACGCCCGCCTAGGAGGAAGAGCGCGCCGGCGGCGCCGAGCCACAGCTTCGAGTGGTTGGCCAGGCCCGAGAGCCGTCGGAGTGGCTCGTCGAGTGCGGGGGTCGGGGTGCTCGCGATCGCCCGATACACGGCTCGATCGACCTCGGCGAGCTCGTGAAGGGCCGCGGCCGCCGCCGACCGGCGTGGTGTAGGACTCGTCTCCAGACGTCGGGCCCAGCGTTCCTCCGCCGGTCCACGTCGGCCGAGATCTCGGGCGTCACTCACCGGGCGATGCTAATCGGCCTCGCGATGAGGAGCCAACGCACCGTGCGGTCGCGCGACGCGATCGCTGGCGCTGCCTCAGACGGAGAGGTAACCGCAGGCGATCGAGTGGCGCTTGTTACCCGGAGCCGTCGACCGAGGGCCGCGTTTCCGCTGGTCAGGGAACTCTGCCGGCCATGCCTTGCAAGCAGGGGGTCGGCGGTTCGAGTCCGCTCGTCTCGACGAGCTATGCGCCACGCCGGGGCGTCTGTTTGGCGGTGCATATCGGAAGCCCTGTGGCGGCAGTCGCGGTCGACGGATCCTGGGGTTTGGCTGCACCAACCGGGAGGGGCACAATCCGCCGTGGGGGTGGCATGAACTCGTTCACGGCGCGCCGGCTCGCCTGGTCGATCGGGATCGTCTCGATCCTGCTGATGCTCGGGACCATCGTCCTGAACATCGTCGATCGAGCCGAGACGCTCCCCGAAACCGTGGGCGGGCGGGGCATCCCTCGCGTGATCGACGTGGTGGTCAGCCTCGGCGTCACGGCCATCGGGATGTTGATCACGGCACGGCGCCCGAAGAACGTGATCGGCGGGCTGTTCATCGCGGCGGGGCTCGCGCTCGCGTTGGCCGGGTTCGGGGCGGCCTACGCGATCCACGTGCTGGCCGTCGACCCGGGGACCCTGCCCGGCGGGCGGCTGATGGCCATGATCAGCACGAGCGTCCAACCGATCCCGATCGGTCTCCTGCTGTTCCTGTTCCTCCTGTTCCCGGACGGCCACCTGCCCTCCCGGCGATGGCGACCCGTGGCCTGGTTGACGGCGGCGGACCTCGCGGTCCTCACGGCCGCCTCGATCGCCTTCGGCATCGCCTCGTGGTCCCTCCCCTTCGCGCCCATCGACGAACCGGTGGGCGGTGGGGTCAGGGAGGCCGCCGTCTGGATCTTCCTGATCGCGGTGGTCATCTTCACGTTGGCGATGGTGCTCGCATTCGCCTCCGTGGCCGTTCGGTTCTCCCGGTCGACGGGCGAGGAGCGTCTCCAGCTGAAGTGGTTCGTGTCGGCTGCGGGGCTCGTCGCGCTCTCGGCGATCGTCGGCGTGTTCTACGACGCGCCGATCACCGACGTCGCGTTCAGCGTCTGCCTCTTGCTGCTCATGGGGGCGATCGCGATCGCGATCTTGCGATACCGGCTCTACGAGATCGATCTCATCATCGGCAAGGCGATCGTCTATGCGTTGCTCGGTGCGTTCATCACGGTCGTCTATGTGCTCTTCGTGGTCGTGATCGGCGTGGCGATCGGCGTGACCGAAGGCCTGACGCTGATCGCGACGGCGGTGGCGGCCATCGCGTTCCAGCCGGCCCGCGAGCGCGCTCAGCGTGTGGCGAACCGCATCGTGTACGGCGAGCGAGCGACCCCCTACGAGGTGCTCTCCGAGTTCTCCGAACACCTGGGCGATGCCTACGGGGGCGACGACGTGCTGGTCCGGATGGCGAGGCTCCTCGCGGAAGGGACGGGGGCGACGAACGCCGTGGTGTGGCTCAAGGTCGGACCGGGGGTTGGGCCGGCGGCTCGATGGCCGTCGGAAGCGGACGTCCCGAGTTCGGTCCGTCTCTCGCGGAGCGAGGCGCTCGAGCTCGACGATCTGACCGAGTCGGTCGCCGTTCGGCACCGTGGTGAGCTGCTGGGCTTCCTCAGCGTGCGGAAGGGGCCCAAGGAGCCGCTGTCCGCCGTCGAGAGCAAGCTCATGACCGACCTCGCGGGCCAGGCCGGACTCGTCCTCGCCAACTCTCGGCTGATCGAGGACCTGCGCGCATCTCGGCAGCGGCTCGTGGCCGCCCAGGACGAGGAGCGCCGTCGCATCGAACGCAACCTGCACGACGGTGCGCAGCAGCAGCTGGTGGCGCTGGCCGTGCGGCTGAGGCTCGCGCGTTCGACGGCATCGAGGGATCTCGCCGAGGCCGATGCCCAGCTCGAGCAGATGGAGCGCGACGTCGCCGATGCGCTCGAGAACCTCCGCGATCTCGCGCGCGGGATCTATCCGCCGCTGTTGGCGGACAAGGGTCTCGCGGTTGCGATCGAGGCACAGGCGCGGCGCTCGCTCGTACCGGTGCGCCTCGAGATCGACGGGATCCGCCGCTACCCGCAGGAGGTCGAGGCGGCCGTGTACTTCTGCACGCTCGAGGCCCTGCAGAACGCCGCCAAGTACGCGGAGCCGAGCGAGGTCGCCGTCCAGCTCCAGGAGGAGGAGGGGAACCTCGTGTTCACGGTCCGCGACGACGGTCGCGGCTTCGACCGGGCGACGACGCCGCTCGGAACCGGTCTCCAGAGCATGGCGGATCGTCTGGCCGCGCTCGGTGGAACGCTCGAGGTCCACTCCAGGCCGGGATCCGGGACGGCCGTGATCGGACGGATGCCGGTTCCGCGTGTGGTCGCCCCGACCGGGCAACCGGATCCCACCATCAGGTAGTCCTCCCTGACGGGCGGGCCCGCCCACCTTGCGGGCTCGGTCGGGCTGGGCGGCACCTCCCGGGCACCGTGGCCGGCCGAGGCGCCGCGAAGGCTCTCCCGCCTGGTTCAAGCCTGAGCGCCGCACGCCCGACAAGGAACGGGGACCTGCCCGACGCGCGAGCGGGCAGCCGTCGGACGCTCATGACCGAACACAGAGCCGGGCTCCTCGGCCGTTACGGCCGCTCCCTGTTGGGCGGAGCCGCCCTGCTGCTCCTGCTCGCCCTGGTCGCCTCGGTCTTCCTCTCCGGATCGTCCGTCGGCGGCGCCGAGCGGGACGCCACGGCGCGAGCCGAGAGCCTCTCGGCATCCGTCATAGAAGACCAGCTCACCTCCGACCTGCTCACCAGGGACATCACCGGTACCGCCTACCGCAACCTGACGGTGCGGATCCAGGCGGGGATCCTTTCCGACGACCGGTTCACGGTCGTGCGGGTCTGGCGCATCGACGGCGCCCTCATCTACTCCACCGCGCAGAAGGACGACACCAGCGTCATCGCCGGTGGCGATCGATGGATCGAGCAGGCGCTGGGCGGCCAGACCGTCAGCGTGCTCTCGAGCACGGGGACCTACCACGACGGGCTCAAGCGACCGAACGAGGAGCTGTTCCAGACGTTCGTGCCGATCCGTCTGTCCAGCGACGCCCAGGTCGACGCCGTCGCCGAGATCGATCAGCGGTATTCGGCCATCCACAACGAGGCGTTCAAGATCTGGCGGCCGGTGCAGCTCCTGGTCCTCTTGCTGCTGGTCGGCGTCGGCGCGCTGTTCGTCCGTTGGGTTCGGAACGCGCCGGCGCCCCAGGAGCTCGGTCCGCCGCCCGAGCGCCGGCTCGGGCCCGGCCGCCGGGCCGACGACCTGAACGCCCGTGACGCGGCGGCTCGGGCGGATCGGGCGGAGCGGCTGGCCGAGGGGTCCCGCAAGCGGCTGGAGGAGCTGGAGGCGACGGTCGCGGCGAGGCCGAGCACCGCGACCGCGAACGCAGCGCTCGAGGAGCTCGACCTCAAGCTGCGGGCCTCGGAGGCCGAGTGCGAGGAGCTCGCCGGCACGGTTCGCCGGATCCAGGCGACCCTGGCCGAGAAGGAGGCGGAGCTCGCGCTCGCGCGCGAGGGCTCCGAGGGCACGCGCGCGGAGACCAAGCGGGCGAACAAGCTGATCGCCGAGGCGGAGAGCCGGGTCACCGCGGCTGAGAAGAAGGCCGCCGCGGCCGAGAAGAAGGCCGAGGACGCGGGCAAGCGCGCGACCGTCACCGCAGAGCGCGCGCTCGAGATGGAGGCGCAGCTCAGCGAGGCCGAGCAGAGGGCGACCGACGCTCAGGCGAAGGCCTCGATCGAAAACGCGCGTCGTGCGGACGTCGTCGAGCTCCAGCGCGCGCAGGAGCAGTTCGCCAACACGCAGGTGGAGTTGTCCAACGCGGCCCGCAAGCTCCGGGAGGCGGAGGCTCCGGTCGAGGAGCTCGAGCGGGCGGGCAGGAGCCGGCCCGTCAGGTCGGACGAGGCGGAGGGAGAACCCGCTCCCGTGCCGGGCTACGTCACCGGCCTCGATCGCGACCCGTGGGCCGCGGAGACCTCCGACGAGGTCCCGTCGCTCGGCGCGTTCGGGGATGGGGGATCGCCGCACGGGTGGGAGACCACGGGCTCCGACCCCGAGCCCGTGGCCGAGGAGGAGCCCGGGTCCGAGGGTCTCTCGCTCCGCGAGCGGCTGGCGCGGGCCGCGGCGGCCGGGCGACGGCTCAGCTGAGTCAGGCCGGGAGCGGCTCGGTCGTCCCGGACGTCGTCGCGACGCCGAGGTCCCGTAGGGGGTCAACCGCGTAGGTGGCCAGGAGCGTCGACTCGACCGTCGTGGCCGCCAGGATCCTTGGGACCGGATAGTCGTACCGGCGACTGAGCTCGAGGTGCGGCTCGCACAGCGGCACCATGCGCCCTCGGCGATGCCGAACGACGAACGCCGCGTCGCCGAGCGCGCGCCGTCCCCACAGCGCGAAGCACAAGTAGCAGACCAGCCGGAGGCGTTGGGGGTAGGCGCGCGACGCGCGGAACCCGTGTTCGTGCTCCACGACCCGGCCCCACAGGGCGACGGTGCCGAGGACGGCGGGGTCCCGGGCCCGCCGCAGGTCGTCGGGTTCGGTCACGGCGTGGAGCCCGCACGTGCAGCCGAGCTCGGGACGGACGTGTCGACGATCTCGTGTGCACGAGGCGGCCGCGGGGCGCCGGGGCGGCCATGGCCTGCCGTCGCCGGCGATGGGTGTCAACCGGATACGCGAGCCATCGTGCGAGCCGTGGAGGGTCCACGTCCGCCAGGCCTGGATCGCCTCGGCGGTGTGGGTCGGCGGGGCGAGCAGTCCGGCGGTCGGCATGGCTACCGCGCCGGACGGGCGGGAGCGGGCTCCACGGGCTCCTGCCGGTCGGGTTCCCGCTCGAGATCGGGGACGTCCTGCGGCATCGGCAGGGAGACGGGCTCGACCTCGATGATCCGTTGCGGTCGACCGATATCCATGCGGTGCTCCTAGCCCGGCACCTCCGCCGCCCTCTTGGGGCCGCGCTCGTGGGGCGTCGCCGGTCCTCGAGCGTACTCCGCCGGCCCCGCGCCTGGCCAGGGCGCCCTCTCAGACGCGGACGAGCTTGTTGATCCCGTCGAAGTCGCTGAAGAAGATCCGTCCGCCCGGCCCGACCTCGAACGACAGGGTGCTCGCGCCGTGGTCGACCACGACGGAGTGGCCCGCGACCCCGTCCCGCTGGTCGTCGAAGACGATCCGCGTGATCTCGCCGTTGTTGACTGCCCCGGAGAAGGCCGCACCCTCACTCCGAGGTCCGAGACCGCATCCGTCGCAGAACGCGATGCCGGTGATCCCGATCGTGTTCTCGTAGTACAGCAGCGGGAGCACGGGGTTGGGGCCGTCCTGGTTCGTGTTGCCGGGGGAGGCTCCGTCGCACGTCTCGTTCGGTCCCCAGCCGTAGTTCTCGCCGCGCTCGATCAGGTTGATCTCGTCGTTGCATTCGGGCCCGTTCTCCGTTTCCCACAGGGAGCCGGACCGCGGGTCGAACGCGAAGCCGAACGCGTTGCGGATCCCGAAGACCCACACGCGGTCGTCGAACGGGTTGTCGGGGGGGACGTCGCCGTCGGGCTCGATGCGGATGATCTTGCCGCGATCCTCGTTGGTCGTGTCCTGCGCGTTCGAGGAGTCGTGGGCGTCCCCGACGATCGCGTACAGCATGCCGTCCGGCCCGAACGCGATCCGCCCGCCGTTGTGGTACGGGCTCCCGCCGGCGACGCTCGAGAACAGGACCGTCCGATGGACGCCGCTGCCGTGATCGTCGCGGTACCGCAGGATCTGGTTGCTGAGCTGCCCGGCCGCCGACCGCGTCGCGTAGACGTAAACGAGCGGCTTGTTCGGGTACCGGGGGTGCAGCGCGATCCCGAGCATCCCGCGTTCGCCGTCGCCGTTCACGCCGGGGACCGTGACGAACAGGCGATCGGCATCGGTGTCGAGATCGTGCACGCGCACCTGGCCCGTCCCCTTCTCGACGTACCAGATCGTCCGGCCCGGGCCGAAGGTGAACGCGACGGGCTGCTGGAGGCCGCCGACGACCTCCCGGGCCCGGATCCGCGGCGCCGCCGACGCCGGGATGGACGCGACCCCGATCAGCCCCACCAGTCCCGACACCACCGCCGCCGCGATCCGTCTCCGCATGACAGCTCCTCTACAGTTCGTCCCGCATGACCACCTCGATCTTCGGGAGCGTCGTCCATCGGGTCGAGGACCCGCGCTTCCTCACGGGTGACTCCCGCTACGTGGACGATCTCCCCGCCGATGGGGCGCTGCGGGCCTGCTTCGTCCGCTCCATCATGGCGCACGCTCGCATCCTGGGCGTCGACACGAGCGAGGCGGCGGCGATGCCGGGGGTAGCCGCCGTGCTCCTGGCCCGCGACCTCGATCTCTCGCCGCAGCCGCCGTCGGACGAGGTCGAGGGACCGTTCGAACGCCCCGTGCTCGCGGAGGACGTGGTCCGGTACGTGGGCGAGCCCGTCGCGCTGGTCCTGGCCGAGACCGCGGCGCAGGCGCAGGACGCGGCGGAAACCGTGATGGTCGACCTGGACCCGCTCGACGTCGTGATCGGGCCGGAGGCCGCAGCCGACCCACGCGCGGCGCTGCTGTTCCCGACAGCCGGCTCGAACGTCGCTGCCGGCTCCGACGAGCGCTGGGAGGAGGACGTGCTGGCGGAGGCGGACCTGGTGGTACGGCTGCGCGTCCGCCACCAACGGTTGGCGCCCGTGCCGATGGAGGCGAACGCCCTGCTCGTCGAACCCGGCGACGACGGTCGGCTCACCCTGTGGGTCTCCACGCAGGTGCCGTTCGACGTCCGGGACGACGTGGCCGAGCGGCTCGGGCTCGAGCGGGACGCCGTTCGGGTGGTGGCGCCGGACGTCGGTGGCGGGTTCGGGGCCAAGCTGCAGATCTACCCGGAGTACCTCGCGTGCGCCGCCGCCGCCGTTGGTCTCGGCCGGCGGGTGGCCTGGACGGAGACCAGGTCCGAGAGCATGGTCGGCCTCACGCACGGGCGCGCGCAGATCCATGACGTCGAGCTCGGATCGACGCGCGACGGTAGGCTCGTCGGGTTGCGGGTCGACCTGCTCGCCGACATGGGGGCATATCCGATCGCCGCGTACCTGCCGCCGACCACCCGCTCGATGCTTCCCGGGGCCTACGACATCCCTCGGGCCGCCTGGCGCACCCGCGCGGTGGTCACGAACACGACCCCGGTCGGACCGTACCGGGGGGCGGGTCGCCCCGAGGCCACCCTGTCGATCGAGCGCGCGATGGACGCCCTGGCTTCTGAGCTCGGCATCGATCCGGTCGACCTCCGCCGACGCAACCTCGTGCCGAGCGACGCCTTCCCGTACACGTCCGCGG
>JBAVEY010000076.1:0-6829 GCA_049587975.1 Actinomycetota bacterium | reverse complement strand
CATGGACCGTGCGAGCAGAGGGTGAGGTCGTGCAGTTCCCCTCGGAACGCGCCGAGGCATGGGCCCGCTTCGACACGTTCTTCGAGGAGGAACACGAGCGCCTGTTCAAGGCTCTGTACTTCGTGACGGGGAACCGACACGACGCGGAGGAGCTGATGCAGGACGCGTTCCTGAGCCTGTGGGAACGCTGGGGCGAGATCGGGCGGATCGACGACCCGACCGGCTACCTGTTCCGCGTCGCCCTGAATGGGTTCCGGATGCGCCGGCGCCGGGCGGCGATGGCGGTCCGGAAGGTGGTCCCGATCCCGGAGCGGCGCGATGCGTTCCTCGATGCGGAGATGCGCGCGGACGTGCGACAGCTCCTGCTCGAGGTCAGCCCGCGCCAACGGGCCGCCCTGCTGCTCGTGGACCTGCTCGGGTATCCGACCGAGCAGGCGGCGCGCATCCTGCGCGTGCGTCCGTCCACGGTGAGGGCCCTGGCGAGCAAGGGCCGGAACGCCCTCCGAGCCACGGAAGGAGCGCGGGATGCCTGAGATCCAGGAGGTGTTCCGGATGGCTACGCAGAAGATTCGACCCGACCCCGAGGCGCTCGACCGGCAGCACCGAGGTCAGCGGCGACGCGTCGTGAGGAAGAAAGCGACCGTGTACGCCCTGGTGGCAGTGCTCGTGGTCGCAGGGCTGGTGGTCGGGATCAGCACGCTGGCAAGCGACGACGTGCGGCCCGCAACCTCTGGGTCCAACCCGACCGTCACCCCTGGCGAGACGAGCCAATCGCTTAGCATCGTCGACCTGGGGTCCGGGACGGCAACGACGTTCACGGCGCCACCCGGCGCGTCGGATTTCGACTTCACGCTCGACGGGTCGATGGTTACCTACTCCGACCTCGATGAGAACGGGAACGCTCAGGTGTTCGTCATGGATGCCGACGGCTCGAACGCCAGGGAGCTCACTCACGGAGAGGGTGGCGTTGGCGATTACGGCGGCCCCATCTGGTCCCCCGACGGCTCGATGATCGCCTACCAACGGGACACGTCGGACGGTCCCCAGATCTTCGTGGTTCGCATTTCCGACGGTGAATCGACGAGGGTCACGAACGCACCGCGAGGTGCGGTCGATCCCGGCGGCTGGGCGCCTGACGGAGGATCCATCGTCTTCTCGACCCTTAACAACGCAGGAAATCACTACACAGCCAGGTCCCTCGATCTCGCGACGGGACAGACAAGGCTGATCGTGCCGGACGGAAGCACCCCTACGCTGTCGCCCGACGGTGCTTGGATCGCCTTCAACTCGTGGTTGAAGGAGCCACAAGTGCGGTTGATCCTCGCCAACAGCGACGGATCGGCGCGGCGCACGATCGCTCGACTCAACCTCGATGACGGGTATCAGGAGTGGTCACCCGACAGCACGCAGATCGCGTACGTCGGGACCACCGACAAGGATGGGCCCGGCACGTACGTCTACGATCTCGCGATGGGTGAGACGCGCTTCGTTTCGGACGGGACGATCGAGACCTGGATCGACAACGATCACGTCCTCGTGCACTGACCGAACCGAGATGTCGAGACGCCCGGTCCCTCAGCGGGACCGGGCCTCGGCATCGGCGGCGGAACGCCGAAGTTCGGCTACGACCACAGCGCGCCGAGCAACGCGACGACGCCGGAGACGAACAGCATCCCGAGGACGACGCGGCGGAAGGTCGGCGCGTCCAGCCTGCGGAAGCCGCGTTCGCCGACGATCGAGCCGAGGATCACCCCGGGGAGACCCGCGAGCGCGACCGCGAGCGCATCCCGCGTGATCTGCCCGCCTAAGGCGAACGCCACGAGGGCAGCCGCCGCCTGCACGAGGAAGATCGCCGAGATCGTCGCGCGGAACACCGGCGGCGCCAGGTCCTTGGCCGAGAGCGCGATCACGACCGGCGGGCCGCTCGTCCCGGTGCTGGTGGCGAGCACTCCCCCGGTAAACCCGGCGGCCGCATCGGTCCCGCGCCCCGCGGGCAACCGGACGCCTCGCCACAGCAAGAGCGAGAACGCGATCACGGCGACGGCGATCGCGGTCGTCAGGACGCGGTCGTCCGCGCGCGTGAGGACGAGCAGCCCGAGCGGCATGCCGGCGATCGCCGCCACGGTCACGACCAGGACGGTCGGGCGATCCACCTGGCCGCGGCCCCGGAGCGAGAGCTGCGCGACCAGGAGCAGGCCGACCATCGTCAGTCCGACCACCGCGGGCTTCGGCCCGACGAGCACGGCGACGAGCGGCGTGCCGATCAACGCGAAGCCGAAACCGGAGACCGCCTGCGCCGCCGAGGCGATCGCCACCACGGCGAACACGCCGACCCACACCCACGCCATCCGCGCATCATCACAGGCCGGAGCGCGCGGGTACGCTCCCCCGATGCTCCCGGCTCGCGCGCTGCTGGTCGACTTCGACGGGACCGGTCCCGTCGGGGGGTGTCCCGGATGGAGGACCCGGTGACCATCGAGCTCCCCGCCGGTCTGCGGTCGCGCGCGGCGAACCCGGCGGACGCCCAGGCGATCTACGAGCTGATGGCCGCGTGCGAGCTCGAGGCCGACGGCGTGGCCGAGGTCGACATCCACGACCTCACGGGCGCGTTCGTCCGCCACGGGTTCGATCCGGGGCTCGATTCGATCCTGGTGTTCGAGGGTGACGAGCCGGTCGGCTGGGCCGAGCTCTACCGCGGGCGCGGGGAGGGCGACGTCCGGCCGTCGCACCGGGGGCGCGGGATCGGCGCCGCCCTGGTGTCGTGGATCGAGGCGCGGGCTCGCGAGCTCGGCGAGGCCTCGATCGGACAGACGAAGACCGACGCGGATACGAGTGCACGCGCACTGTTCCTGGCGAAAGGCTACGAGCCGCGGTGGACGTCGTGGGTCATCCGGATCCAGCTCGACGCTCCGCCCTCGCCGCCGGACGTGCCGCCGGGCATCTCGATCCGCCCCTATCGAGCGTCCGATGTCGTCGATGTCCACCGGGTCATCGACGCGTCGTTCTCCGAGTGGGAGGGACGCGACCCCGAACCGTTCGAGGTCTGGGCGTCGCAGGTCCCCGTGCATCCCGGTTTCCGGCCGGATCTTTCGCCGCTCGCATTCGACGGGGACGAGCTCGTCGGCGTCGTCATCGCGTACGACTTCCCCGAGCTCGGCGAGGGATGGATCCAGCAGCTGGCCACCCGGGCAACCCATCGACGGCGCGGGATCGCCCAGGCAATGCTCCGGACGTCGTTCGGCTGGTTCCACGAGGCGGGCCGACGGGTGATGGGGGTCTCCACGGACTCGCGGACGGGCGCGCTGGGTCTGTACGAGAAGGTCGGGATGCGCGTGGTTCGCCAGTACACGAAGTACGCGAAGCGCCTCCGCTGAGCAGTGCGCCTGGCGAGGCGCTGAGCGGTGGCCGCAGGATTCAGCCGCCCCATCTACGTGCGCAAGTGCACCGGTGGCTTGTGCACCCAGTGTGCACCGCTCCAGACCCGCTGCAACGGATGTCAACGTTCACGATTCCCTCGGCGAACGCATCCGGGTCACCGTGATTGGCTCGCGGACAGCAATGGGAATGGCCAGCATGCAGGTGTTGCTCCCATCGGACCGTGAGCGCGGTGCCACCGAACCTCGAGCGCGCGACTAGAAGTTGAGCAGCCTCGGCTTCTGGTTCGTCTGGTATGCGATCTGCCGGAACGTGTCGCTGAGATCGGCGCCACGAGACTCGCAGAAGTAGTAGTCGCCGTCGGTGTTCTCGTCCGGCCCGCAACCGCCGGGGACGTCATCGGTCGACGGCCCGGTAGTGGTCGGGCTCGCCACCGTGGACAGGAATGTCGTGGCCCAAGCGTTTCCCCACGACCCGTTGTCGTACTGGCACCGCGCTCCCGTCGCACCGTACGCGAGCGAGTAGACCGATGTGCCGGCAGCCTTCGCCGCCGCTGAGGTGTTCACGGCGTACGTGCATGGGTTGAACCCATAGGGCTGGTTCGATTCGCCGTCTGCGAAGAAGATGATGATGTCGGGCGCCTCGGGTCGACCCTGGCTGAGGAGGGCCTGCGCCTGAATCATCGGTTCGCCGTGGTTCGTGTGACCGTGGCTGTCCGAGTGGCCGTTCACCGTGACGTTCGTGTTGGTGGCCCGATGCAGGCATTGGATCGCCTGCACGAGGTTGCTGGAATGATCGATGGCTCCAGAAGCCTGCCGGTAGTCGTCCGACAAGCCGACGACCTGCCAGCGTGGCAGGTCCGCGGCGGGCGCCTGGTATTGGTAGGTCTGGGTCTGGCTGACGGCGCACTGGTTGTTGGAGACCTTGTACGGGAGCGCCAGGAGGCCGATGTGCACCTGCGCTGGATCGTAGTACTCAAGCAGCGAGTCCTCCGCCGGGCTCGGATCGAGGATCGCGTTCTTGAGGTTCTGGATGTCGCTCGGGCTCATGCTGCCCGTCCGGTCGATCAGGAGCGCGATGTCGAGCGGAGTCGATACCTGCCCGCAGTTGCCTCGGCACGCCGCCGCGTTGACCGACCCCGTGTTGCCCGTGTCGAATCCGATGAAGGGAGCGAACCAGTAGCTGATCGTGCTCGAGGCCTGGACGAGGATCGCATTGCAGAGGTCCCCCCCGTACGGGTTGCAGGCGTGCAGCGCCTTGTCGTCCCTGATCGTCCATCCACCTGGGCCGCCTGTTCCACACGAGTTCCCGCTCGCGGCGGGAGGCGCCTCGACCACGCAGCCGAACGTGATCGAGAGCCCCCCGCCCGAGAGCTGGGGAGCGTTCGCCTCCGCGATCATCCGGACGGCGCTCTCGGCGTCCGCGGCATCGCTGGGGTTCGAGACCGGCAGGAACCCGGCGCCGGCGAGGGAGCCGAGATCGACGGCTGCCTGAATGATGTGGCGTTCGTGGCGGAGCCGGGCAAGGTCCAACGCCAACGCAGTCACACCCATGAGGATGACCATGGCAAACGCGACGATGACCACCACGGCGCCGCGGTCGTCGTCGAGACGCGAGCGGGTGCGCCGGAGCGGGTTCACTGCCCCTCGAACCTCGCTTCCGCGATCGAGCTCATGTGCATCTGGCCACCGAGTCCGACGAGGGTCGGAAGGGGCGTGATGTAACCGTAGTCGTAGTCCACGGTCACCCGAACGATGTCACCCTCTTCCCAGGAGCTCGGGGCGGGACAGGCGGAGAAGGGGCCGCCGGTGTGACCACATCGGATCGTCACGGTGAGGTTGGACTGTTTGAGGAAGCTGGTGGTCCCGCGGACCCGCGCCTCGATCTCGGCCAGGTCTGGGCTGACGGCGCCGAGACGGGCGCCCTCGCGAGCCGCGTTCTGTGTCGCGTCCCACGCGTGGTAACCGAGGCCGAACTCGAAGATGCCGAAGACGAGCATGAGCAGGATCGGAGCGATGATCGCGAACTCGACGACGATCGAGCCCCGCTCGCCGCGGACGCGGCAGAGCCTCTGCCGGGCGTTCATCCGGGGCCTCGGGGTGCGCGTGCAGAGCCGTGTTCTCATTGGTGACCTCCGCGAGAAGAGTAGGGAGTACGACGCCCCGACACCATCGCCCATACGGCGATGATTCGCGGAAAGCGTTGGGCTAGAACGAAGGACGTACCTGGTCTCTCATGCGCAGCGCCACAGGGCCTCCCTACGCACTGGAGATCGAGGCCGGCGGTGTGACGCGTCGCGCGGTCTAGTGAATTGCACGTAGCACCATGCTCCGATCCAGAGAACCGCTCGCGGGCTCGTGTGCAGTTCACGGTGTCCGTTCACGCTCGGGCCCTCGTCTTGTCCGGAGCCGCTCACACGGCGTCTGGCCGCCGAGCGCTCCGTGCGGTCGGTTGAAGCTGTAGAACCTCTCCCACTCCTGGAGCTTGTCGTTGAACAACTCGGTGTGGCCGATCACGACGCCTCGTAGTACCGAGACGTTGCCGGTCACCGCATGCGCGTGACGGATGATCGCCAGCCGGTGCGCCGCCCCGCGGGCGAGCTCCTTCTCGGTCACGGATCCCTCTTTGCCTCGGAGGACCCGATGTGTACACGATGTCCGTCAGTTCCAGGGTCTGTCACACACCCGCATACGTGCGCTCATGCACCGTTCGCTGCGGTGGCCACGGGATTCCGCCACCCACATCTACGTGCGCTTATGCCTCGCCTGCTTGTGCACCAGTGTGCACCAGGCACCTTTCGTTCCGCACCGTCTTCCGATCATGGGCCCCCTCCGATCCGGCCGGCTCGCCTTGCGGCGCGGGCTCCCGTGGCGCGGCGGCGGGATGGACTGCTCGGGCTTAGAAGCCCGGACTGAACAGCCTGCGTCCCTCCGGGAAGAGGGGACGGAGGCGGATGAATTGAGCGCTAGTGCCGTCGCGAAGCGACCACACGCCTACATCCCGCCCCGAAGATAGATCTCCGCGGGATGAGAGCGCTTCACTCAGGATCTCCTCCAAAGAGCGAGCCTCCTCGGGGGTCACGACGAGATCGGGGGTTCCAGGCGGCGGGGTCGCTTCCGCTGAGCAAAGCCTGGGCCGATGCCGGCAGCTGGTTCAAGACAGCCTCAACATCTAGAGGAACATCGACGAGCCGGAAGCAGAACCTCGTCGAGGTCGACGTGCACGATTGAGCGGGACACGACCGCAGGCTAGCGCCCGGTACGACCACGGATCTCGCGCGGGGTCGGCGACGGTTGACGCGTTCGGCTCGGACGCCGATACTCCCGCTGCGAAGTCGCACCTCGTTCGGTGAGGCAACCGCACGGACAAAGGCTGCTGATCCCGCCCGTCGAGAGACGCTCCGGATCAGGACAGGTCTGCCCGACATAAGGGTTGACCCCAGGCAGCTGGTCCC
>JBAVEY010000075.1:0-1860 GCA_049587975.1 Actinomycetota bacterium | reverse complement strand
CTGCGAGCAGAGGGAGGCCGTTGCGTCCTCGTTCCAGGCGGTCCTGAATACGGGCTTCCTCGGGGCGGACGGTGTCAGGCAGGAGTTCGTGGAGCAGTTCGACGCCTTCGAGGCGCTGTTTCAGGATTTCGCTGAGGCAGCAGGGCAGGACTTCGTCCATGAAGCGGCGGCGGCTCAGACCGCGGTAGAGGACTTCAGCAGCGGACTCGCGTCCTTTCAGGACACAACGGATCAGACGAACCTCGACATTTCGGCCCTCTACGCATACATGGGAAGGTCCGTGGACTCGCTGATGACCGCCGTGGATGCAGCCTGCCCGCCAGCGAGCGGCGCTGGAACGACCCAAGACACGAAGAACGTGCTCGTGACGCGCAGGTTCCCGCGTCTGTCCCCGCCGTTGACGGGAAAGATCGCCCTCAAGGACGGCGACAGGGTGAATGCTGTGTGGCTGACTCGTGACGGCTGCAGCATCAACGTCTCGGTGGTGGTGAACGGCGACGAGGAAGTTTTCTCGGCCAACGTGGCGACTCCTGGTGGCAGAAGGCACCGCAGGTCGATCGTCACGGTCTTCATCGACAGCGTCGCGTCCGGGGCACGCGAGGGCAAGCTGAACTGCTAGAGGAAGTCCCGTCGGGCGACGTGATCGAGATCAACGACGGCCGGGGATCGGCCTGGTTGGCGGGGGTCGAAGTCGGGGCGCATCAGGAGGTGGAGCAGTTCGGCGCGGGGAGCCGGACCGAGGGCGTCCAGGGCTCCCGGAGTCGGCGCTCAAGCTCATCAGGGCGCACGGGTCCGGAGCCTATTGATTCACCGCCTCGGACGCTCGCCGATCGGCACGGAACCCGGAGGACGTGGCAGCGGCATCGACTGCCCGGGGATCGGGGTCGTGTTCCTTGCAGACCTGGACCAGGTAGACGGTCCCTGCGAATCCCGCCTGGTCGGGGTCCGGCGGGTCGCCACAGCCCACGAGCACGCGCCGCGTGGCATCGAACCTGCATTGGATGTCGTCGTCCACGTGCTGGCAGCGCAAGACCCATCCTTTCCCCCGCCGCTGATACCAGGCCCGAGCCACCCGGCCAGGAGCGGTTCGAGTTCCTCAGCTGACCGGTCTACGCATAAGGAGCGGAAGGGGCGGGCAAAGATGGTTACGGGCCCCGGATGATGGCGGCCTCGCGCCCCCGGCGCGCTCGGCAACGTTCGGGTCAGGCGCGCACTACACGCCCCGGCGTGAGAGGTCGGCGCGGCCAGAATGTCGAATGCGCTGCTCCGAGGGTAGCGGTCGGCGACCGGCGTCCCGCAAGAACGCCCTGCAGGACGGTCATACCTCGAATGAAATGTCCTTGAGGAGCGACGAAAACCACGAACGGGTGGCGGCTTCGCTGAGCGCCACCGCGAGCGTGAAGAAGACGTACGCCCGCCCGGCGTGGACCACATACGCGGTCAACACGAAGGGTCCGCCAGAGGGGGGACAATGCATCTGATCGAGGATCGCTGGCTCATTCCCGATGGTGATCGGTCCAGTCTTCTCCGGCTTGACCGGGCACCCCGCGTGCACTGTCGCGTTCGTCCGCCGGAAGGCGGTAACGAACTTCTGAAGACTCTCCTCCGTACGCTCGCCGAACGCGAACGCCGTGTGAGCTTCGAGATCCTTCAACATGTCAACGGCGGGATCGTCGTGCCCGGGCAAGCCTGTGCCATCCCACGCCGTTGTGGCGTCCGTTCCGGTCCATTCCTCCGAGGTGACGGCATTGCCGTAGTGCCTCGACACGAAGGGCGTGGCCGACGGAACCGTCATCGATGGTGTACCAACGGCCGAGGTCATCGGGCCCGTCGATGTGGTCATGGACGACGGCCCGGATC
>JBAVEY010000074.1:0-16223 GCA_049587975.1 Actinomycetota bacterium | reverse complement strand
CGAACCCTTGGACGCGTGCGAATCCAACTCCGCTCAGAAGCGTGACAAGCTCGTGGTACGTGTAAAGCCCGATGGAGCTGTGGCGGTACTCTCGGCGTCCATCGGTTGCCACCACCGTCCAGTCGGTCTCGCTCCGACCAGATTCGTGATCGTATCGGTTCTCGCTCAGGACGAGCAGCTCACCGGCTTGGGTCCAGACCCGTTCCCGGAATCGCGGGAAGAGCGTCTCGGGGGCTCGGCATATCAACCAAGAAGCGACCACCCGACCGCAGGGCTCGGTACGCGCTCGCTGACGTCCGCGCGTTATCCGCCTCGTCGAAGCAGCCGAAGCTCCCACCGAAGTTGAGCACGGCTTCGAACTCGGAATCGAAGGGAAGTTCGCGCATGTCGTGTCGTTGCCATGCAACGTTCACGCCACGTTCGTCGGCTCTCCTGGCGGCGGTGGACAGGAACGTCTCGTTGAGGTCCACGCCGGTAACGTCGTGACCACGAGCGGCCAGTTCCACCGAGATCCGACCCTCTCCGCAGGGCACGTCGAGGACCCTCGCTCGCGCCGGGAGCTCAAGTGCGCGCTCGACCTTGTCCGCGGCGGCGCGGTTGTCATCGTCAGTCCACTGATTGAGCTGCGCCTGCTCCCAGAGCCCTATGGAGAAGCTCTCTCACCAGTCGGTCACGAATGAGAGCGTAGCGCCGCCGTTCCGTTGCCGGGATCGGTGCCCTAGACAGCCGGCTCGCAGTGCGGCGCGGGCTCCGGGTGCCAGCCAATCGGGAGAGACACCGAGTCCGGCGACCCGATGCACGGTCCGGCCGGTCCGGCTCGCCAGAGGCCTTCTGTCATCCTTCCGACTCCACGCGCCGTCCGATCGATCCGAGGTACGTTGGACCGAAGCGATTCGAAGGGAGCAGATATGGTCACGGTAGGCGTCCTCGTCCGACTCGAGGCCAAGCCCGGCAAGGAAGAGGAAGTCGCGGGCTTCCTGGCAGGTGCGCTGCCGCTCGCGGAACAGGAGGAGGCGACCACGGCCTGGTTCGCGACCCGGTTGGGTCCGTCCACGTTCGGCATCTTCGACGTCTTCCCCGACGAGGCCGGACGCGACGCCCACCTGTCGGGACCCATCGCGACCGCGCTGATGGAGAAGGCCGATGAGCTCCTGTCGGAGCCACCAACGATCGAGAAGATCGACCTCCTCGCGAGCAAGCTCCGCGGGTAGGATCCGGGCGCCCGACGCCGCTGAAGATCCGCAGGGACGACGAGATCGGGCCACCTCCGCCGGCCCCGGGCGAGCTCGTTCAGAGGCAGCCGGTGAATATGGACGCCCTGCTCACGTTCGGAACGCCTCGATCGACCCGCGCGGGTCGATCGAAGCGTTCTGCGCGCTCGCCCGCGCACGTGGGTACGCCGTCCTGGTCACACCGCACCCGAACCTCGTCTCCGTGCCCGCAAGCCCGCACGCGCCGAGGGCCGGCGAGACGCGCGAGTCGGCGTACCTACGCTCCGGCATCGTGGAGGTCTCGGCCGCGGGCGCCGACGCAGTCGAGACCCAGGCGCAGACGCTCCAACGCGACCCCGCGGCCTACCGGGCGTTCGTCGCGGCCACCGCCGGGCTCGCGCGGGAGGTCGACCCGGACGTCCGGATGCTGGCGGGGCTGTCGACCCATCCGGGGTATCCGGCGACGCCGAGGATGCTGCTCGACGCGTGGGCTTCGGTCCGAGACGTGGTGGACGGGCACTACCTATCGCTCGCCCGGCTACGGCTGATCGAGGTCGCGGCGTCGTTCCTCGCGGCGACGCTCCGACCGCCGAGCTGATCGAGGCGTTCGCGCGCTATGGGTATGGAGACAGAGATGGAACCATCACAGACCGTGACGTCGAGGGCCGAGCGGGCTTCGGCGGCCCTGCGACGCGTCCTCGACACGGCCGCGCAGGTGCTGCGCGGCCTGACGAGGCTCGCGGTCGCCGCGGCCGTCGTGACCGCGATCGCGTGGCTCGCATGGGTGGCCCACACGCCACCGCCCGACGCGAACGAGTGGACCGTGCGTGCGGTGGTGCTGGCGGTGCTGCTCGCACCGTCCGCGGTGCTGCTGCTGTTCGTGGCGGGTCTGCGGGAGCTGAGCCGCCTTCCCGAACGCGCCCGCGCACTGCCGGCCGACGTCCAGGAGCGCGCGCGTGGCTTCCGCGGAACCACTCGGCGCAGGTCGGAGCGGCGCGGTCTGCTCGGTGTCCTCGTGGCGCTGTTCCGGCTGGGTCGCGTGGTCGTGGGATCGCGGGACGTCCTGTCTCCCTTCGCGGCCGTCACGATCGCGCTGCGACCGGCCATCCTGATCGCCGCGCTCTTCGCCGCGCTCGCGGCCGTCGTCGAGATACCCGCGGCGCTGATCGCCCTGGTGGTGCTGTCGCTCAGCTAGCGACTCTCGCCGAACGCGCCGCCACGCCGACAGCAGGCGATCCGGAACGATCGGTAGCGCTGGAGCGCCACCGCGAAGCTCTTCGTTGGTCGCCGATCGCGGGACGTCCGGAGTCGAGACGGGGGCGAGCATTCGGCCTGTCCGGCCGGCGAGGACGGGCCCCGCCGGCCGGATCGCCGAGATCGACCTAGGCGGCGGGGGGCAGCAGCACCGAGTCGATCACGTGGATGACGCCGTTCGACGCAACGATGTCGGTCTGGGTCACCATCGCCTGGTTCCCCCCGCCGTCGGTGATGACGACGTCGCCGCCGTCGACCGAGATGGTGAAGGTCGCGCCGTTGACCGTCGTGACCTCGCCCGGCGAGACGTCGGCCGCCATGACCTCGGCCGGCAGGACGTGGTACGTGAGGATCGCCGCCAGCTGATCCCGGTTCGCAGGCTTCAGCAGCGTCTCGAGGGTCCCGTCCGGCAGCGCCGCGAACGCCTTGTCGGTCGGGGCGAAGACGGTGAACGGCCCCTCGCCCGACAGGGTCCCCGCCAGGTCCGCCTCGCCGACCGCAGCCAGCAGCGTCGAGAAGTCGGGGTTGTCCGACACGATCTCGGTGATGCTCTGGCCGCCGGTGTCGCTGGCCGGAGCCATCGACTCGGACGCCGAACCGGTCGTGGTCGAGGGCGTCGGGTCCTCGTCGTTGCTGCAGGCCGTCAGCACGATCGCGAACAACGCGACCCCCAACACCATGAGCTTGCCTCCGCGCATATCCCATCCCTCCTTGCATCCAAAGAGCCCCAAGTTGGCTCTCGGTCAGTATGTCGGAATCCATGCGCGACTGGCTCACGTTTCGGCGTATTGCATAGCTTCATGCGCACAACCCCATGCACAAGAGCGCCAGCACCGGCTACAATGTCCGAGTGCAGATCGAGGAGGACACCCCGATCCCGGCTCGAGGCGTCTCAATCGCGGCCGTCTCCGACCTCCTCGGCATCCCGGTGCCGACCATCAGATCGTGGGAGCGCCGCTACGGTTTCCCGGCGCCGCCGAGGACGAAGGGACAGCACCGCCGCTACGGCGCGAGCGACCTGGAGCAGCTCCGAGCGTTGCGCGACCTCGTGACGAAGGGACTCACCGCGAGCGACGCGGTCGCACGTCTCCGCGGCGCGGAGGCGAGCGCCACGACCGATCCCGATCTCACGGACGCGGTCGTGCGAGCGGCGATCGACCTCGACACGCCAGCCCTTCGCGAGGCGCTCGATCGGTCGGCGGAACGGTTCGGGGTCGAGGACGCGATCCGGCGCGTCGCCCTCCCCTCGATGCGCGAGATCGGCTCCCGGTGGAAGGCAGGGGCCTGCGACATCGGGCAGGAGCACCTGGCCACCGAGGCCGTCCGGGCGTGGCTCGCCCGCCAGGTCGCGATGGCGCCGCCACCGTTCCGCCGCGGACCGATCGTGTTGGCCTGCGGGCCGAGCGACCTCCACACGATCGGACTGGAGGCGTTCGCCGCCGTCCTAGCGCGACGCGGGTGGTCGTGCCGGTTCCTCGGGGCGATGACCCCGGCGAAGGCGCTGGTCTCCGCGGTGACGAGCTCCCGAGCGCTCGCCGCGGTGGTGACCTCGCAGCGGCGCGTGACGCGTAGGGCCGCGATCGAGGCGATCGACGCGGTGGACGCACTGCCCGGTGTCCGCGCGTTCTACGCCGGCGACGCGTTCGTCACGCCGACGGCCCGCGCCGGGGTGGGCGGGATCTACCTGGGCGAGGATGTCGTCGACGCGGCGCTCGTCCTCGAGGGGGCGCTCGGCCGGGCCGGCCGGCCGCGCTCGCGCTGAGCGGCCCCGACGCGTTCGTCGAGCCGTCGACCGAGATCGATCTCGCACCCCGAGGAGGCCTGCGGCCTCCCCCCGGTCCGGTTATCGATACCGGAGGACGGGGATAGCCTGCATGTGGGGCGGGAGCCCTGTCGAGGAAGGAGGAGGGCATGAACCTGAACAGCGTCCTGATCGGGACCGAGGATCCCGAACCCCTCGTGGATTACTACACGAGGCTTTTCGGCGAGCCCGCCGGCAGCGAGGGGGGGTACACGTGGTGGCAGCTCGGGAACGGCGGGTTCACCGTCGGTGAGCACAACGAGGTGAAGGGGAAGAACACGCAGCCCGGCCGCGTGATCTGGAACATCGAGAGCTCCGACGTGAAGGGCGACTTCGAGCGGCTGAAGGCGGCCGGCGCCACGGTGGTCCGGGAGCCCTACGCCCCGGACGTCGGCGACTCGCCCGACGCGCCGGAGATGGCGGTCGCCACGTTCTCGGATCCGGACGACAACTACTTCCAGCTCGTGAGCCCGATGTAACGCGCTCGTCGAGACCGCCTACCGATTGAACAGGCCGGCGACGACGTTGATCGTCATCGCGACCACGACGGTGCCGAACAGGTACGACATGTACGCGTGATGCAGGGCGGTGCTGCGGATCTGCCTCGAAGCGATCGCGGTGTCCGAGACCTGATAGGTCATCCCGATCGTGAAGGCGAGATAGGCGAAGTCGCCGTAGGTGGGCGCTCGGTCCTCGTTGAAGTCGATCCCCCCGCCGCCCGCGTAGAAGAGCCTCGCGTACCGCAGCGTGAACACGGTGTGGACCGTCGCCCACGACAAGATGACGCTCGCCGACGCGACCGCGACGACCCCCGCCTTGGCGAGGCCCTCCTTGTTCGAGGCCTCGAGGAGCGACAGACCCACGCCGACGAGGCTGACGACGCTCGCGAGGATCAGGATGAGGTCGGAGGTGCGTCGCGAGACATCCTCCAGCGCCGCGTGTTGGGCCGTCGCCTCGCCGTCCATGCGCCCGACGCGGAACCACACCACCGCGATGAACACGCTCGCCGCCACGTTCCAGCCGATGAGCGCCGCCGACTGCCACGGCGTGAAGACGATCGCGACCCCGAACGCGATCAGCCCAGCCGCGAACGCCACCAGGACGCGCGTGCGCGCGGCGCCGTGCGAGCTCTCAACGCTCTCCCCGTGGTCGCTCGCGGCCGTCCCCCCCACTGCCGCACCATACGCCCACGGCCGGGCTCACCGGCGGGGCGTCGGTACGCTGACCGGATGCCGTTCGGTCGTTACACGGTGTTCGGCGACGACGGGGATCCGGTCGGGACCGAGGAGTTCCGGTGCGCCCCCGGCCCCATGGGCTGGCGCTCCTTCAGCCAGGTGCAGACCTCGGTGCCGTCGCCGCATCGCGAGACGCTCGACTTCGCGGTGAACACGGACTGGCGCATCGCCCGCGTCCGGATCGACACCGGCGAGCACGACCTCCTGCTCGAGCCGAACGTCACCGGCGACGCGCTCACCGGCTACCGGGACCGGCGGCCGATCGAGATCGCCTACGGTCCCGAAACCCATCTCGACTACTTCACGCCCGCTACGAACGCGATCACCACCCGCCGCCTCGGAATCACCGCCGAGATCGACGTCGTCTACCTCGAGCCGGTCACGCTCGAGCCGAGCCGCGTGCGCCAGCGCTACGAGCTCGTGGGCGACGAGCGGGTCCGGACGCCGGTGGGTGCGTTCGACGCGACCCGATGGCGCTTCACGGCGATCGGCTCCGGGTGGACCGCCGACCTGTGGGTCGCGGGCGACATCGTCGTGCGGTACGAGCGCCTGTTCGAGCTCGAGTGGCTCGACCCCGGCGCGTCGGGTCCGCGGCCGGTCGAACGCTAGGGACCGGGGCCGGCGTTGGGGCCACCCAAGCGAAGCGAGACCTGTGCGCCCCGCCAGGATCGGCTCGCTCGCCTCATCGGACAGGATCATGACGGGCTCGACGCCTTCGGGCGGGCTCTCGACGGCGGCGTCGGACACACCCGAGCGCCTACGCGTAGCGCCCGCAGGCCGAACAGGTGTACCGGCCCGCCCGATCCTGCAGCGCGAACGTCGTCTGGCGTCCGCAGTGCGCACACGTTCGGGTCTGGGGGGCGGGCAGGTCGCTCCGCTGCGGGGTGATGCGCTCGGACGCGGTGCGTAGCTCTTGCTCGGATCCGAACGGGAACATCGTCTCCTCCATCTCCCGCCCCTCCTTCATGCGCCAACCCTCTCCGAGAGCAGGTACTCCGTCGCGGTCAGCTCGAAGATCCTTCGGATGGGTTGGGGCGTGTTGATGAGTCGGAGCTCCTTGCCCCAGTCCCGCGCCCGGTGTTCGAAGTCCATCACGGCGAGCCAAGCGGCGCCGTCCATGAACGTGACACCGCACAGGTCCATGACGACGTTGCGCCGCTGCGTCTGGCCGATCAGGTCGTCAAGCGCCGCGACCCCCGCTACGTCGAAGCGACCGGACAATCGGAGACGAGCCACGCCGTTCGACGACTGGACACGAACGGAGAAGGTGTCCGAGGGAACCCGCATGCGCGGCACCCTTCCTGGAGGGTTCTGGTAACCCTCCGGCCTGGGAGCGTGGCTCTGGGCTCCGATGCGCCCGGTAAGCAGGCGCGGGCGGACCGCGATCTCGGGTCCGCCCGCCCACGGTACGCCTCACCCGATGAACAAGCAATGGATCGACTCGGCGACCGCCCGGGCCGACCGAGCACGGTGTTAGAATGATGGTTCCACCGATGGTGGAACCGCCCAAGACGGGGCGCACCCGCGAGGACGCTCGCGACCTTGCCTTTCCCGGTTCCCTGAGACCGAGGAGGCAACCGTGTCCCATTGGCCGAAGAGCGTCATCGGGAACGTGTTCGCGTTCCTGCTCATCGCCGTCATCGGACTCGCAGGGGTGCAGTCGGCGATCGCGCTGTCGGGTCCGTTCATCTGGATGGGCCTGCTCATCATCACGCTCGTATCCATCGCCGCTGTCGTGTGGCATCGCCGAGCGCAGGCCGCGAGTGACCTGGCCCTGGCCGATGCCTTTTCCTTCGGGGACGTGCTCCCCCACTGGAACCACCCGAGCGATCTCGACCCGCCGACGCCGTCCCAGTGAGGCGCGCGGCCGACTAGACTCGATCGCGGGGAGAACCGTGAAACGAGGTGGTTTCGGATGCTCGGATGGGTCGGAGACATCGAACGGACGACGCTCGACAACGCCACGTTCCGGACCGTCGTCTACACCGGCGATCATGTCCAGCTGACGGTCATGCGGCTCCTTGCCGGAGAGGACATCGGCCGTGAGGCGCATCCCGACCGCGACCAGTTCCTACGCATCGAATCGGGGACCGGTCGGGTGGAGTTCGGCCGGAGCGAGGGTGAGATCGAGGAGACCCACGACGTCGAGGGCGACTGGGCGATCGTCGTTCCGGCCGGCGTGTGGCACAACGTGGTGAACACGGGCGACGGGGATCTGAAGCTCTACTCGCTGTACGCACCGCCCGAGCACCCGGCGGGCACCGTCCATCGCACGAAGGCGGACGCCGTCGAGCACGAGTGATCGCTCGTCCCTCGTCGGCTACGGATCCAGCAACGGGCCGGTGACCGCGAACCGAAGCCCCTCTCCGGCCGCGACGAAGAACCCCATCATCGCGAGGGAGGCCCCGAGCAGGGCGACGTTGCGGTAGAAGCTCCCGGCTTGCGTTTGCCGTTGATCGGCGTCCTCCAGCCTCCAGAAACGGTGGAAGTACAGCGCGGCGAGCACGACGAACACCGCGATCATGAGTGACCCGATGTCCGGCCAGATGCCGAGCGCGATCGACAGCGAGGCCGCCAGCAGCCAGATCCCGGTCGGCCAGCCGGCGATCGCGGGAGCCGGCAAGCGGGCTGAACGGGCGTAGTCACCCATGCCCCGATGCTTCCTCACATGCGCGATCGCGGACCTGATGAAGAAGACCGCGAACAGGATCCTGCCGACCAACACGATGGTGCCTTCGGTCGAGGTCATGACGCCTCCCCGCACGTGTTCCGTCAGCGCCGTCGCCAGGCTAGACCCCTCCACGAGCGGAGGGGACCCACCGGAGTGGATCCCCTTCGCTCTCACAGCCCGCTCGTGGATCGCACGAACGGGCTGGTTCGAACGACCTCGACGGCCGATCAGACCGTGGCGGGAACACCTTCGAAGAAGGCGAGCTCGCCGACCTGGTGCGTCCGCAACTCGACCCTGTCGGCGATGTTGTCGCGGATCCACGCCGCTGACACGGCGACCGCCGCCTCGGCGTTCTCACGTGTCTCCCACAGGCTCAGCGAGATGCAGGTCCTGTTGCCGCCGTCGGCCAAGCCGTAGCGGATGAACCCTGGCTGGTCCCGGAACTCGCGGAGCATCCCGTCCCGTTCGACGTCTGCGAGCTCCTGGAAGGAGCCCTTCTTGATCTCGTAGGTAGCGATGCGAACGTGCTGCATGTGTGTCTCCTTTGCTCGTCGTGGCCCTGACCAACCGGGGCCAACGTGAGCCAGATCGCGAGCGGAATACGCTCGGGGCATCAAGCCTTAGCTGGAACCAGCGATGGGACCGGATCGGTGGACACGATCCCCGTGCGTCCTCTCCTCCCGACAGGTACGGGTGTCGCGTCTGCGTGGAGTGTACGTCTTTGTCAGATACACACCACGGTTCCGCGATCCGCGCGCGGAACCGTCGGAGTATGACGCGTCCGACGTGAGATGATGTCGGTGACGCATCACCCCCACAGGGACCGTTTACGTCGAGGCCGTGAGCTGCCCCTCCGAGCGAGGAGGCACGATGACCCTCACGGATCGGATCCATCGCGAACGTCCGCACCCGAGCGCATGGTGACGCGCCCCCGTGACCCCACGGCGGTGACGGACTTCTTTCGGACGGAACTCGGGAAGACCCTTCGCGTCGATGAGACCGACGAGGGTGCGATCAGCGTGGAGATCCTGAAGAACGGTGCCTGGGCGGAGGCGCCGCGCGGGATGATCGGGCTCCGGCTCTCACCAGGCAGTCGCGGCCTGACCAGCACCGAGATCCTGGCACTCCCGACGTAGGCTCCACGATCAGGTTCGTCCGGTGTTCCGAGGGCTTCCCTCAACCGTTGACGCAGTTCGTCCCGCTCGTGTTTCGGAGTGACCTGCTCCGAAGGACCGCGGACAGGGGAGCCAGCTCGGCACCACCGTGACGTAGCGACGCAGAAGCCTACGGCGCCGGGAGCACGGCCCGAACGTCGGGAAGCGCCAGGAACGCCGATCGTAGCGGCTCGTCCTCGATCGACGCCGCGATGTCCGACACGATGCTCGCGGCGTCGCCCTGGAGCCGGCCGGCCTCGTCGGCGTCACCCCGGGCGGCACGGATGGCGCCCAGCTGCTGGAGGATCTCCCTGAGGATGCGCCGGTGCCCCAGGCGTTCGGCCTCCGAACGGGCCTCGCGGAGCACTCGCTCCGCCTCCTCCGATCGCCCCTCCTGCGCGAGCGACCGCCCCGCCAGCAGGAGAGCCTCGGGTACGAATGAACGGATGCCGATCCCGCGGAGCCGCTCCACGATCGCTTCCGCGATCTGGATCGCTCGGGCATGATCGCCCTCGGCCTCCGCGAGATCTCCTCGGACCAGCGCGATGTGCACCGACGCGGCGTAGCGCAGCGGCTCGGGGAGCAGGTTGACCTCGGTCGCGGCGGCGGTCGCCTCGGCCTGCTCGAGGTCGCCGGCGAGCAGATAGAGCTCGGCCTTGGCGCCCATGACCCGGGGCAGCGAGATCGCCTGCCGCTCCGTCGCGACCTGGAGCGCGACGTCGATCAGCTCGAACGCGCGCTCGAGGTCGCCCAGGTTCGCGTAGACGGATGCGAGGTCGGCGCGCGTCGTCGCCTGAGGCGGGACGAACCCGGATCGCTCGGCGAGTGCGACGCAGTCCTGCATCGCCGAGATCGCCTTGCCGACCTCGCCCCGATCCCAGTAGATCGCGTACGCGTTCATCAGGCCGTAGGCCTGACCCCACGGGTTGCCGATCTCCTCCGAGATGCGGTACCCCTCCATCGCCAACGCGAGCGCGTCGGCGTCGTCGCCCTCGAGGCGCCGGAGCGACGCGATGCTCGCGAGGTTCTCGCTCAACATCGGGCGGTTGCCGAGCTCCCGCCAGATCGGGGTGGCCTCCTGCAGGCTCGCGAGGGACGACGCGAGGTCGCCGACCGCCGCGTAGGGACGCCACAGGTCGTTCAGCGTGAAGGCCATCTGCTCGCGCGCGTTCAGCTCACGCGCGATCGCGAGTGAGCGTTCGCCCGCGTCCAGCGCCTCGTGGAGATCGCCGCCGCCGAACACGTTCAGGATCATCAGGTTCCACAGGGCCTTAGACTCGGCGCCTCGATCGCCGAGCTCACGGGCCAGCGCGAGGGTCCGCTCCGAAAGCGCGCGTCCCCGTTCCGCATCGAACTTCGGCGTCGGCGTTGCGTACAACGTGGTGAGCGCCATCCCGGCGGCGAGCACGGCGGACCGGTCGCCGGCCCCGTCCGCCAGCAGCTCCATCCCCTCGTAGTTCGCGACCGCCTCGTCGAAGCGTCCCGAGAGCTCCAGGGCTCGGCCGCGGGTGAGGTACAGGTGGCGGAGCGACACTTCGGTCTGCCCCAGACGGACCGCGGCCTCGATCGCGGTCGTGTAGTGGGTGACGGCCTCGGCGTTGGCATGCAGTCGGGCCGCGTTGTCGCCGGCGACGGTCGCGTACCGGAGCGTCCGCTCGTCGTCTCCCGCCTCCTGGAAATGGCGGACGAGCAGCGGCGCGAACTCCTCGATCCGGTTCGCGTACAGCTCCTCGAAGACCTCCCCGACCCGGCGATGGAGGTCCCGCCGGGCGCGGAGCAGGATCGTCGAGTAGGTGGCCTCCTGGGTGAGGCTGTGGTGGAACGAGTACTCGGGCTCGGGCGAGTCCGCGGTCCGGCTGATCAGGCCCGCTCGCTGCAGCGTCTGGAGCCGCGCGGCGAGGTCGTCGTCGTCGTCCGATACCGCGCGCAGCACCGGTTCGAGGAACGTGCGCCCGATCACCGAGGCGAGCTGCAACGTCCACCGCGATCCCTCGTCGAGCGAGTCGAGCCGGGCGGTGATGAGCGCCTGCAGCGTGGCGGGGATCGCCACCGCCCCGCCGGGTTCGGATCCCAGCTGCAGGACCGACGCCACCACCTCCTCCACGAACAGCGGGTTGCCTTCGGCTCGCTCGAGGATCTGCGCCCTCACGTCCCCGTCGCGGTCGGCGTCCGGGAGCAACGCCTCGATCAGCGCGCCGCTGTCCCGCTCGGACAGCGGTGACAGCTCGATCTCGATGGAACGATCGGGGAGCTCGGCCGCGAGCCAGCGCCTGAGCCGCGAGGAGGGCGCCTGCCGGTCGGGACGGTAGGCGAACAGGAACAGGCAGGGCAGCTCGTCGACGGTCTTCACCGTCTCGATCAACAGGTCCATCGATGCGCCGTCGCACCAATGCAGGTCCTCGAACACCAGGAGCCGGGGGTCGACGGAGCCGAAGAACCGGGTCGATCCGGGGACGAGCTCCATGATCGCGTCCTTGAACGCCTCCCCCTCCAGGGGCTCCTCGTCGGCCTCCTGCACCCCGAACAATGAGCGCCAGACCCGCATGTGTCGGTCGAGCCACTCCGGTGCGTCGGGTTCGATCGTGGCCGCGAGCTTGTCGCGGACGACGGCGGGCGGATCGGTGTCACCGATCCCGGCGATCCGAGCCAGCATGCGCCGGTACTGCGCGTACGGGCGGGTCGTGTCGTAGGACACGCACTGCCAGCTCTCCCAGATGCGGTGGATGGTGCCGCCGAACAGCCGGGCGTCCTCCGGCCGCCGCTCGGTCCACACGTTCCGGGTCTCCTCGATCAGACGGCTCTTGCCCAGACCCGCCTCCGCGATCAACGAGACGACCCGCCCCTGGCCCTCCTGGGCCTGCTCGATCGCGCGTTCGAGGATCGCCATCTCCCGCTCGCGGCCGACGAGCGGTGTCGCGAGCGTCCCCCGAACGCTCGACGGCTGCGGCTTGCGCCCGAGCACGCGGTACGCGGGGACGGGTTCGGCCTTGCCCTTGACGTCGACCCCGCCGCGGGACTCGGCCTCGAAGAACGAGGCGACCTGCCGGTACGTGTCCGCGGTGATCTGCACCGTGCCCGGCTCGGCGGTCTGTTCCATCCGGGCCGCGACGTTCACGGCGTCCCCCATCGCCGTGTACTCGAGACGGAGGTCCGAGCCGACCTGACCGACCACGACCGGTCCGGTGTTGATGCCGACGCGCACGTTCAGGTCCAGACCGCGGTCGGCCTCGACCCGCCCGCGGTAGACGCGGATCGCGTCGACGATGTCCAGACCTGCGGAGACGGCGCGCTGCGGGTCGTCCTCGTGAGCGATCGGCGCCCCGAAGAACGCGAAGATCGCGTCACCCATTAGGCGCGCGAGCGTCCCCTCGTACCGGTAGATGGGCGCGATGAGGTGCTCGAACGCGCCGTTCATGATCTCGGCCCATTCCTCGGGATCCAACCGCTCGGCCATGGCCGTCGAGCCCTTGACGTCGCAGAACAGCATCGTGACGACCCGGCGTTCGCCCTCCATCGCGCGGCCGACCCGCGCCGCCTCGAGCTTCGACCGCATGGCCTTCGGCAGGTAGGGCTCGAGGTGGGCCTCCTCGTCGACGCCGGCGGAGACGTCGAGGCGCGTCCCGCAATTCAGGCAGAACCGAGCCTCGTCGGGGTTCGCGGTCGAGCAGGCGGGGCAGGGCAAGGGCACGCGCCAACGATAGCGGTGGTCCTCGGTGGTCGGGTCGGTGGATCGGTCGATGGGGTGGGCGGGTGGGTGGCCTCGTCGCTCGGGGTTACCCGTCAGGGTTCTGTCTGTCAGGGTTCTGACGCCAGCCCGGATCTCGTTAGACCCGGCTCGGCTCGCGCCACGCACCGGCCACTCGCGTCACCACCCGCACCGTCCGTAGGTGGAACGGCGCATTGACCGGCATGCCGCGAGGATCCTTGACTGGACCCACGACCAACGACCCACGACCCACACGACCCACGACACCACGACCCCCTTACCCCCCACGCCAGGAGGAGCCATGAGCCCAGCCAAGCCGAGGAGACGTCAGTGCGGTTCGATGGAGGCCCACGAACGGCTGTCCGAGCTCTACTCGTCGTTCCGCACCAACCAGAACCGCATCGAGGCGTTCACGGCGCGAAGCATCACGACCGGCCTCGCCTCGCGCGTCGCCCGCCAGCTCATCACGATCCCCGTCGTGGTCCACGTCGTGTACAAGAAGGCCGAGGAGAACATCTCCGAAACGCAGGTGAAGAGCCAGATCTCGGTCCTGAACAAGGACTTCCACGCGGCGAACACCGATGCGAAGAACGTCCCCGTCGTCTGGAAGGGTCTCGTGGCCGACGCCAACATCCAGTTCGCACTCGCGACCAAGGATCCGAGCGGGAAGGCCAGCACGGGCATCACCCGGACCGCGACCACCCGGTCGTCGTTCGGCGCCGACGACTCGGTCAAGACCAAGGCCGGGGCCGGCACACCGGGCTGGCCGGCCGGCCGGTACCTGAACCTGTGGGTCTGCAGCCTCGGCGGCGGACTGCTCGGCTACGCGCAGTTCCCCGGCGGTCCCTCGAAGACCGACGGCGTGGTGATCCTGCACTCGGCCTTCGGCACCTCGGGGACCGCCGCGACCCCGTTCAACCTGGGCCGAACGGCGACGCACGAGATCGGCCACTGGCTGAACCTGCGCCACATCTGGGGCGACGAGAACGACTGCAGCGGCACCGACCACGTCTCGGACACGCCGAACGCCCAGCTGCCGAACTACGGCTCGCCCACGTTCCCCCACGTCAGCTGTGACAACGGCCCGAACGGCGACATGTTCATGAACTACATGGATTACGTGGACGATGCCGCGATGTTCATGTTCACACCTGCGCAGATCACGCGGATGAACGCGACGCTCGCGGGGCCGCGATCGAAGATCGGGCGGTGAGCCGGACGAGGTCGACGGGGACGACCCGACCAGGCGTACGCTCGTCCCGATGACGGTCGACCGCGCGGCGCTCGAGCGACGCTGGATCCACTCCCACGAGGAGGACTCCGCGGGCACGATGGTCTTCCGGCCGGACGACTTCGCCTTCCCGCCCTCACGCGGTCGGATGGGGTTCGAGCTGGGACCGGGCGGCGGCTACGTCGAGACCGCGATCGGCCCCACCGACCAGCCCGAGGAGGTCACCGGGACGTGGACGCTCGCCGACGACACCATCGTGGTCTCGCGGGAGGCCGAGGGGCGACCCGAGCGTCGGATGCGGGTCGTCGAGGTCAACCCGGAGCGCCTGGTGATTGCGAACGAATGACGCGTGACGCCACGCCCTCCGGGCCGCGCTACGACGTCAGGCGAGCGGTCACGCTCATCTGCACATTGCCCTTCAAGGCCCCCGACACCGGGCAGTTCTCCTTCGCGGCCTCGGCCGCGGCCTCGAACGCCTCGGCCGAGATCCCGGGAACCACGCCCGAGACCTCGAGGGCCGACGTCGTGATCCCCGTGCCGGGAACGAATGTGACGGTCGCCGAGACATCGAGGCGGTCCGGCGGCGTCGCCGCCTTGGAGAGGCCGCTCGACAGGGCCATCGAGAAGCACGATGCGTGCGCGGCCGCGATCAGCTCCTCGGGGCTCGTCATCCTACCCTCGTCGCCCGTCCGTGCCGGCCAGGAGACCGCGAGGGGCCCAAACGCGCCGCTGCCCACCTGCTCGATCGTGCCGCTGCCGTTCTCGAGGTCGCCCCTCCAGCTCACCCGTGCGTGCTTGTGTGCCATCGTCCCCCTCCGGATCTCGTTCAGCCAACCAGCTAATCGCGCCCGGCGGCCCCCCGGCAACACGGCGAGTACCTCGAGGTCCGAGCGGGTACCCACCGAGAGACACCGACGACGGCCGATCGAGGGCGGAGGGAGACCGCCATGCCCCGGGAAGCGTGGAGCGCGAAGCGCGAACGCCAGTACGAGCACATCGAAGCGCGAACGCCAGTACGAGCACATCAAGGAGGGCCTGGAGCAGCGCGGCCGGGACAAGGATACCGCGGAGGAGATCGCCGCCAGGACGGTGAACAAGGAGGGCGCGCGCTCCGGCGAGGCGGAGACCTCGCGCCCGACGTCCACGGGACATCTCCTCCGGTCGTCGCGGCGGCCTGCGTTCCTACCGCGGCCCCGGCGGTCGCACGAAGGCGCAGCTGTACCAGGAGGCCAAGGACAAACGGGTGCCGGGACGCTCTAGGATGACCAAGGCGCAGCTCCAGCGTGCCGTCGACCGCGACTGAAGGGGGGATCGCCGTGCCGGGCGTCCAGGGGCTCTCGAAGCAGCAGGCGAACTACCGCAAGGCCGAGAACCCGAAGTTCCGCTGCGGCGAGTGCAAGTTCATGTTCCCTCGGATGTCGATCGGCGGCTGCCGATACGTCCGCGGCGTGATCCACAACGACGACACCTGCGACGAGTTCAAGCCGCGATCTCAGTCCTGACGCCCGGCGTCCCGCGTGCGTTCGTACCGCACGCCGTACCAGACCTCGTCGCCCTCGCGATGCTCGAACCGCTCGACCAGCCGCATCCCCACCTTCTCGGCGACGCGGATCGAGGGCGCGTTGTCGGCGCTGGCGTGCGCCCGCACGGTCTCGGCGCCGAGCGTGTCGAAGGCGTACGCGACCAGCGCCCGCATCGCCTCGGTCGCGTAGCCGAGGCCCTGGAACGCCGGCGCGATCGTGTAGCCGACCTTGACCACGCCGCGCTCGCCGTCGACGACCGCGAACCCGACGTCGCCCACGAGCCTGCCACCCTCGCGCTCTTCCACCGTGAACTGCACCCAGCCCCCGGGTTCCCCCGGCGAGCGATCGCTCATCTCCACGATGTCGGCGAGCACACCCTCGTGGTCGATGCGTTCCCATCCCTGCTGGCTGTGGACGTCGGGGTCGCTCCGGTACGC
>JBAVEY010000073.1:0-2264 GCA_049587975.1 Actinomycetota bacterium | reverse complement strand
ATGTCAGGGTAGTCCATGTGGAGAAAGAGGCACCGGCGCTTCAGCGCCTCGGAGAGTTCGCGTGTGTTGTTCGAGGTGAGCACGACCAAGGGAAGGTTCTGAGCATGAACCGTTCCCAGCTCCGGTATCGACACCTGCCATTCGGACAGCACCTCCAGCAGCAACGCCTCGGTTTCGATCTCGACCCTGTCGACCTCGTCGATGAGGAGCACGACCGGCTCGCTCGACCGGATCGCGGATAGCAGCGGCCGCGGGAGCAGGAACTCCTCCGAGAAGATGTCTTGTTCGACACGCTCCCAGTCCTGCTCACCGCTGTCGCTCTGGATCCGGAGCAGTTGCTTCTTGTAGTTCCATTCGTAGAGAGCCTTCGCCTCATCGAGCCCTTCGTAGCACTGGAGCCGCAGGAGCGACCGCCCGGTCGATTCCGCCAGTGCCTTGGCGAGCTCGGTCTTGCCCACGCCCGCCGGTCCCTCGCAGAGCAATGGCTTGCTCAGACGGTCCGCAAGGAACACCGTCATCGCGACGTGGTCATCCGCCAGGTAGTGCACGCGGGTGAGGCGTTCCCTAACGTCTGTGGGGGACTCGAATCGATCCATAGGAATCCCGGAGCTTACCCTTCGCCCACCAGGCCGGAGCCCTCTGGGGGCGGACTCGTTGCCGTCCGGCGCGCGCGGAGCTGGATCGGGAAGAACGGAACGCTCCAACGATCGATGACCAACCCCCACAGGCCGTTCGGGGCCTTCAACATCACGACGATCGCGACCGCACCGAGGATGATCAGGTAGACCGACCCCAGATCCGCCAGGTACTGCTGCAGGGCGAAATACACGAGTGTCCCTACGATGGGACCCGTGATGGTGCCCAATCCTCCGATCACGACTGCGAAGATCATGAACACGGTCCAGTTGATACTGAAGGTGGCGGCGGGCTGAAGCCGGAGCAACGCGAGGTAGATGACGCCGCCGGCCAGGCCGCAGACGGTAGAAGCGATGACGTACACCTGCACTTTCGTGCGCCGAACGTTCACGCCCGACGTGGCCGCCGCTCCTTCGCGATCGCGCACCGCGCGCAGCCCAAGGCCGAGTCGCGACCGGAGAACGTAGAACACGAGCACGATCGACCCCACGCCGATCGCGAGCGAGATCCAGTACGTGACGAAGAGCCGGAACGTGGGATCGATGCCGATCACGGTCACAGTGGCCCCCGATCCACCGCCGAGCTTCGCCTGGCTCGAGAGCACCAGCCGGTAGACCTCAGCGACGACCCAGGTTCCGATGGCGAAGTAGCCGCCCCTCAGCCGGAAGACCAGGGCGGCGGTGGGGAACGCCAGGACGAACGCGGCCACGCCGGCGACGATGACCCCCAAGAAGACGTTGCCTCCCAGGACGTTCGTGAACGCGAAGAGGGCGTACGCACCGATGCCGATGTACGCCTGCTGTCCGATCGAGACGAGACCAGCGTAACCGGCCAGGAGGTTCCACATCTGTGCGAGCGCCAAGAGGTAGAAGAACTCGAGCATCATGCGGAGGACACCGTCGTTCCACAGCATCGGACCGGCCGCGAGGACCAGTACGCCGACGATCGCCGCGAGGCCGGTGAGCCGGCTCATCCGCGTGCTGCGTTCGATGACGACGTCCTTCCTCACGCAGCGACCCCCTCCCGAGGGAACAGGCCGGTGGGCCGGATGACGAGGACGGCGAGGAAGACAAGATGTCCGGCGAGCTGGAACCAGCCGGGTGAGAGCTGGGCACCGATGCTCTGCGCGACGCCGAGGATGATGCCGCCGATCAGCGTGCCCCAGAGCGACCCGAGGCCACCGATGATCACGGCCTCGAACGCGAAGATCAGGAGGATGGCCCCGTCCAACGGGCCGAAGGTCGTCCGCACACCGGTGAAGACGCCCGCGATCCCAGCGACCGCCAGCGCGATGCCCATCGCGACGGCGTAGATGTGGCGGTCGTTGATCGCCATCAGCTGCGCGGCCTCGCGGTCGTCGGAGGTAGCACGGAGGGCTCGGCCGAAGCGCGTCCGGTCCACGAAGAGTTGCAGACCCCCGAGAACGACCACCGCGGCGACGAACAATCCAAGGGGGAACCACCCGATCGCGAGTCGATCGGTGATCGTGATGCTGACGGTCTCGATCCGGCCCGCGTTGAGACCCTGCGAGTCCGCCGAGAACACCTCGAGGAGGGTGTTCTCGATGATGACCGCGATCCCGAACGTGACGAGCAGCGGCGGCAGCACGCCCCCGGCCAGGGTCAGGT
>JBAVEY010000072.1:0-13556 GCA_049587975.1 Actinomycetota bacterium | reverse complement strand
ACGATGAAGCAGCTCGAGTCGCAGCTGTTGATGCGGCACTACGAGGGCTTCCTGAAGTAGGCCGGCGTGCGGATCATCCTCCTCGGACCCCCGGGCGCAGGCAAGGGCACGCAGGCGAGGAGGCTGTCCGAACGCTACGGGCTCCCGATCATCGCCACCGGCGACATCTTCCGGGACCAGATCGCACGTGAGACCCCGCTCGGGTTGCAGGCCAAGGAGTTCTACGACCGCGGAGAGTATGTCCCGGACGACCTCACCACCAAGATGGTGCTCGAGCGGCTCGAGCAGTCGGACGTGCGTGAGGGGTTCATCCTCGACGGGTACCCGCGGACCGTCCCGCAGGCGCAGTCCCTCGAGCGTGCGCTCGCCGAGACCGGTCACCCGCTCTCGGCGGTGCTGAACTTCAAGATCTCGGACGCGGTCGCGGTCAAGCGCCTGATGGCCCGGCAGGTGTGTCCGAACTGCAAACGGAGCTACAACACGGAGTTCAAGCCGCCGCGCGTCGCGGGGATCTGCGACGTGTGCGGTCACGAGCTCGTGAACCGTGCCGACGACGACGAGGCGACGATCCTGAGGCGGCTCGAGGTCTACCAGCGCGAGACCAAGCCGCTCGTCCTGTACTTCTGGGAGCGGGGGCTGCTCCGCGACATCGACGCCGAGGCGCCGGAGGAGGTCGTCGCCGATCGCACGATCGAGGCCATCGCCGATCTGCTGGACGCGTACGAGTGATCCTGTGATCGTCTACAAGTCGCCCGAGGAGCTCGGCAAGATGCGTCGCGCCGGTCGCATCGTCGCGGGGACGATCGACCGGGTCCTCGCCGCCGTTCGGCCGGAGGTCTCGACCGCCGAGCTCGACGCGGTCGCCGAGGCGTACATCCTCGACCAGAGCGCGACCCCGTCGTTCAAGGGGTACGGGGCGGGGGCAGGACGGGTCCCGTTCCCGGCGTCGATCTGCACGTCGATCAACGAGGAGATCGTGCACGGGATCCCCTCTTCCGGGCGGACGGTCGGCGAGGGCGACCTGCTGAAGCTGGACTTCGGCGCGATCTGGGAGGGGTTCCACGGCGACTCGGCCGTGACCGTCATCGTGGGAGACCCGCCCTCGGCCGAGGCCGACAAGCTGGTCCGCGTGACCGAGGAGGCCCTCGAGGCCGGGATCGCGCAGATCCGCCCCGGCGGCCGGCTCTCGGACATCGGCGCGGCCGTCGAGCAGGTGGCCACGGGTGCCGGGTTCGAGGTCGTTCGCGAGTACGTGGGGCATGGGATCGGGCGCAACCTGCACGAGGATCCGCAGATCCCCAACTACGGCAAGCCGGGGCGCGGACCCGTCCTCAAGCCCGGGCTGGTCGTGGCGGTCGAGCCGATGGTCAACGTGGGCGGCTGGGAGACGAGCGTCCTACCCGACGGGTGGACCGTCGTGACCGAGGACGGGTCGCTATCGGCGCATTTCGAGCACACGATCGCCGTCACCGAGGACGGGCACGAGGTGCTCACGGCCCGAGGCTGAGCGCCGTTCAAACCCGCAGGTCAACCCGCATCTCCGCTGCTCGTGGACGGTGTTCGGGGACCGCCCGTATACTGGCTGCCCGCTTCCATCCGGAGGCGGTTCCGTCTCGCCCGTGGGCGGGTCGGACGTGCCCGGAAACGAGGATCACCCGGAGCTTGCCGAAGAAGGACGCGATCGAGGTCGAGGGGACGGTGACCGAGCCGCTCCCGAACGCCATGTTCCGGGTGGAGCTCGAGAACGGACACAACGTGTTGGCCCACATCTCGGGGAAGATGCGGATGCACTACATCCGGATCCTCCCGGGGGACCGGGTGCTGGTGGAGCTGTCGCCGTACGACCTGACACGCGGCAGGATCGTGTACCGCTACAAGTGAGGGAGCAGAGCAGGTGAAGGTCCGGCCGTCGGTGAAGAAGATCTGCGACCGATGCAAGGTCATCCGCCGGCGCGGCCAGATCCGCGTGATCTGTTCCAACCCGCGGCACAAGCAACGGCAGGGATAGGCCGAGGAACAGGAGGGGTAGCGTGGCTCGGATCGCCGGCGTCGACCTCCCGCGCGACAAGCGTGTGGACATCGCGCTCCGCTACATCTACGGCATCGGGTCCACCCGCGCGTACGAGATCGTCCAGGGCTCGGGCGTCGAGGGGGGCACCAAGGTTCGGGACCTGTCCGAGGACGAGGTCAGCAAGATCCGCGAGTTCATCGACCGCACGTACAAGGTCGAGGGGGACCTGCGCCGCGAGGTTGCCCAGGACATCAAGCGCAAGATCGAGATCGGTTCGTACCAAGGGGTTCGGCACCGCAGGAGCCTGCCCGTGCGCGGGCAGCGCACGCACACCAACGCGCGGACCCGCAAGGGCCCCCGCAAGACCGTGGCCGGCAAGAAGAAGGCCACGAAGAAGTAGGGGGACCCGTCATGGCCAAACCCAAGGCGAAGAAGACCAAGCGTCGCGAGAAGAAGAACGTCGTCCACGGACAGGCGCACATCAAGTCGACGTTCAACAACACGATCGTCACGATCACCGATCTGCAGGGGAACACGATCTCGTGGGCCTCGGCCGGCAACGTGGGGTTCAAGGGCTCCCGCAAGTCCACCCCGTTCGCCGCGCAGCTCGCGGCGGAATCCGCCGCGCGCAAGGCTCAGGAGCACGGGCTCCAGAAGGTCGACGTGTTCGTGAAGGGCCCCGGCTCGGGTCGCGAGACCGCGATCCGTTCGCTGGCGGCCACCGGCCTGGAGGTCGCGGGCATCCAGGACGTCACGCCGGTGCCCCACAACGGGGTCCGGCCCAAGAAGCGCCGGCGCGTCTAGGCGCCCGGCAGGCCCGCACGTCGAAGCGGGCGTCAAACGCGGCGGGGAGGAATGGATGATCCCCCGTCGGAGGAGGAGCAGACGTGTTCATCGTCGCGAGACCGCAGATCCAGGAGGAGTCCCTCTCGCCGACCCGCTCGAAGTTCGTCATCGAGCCGCTCGAGCCGGGGTTCGGCTACACCGTAGGGAACTCGCTCCGCCGCACCCTGCTGTCCTCGATCCCGGGCGCTGCCATCAGCTCGGTCCGGATCGAGGGCGTGCTGCACGAGTTCTCGACGATCCCCAAGGTCACCGAGGACGTCACGGACATCATCATGAACCTGAAGGAGCTCGTGGTCCGCAGCGAGGCCGACGAGCCCATCACGATCTACCTGAAGGCCAAGGGCCCGGGCGCGGTCACGGCCGGGGACATCGCGCCGCCGGCCGGCGTCGAGATCTTGAACCCCGACCTGCACGTCGCGACGCTCGGCAAGGGCGGATCGCTCGAGATGGAGATGACCGTCGAGCGGGGCGTGGGCTACCGGATGGCCGACAAGAACAAGAACCCCCGCGACCCGATCGGCGTGATCCCGGTCGACTCGATCTTCTCGCCGGTGCGACGCGTGTCGTACTCGGTCGAGAACACCCGGGTCGAGCAGATGACCGACCGTGACCGGTTGATCCTGGACGTCGAGACGGACGGTTCGATCACCCCGCGCGAGGCGCTGGCCTCCGCCGGGGGAACCCTGCTGGAGCTCGTACAGCTCTTCGGCGACCTCGCCGAGGCGCAGTCGATGCAGGTCGGGCCCGCCGAGGACGACTCGGTCCCGTCCGACTACGCGATCACGGTGGAGGAACTCAACCTGTCGGTGCGTTCCTACAACTGCCTGAAGCGCGAGGGCATCAACACGGTCGGTGACCTGGTCGAGAAGTCCGAGGCCGAGCTGATGGACATCCGCAACTTCGGCCAGAAGTCGATCGACGAGGTCAAGGCCAAGCTCGAGGAGCTCGGCCTGGGGCTGCGGGAGGAGTAGGCATGCCCAAGCCCAAGAAGGGCCCGCGTCTGGGCTCCGGTCCCGCCCACCAGCGCCTGATGCTGAACGGCATCGCCGCGCAGCTGTTCGTCCACGAGCACATCAACACGACCGAGGCCAAGGCCAAGGCCGTGCGCCCGGTGGCCGAGAAGCTGATCACGTTCGCCAAGAGGGGCGACGTCGCGGCCCGCCGCGAGGTCCTCAAGCAGATCCCGGACCGGGACATCGTCCACAAGCTGTTCAGCGAGATCGGTCCACGGTTCGCCGAGCGCAACGGGGGCTACACGCGGATCCTCAAGCTCGGGCAGCGGCAGGGCGACGGGGCGCCGATGGCGCGGATCGAGCTCGTGGAGGCCGAGTAGGAGTCGGCGCGCTCCGCCGTGGGCACCACCACCCTGCCCTGGGGCATCGTCCCTGACGTGATCGTTCGGATCGACCTCGGGTACGACGGCTCCGGGTTCCGGGGGTGGGCGAGGAACGCGGGTCAACGGACCGTGGAGGGCGTCCTCTCGGAGGCCCTCGGGCGCCTGCTGGGGGAGGCGCCGAGGCTCTCCGTGGCGGGGAGGACGGACGCGGGGGTGCATGCCCGGGGGCAGGTCGCATCGTTCGCCGCGGCGGATGATGTCGATCTCGAACGCCTCCAGCGATCGATCAATGGCATGCTCGCGCCCGAGATCGTTGCCAAGGACGTTCGTCGGGCGCCTGATGGGTTCGATGCCAGGTTCTCCGCGACCGCTCGCGAGTACCGGTACCGGATCGATACCGGGGTGTGGCCGGATCCATTCGAGGCTCGGTTCGTCTGGCATCGGCCGGGTCGGCTCGCCCTGTTGCCGATGCGGGAGGCCGCACGTCCCCTCCTCGGCGAGCACGACTTCGCGTCGTTCTGCCGAAGGCCGCGGTCGGGTGGCACGCTCCGGCGGCTGGAGCGGCTGTCGATCGCACGGGTCGGCGACCGGGTCGAGATCTCGACGCGGGCGAACGCGTTCCTGCACCAGATGGTGCGGACCCTGGTTGGCACGCTCGTCTCGGTGGGGGACGGCCGTCTCGAGCCAGATGAGATGCGTCGGATCCTCACTGCGCGGGATCGCGGCCATGCTGGTCAGATGGCGCCCGCCCGTGGCCTCACGCTCGAGCGGGTCGTCTACGGCCGTCGGGCTCAGGTCACGCGGTAGATCCGCCACCGGTCGGGGACGCCTTTGAGCTCGTGCTCGCCCACGTGCTCGAACGTGAAGCCCTGCCCGATCGGACTGCGAGTGGATTTGACCCACGCCCCATCGCCCGCCGACCATCCCGGTATGGAGGTGCTCCTTCCGCGCTCGCTCGAGGAGGCGCTCGAGCTGGCCGCAGCGAACCCGGAGGTCGTGCCGATCGCAGGTGGGACCGACGTGATGGTGGAGCTCAACATGGATCACGCCCGCCCCGAGATGCTGATGGACGTCTCGCGCCTGGCGGAGCTCGGCGAGTGGCGACGCGAGAACGGGCATCTGTTCCTGGGCTCCGGCGTGACCTACACGCGGATCATGCACGAGCTGCCCGAGCACACCGCGCTCGTGCAGGCGTCGCGGTCCGTGGGGTCGCCGCAGATCCGCAACCGCGGGACCGTCGGCGGGAACCTGGGGACGGCCTCGCCGGCCGGGGACGCGCTCCCGGTCCTCGCGGCCTGGGACGCCGAGGTCGTCCTGGCGAAGGCCGGCGGGTCGGCGCGATCGTTGCCCTGGCGGGAGTTCCTGACGGGCGTGAAGGAAACCGCTCGTGGGCCCGGGGAGCTGATCATCGGTGCACGCTGGCCGGTGCCCCGGGGCCCCGGCTCGTTCTCGAAGATCGGGACGCGCAACGCGATGGTGATCGCGGTCGCGAGCCTGTGCCTGCAGGTCGACGAGTCGAGCCGCTCGGTGAGCGTGGCCCTCGGGTCGGTCGCGCCGACGGTCGTGCGAGCGGGAGACGCCGAGACGTTTGCGGCGCAAGCATTCGAGGGGGCCGGGCTCTGGGACGACTCGGATGCGCCACTCGCCTCGGCCGCGATCCAACGCTTCGGCGAGCTCGTCGCGGAAGCCGCGAGCCCCATCGACGACGTCCGCGGGACGAGCGCGTACCGGCGTCACGCTTGCGCCGTGATGGCTCGGCGGGCGCTCTCGTGGGCGGTCGACGATCGAAGGGGCGGCCGCTGATGCTCGTCCGCGCGAACGTGAACGGCGAATGGCGGGAGGCCGACGTGTGGGAGGGGTCGAGCCTCCTGTACCTCCTGCGCGAGCACCTGGGGTTGCCGGGCTCGAAGAACGCGTGCGAGCAGGGGGAGTGCGGCTCCTGTTCGGTGTGGCTCGACGGTGAACTGGTGTGCGCGTGCCTCGTCCTCGCGGCGCAGGCGGGCGAGCGAGAGGTGCGCACGGTCGAGGGCCTTGCGGCGGGCGACGCCATGCATCCCGTGCAGGAGGCGTTCGTCGAGACCGGCGCCGTGCAGTGCGGGTTCTGCACGCCGGGGTTCATCGTCGCGGTGGCCGACCTGCTCGAGCAGGTGCCCGAACCCTCCGAGCCCGCCGTCCGCGAGGCGCTCTCCGGCAACCTGTGCCGGTGCACGGGCTACGCGAAGATCCTCGAGGCGGTCCGGCTCGCCTCGGACCGGATGCGGATCCGGGAGGACGAGTTGTGAGCGGCCGCGTCGGGGTGCGCACGCGCGAGGGCGTCGGCGTCTCGGTGCCGCGGATCGACGGGGTGCCGAAGGTCAAGGGACAGTTCGCCTATGGCAGCGACCTGTGGGCCGACGAGATGCTGTGGGGCCACACGCTTCGCAGTCCCCATCCGCATGCGCGGGTCCGCTCCATCGCGATCGGGGAGGCGGTCGCGAGTCCCGGCGTGTACGCGGTGCTGCTCGCCGACGACGTGCCCGGGAGCGGGTTCTACGGGCTGGAGTTCGCCGACCAGCCGGTGCTCGCGAGCGAGGTCGTGCGCTACGTCGGCGAGCCGATCGCCCTGGTCGCGGCGGAGCATCCCGAGCTCGCGCGTCGCGCGGCTGAGAAGATCGTCGTGGACTACGAGCCGCTCCCGGCGGTCACCGACATGGTGCTGGCCTTCGAAACGGACGCGCCGATGGTCCATCCCTACGGGAACGTGCTGAGCGACGTCCGCGTCCGGCACGGCGACCCGGACGCCGAGGCCGAGGTCTGGGTCGAGGGCTACTACGAGACGGGGATGCAGGACCAGGCCGCGCTCGGGCCCGAGGCCGGACTGGCGGTGCCGGCCGAGGACGGCGGGATCGACCTGTTCGTCGCGACCCAGTGGCTGCACATCGACCGCAAGCAGATCGCGCCCTGCCTCGGCCTGCCGGAGGAGAAGGTCCGTCTGTTCCTCGCGGGGACCGGCGGCGCGTTCGGTTCCAGGGAGGACGTGAGCATGCAGATCCACGCCTGCATGCTCGCCCTGCACACCGGACGGCCGGTCAAGATGGCGTACGGGCGGTCGGAGTCCTTCCTCGGACATGTGCACCGACACCCTTCGCGGATCTGGATGCGCACCGGCGCGACGCGCGAGGGCGATCTCGTGAACGTCCGCGCCCGGGTGCTGATCGATGGCGGCGCCTACACGTCGTCGTCGATCGCGGTCATCTCGAACGCGACCACGTTCGCGGCGGGCCCCTACGACGTGCCGAACGCCCTGATCGAGGGCACCTGCGTGTTCACGAACAACCCGCCGTGCGGCGCGATGCGGGGGTTCGGCGCCGTGCAGGTGTGCTTCGCGCACGAGGGGCAGATGGACAAGCTCGCCGCGGCGCTCCTGATGGATCCGGTGCAGCTGCGGCTGCGGAACGCCGCCGCCACCGGCACGGTGCTCCCGACGGGGCAGGCGATCCGCGGCACCGCGCCGGTCCGCGAGGTGCTCGAACGGTGCGCGGCGATCCCGGCACCCCCGCCCGCACCCGACCGGCGGGACCCCGTCGAGCTGCCGGGTGGCGTGGCCGGCAACGTCGGGCGCGGCAAGGGCGTTCGCCGGGGCGTCGGGTTCGCGGTCGGCTACAAGAACCACGCCTACAGCGGGGGGTTCGACGACTCGGCCGAGGCGCGGGTGACGCTCTCGGCCGGACCGGAGGGCCCGGTCGCCGAGGTCCACAGCGCGGCCGCCGACGTGGGCCAAGGGGTTCACACGGTCCTCGCCCAGATCGCGCGCACGGTGCTCGGGATCGAGCGCGTGATCCTGCACACCTCGGACACGTTGGTCGGCTCGGCGGGCTCGACCTCCGCCTCGCGCCAGACGATCGCCTCCGGCGGCGCGGTGAAGCTCGCCTGCGAGGCCGTGCTCGAGGAGCTGTTCGAGCGCGCCCGGCGCGACGCGCGGCTGGTGGCCTCGGACCTCGGCGTCGATGACGGGTTCGTGACGGCCGACGGCGAGCGCGTGGCCCCGATGGAGGAGCTGCTGCCACAGCCGATCGAGTGCACGCGCGTCTGGCGGCACGCACCGACCTCCCGGCTCGACGAACAGGGACAGGGCGACGTCCACGTCGGGTTCCTGTTCGGCGCACAACGGGCGGTCGTGGACGTCGATGAGGAGCTCGGGCTCGTGCGCGTCGTGCAGCTCGCGACGGCGCAGGACGTCGGCTTCGCGATCAACCCGCAGAGCATCGTCGGCCAGATCGAGGGCGGATCGGCGCAGGGGCTGGGACTCGCGCTGATGGAGGAGCTCCAGCTGAAGGACGGCCGGATCGCGAACGCGTCCTTCACCGACTACCTGCTCCCGACGACGCTCGACATGCCGAGGGTCGAGGTCGAGCTCATCGAGGAGCCCGAACCGGGCACGCCGTTCGGCGCCAAGGGCGTGGGGGAGCCGTCGAACGTCGTCGCGCCGGCCGCGATCGTGGCGGCCCTGCGAGATGCGCTCGGGCGAGAGCTCAACCGCATGCCGGTCCGCCCCGACGACCTCGTCGGCCTCCGCGAACCCGCGACGATCCCCCCGTGGCCGCCGTTCCCCGAGCGACCGTCGCGCGAGCCGTCGCCGGCATCGGCGGGGATCGCGCGAACCGGCGAACCGACCTGACCAGCGTCACCTGTCGGGAGGCGACCGCTCGACCCGACGGTACGCTGTGCCTGCCCGATGGAGCGAGGGAAGGTCGGGTAGCACGCTTCGTTCGAGGCGCCTGGAGGGTCGTTGGCCGAGCCGACATCCGTGTACGAGGAGGTCGGCGGCCTGCCGTTCTTCGAGCAGCTCGTCGATCGCTTCTACGACGAGGTCGCATCCGATCCCGAGCTGTTGCCGGTCTACCCGCAGCCCGAGGATCTGGGGCCGGCCCGGAAGCGGCTCGCGCTGTTCCTGAGCGAGTACTGGGGCGGCCCCGCCGCCTACAGCGCCGAGCGCGGCCACCCCATGCTGCGCAGGCGTCACCTCTCCTTCGCGATCGGGCCGGCGGAGCGCGACCGGTGGTTCGAGCACATGCGGGCCGCGGTGGACGGGATGGGGCCGCCCGCCGACATCAGGCGTCGGCTGCTCGAGTACTTCCAGATGGGCGCCGAGGCGCTCAGGAACCGCGACCGGTAGCCGCCTCCGGCCCCGGAGGGCCTCGTCCTTTGACGGTCACGCGAAGCCGCAGGTAGCATGGGCCGTCGGCCACTCCGGCCGGCATCTTTCACGTTATGAAGACCTACTCGCCGAAGCCGCGTGACATCGAGCGCCGCTGGTATGTCCTGGACGCCAGCGGGGCCATCCTCGGCCGTCTCGCGACGCAGGCGGCGACGATCCTGCGGGGCAAGCACAAGCCGATCTTCGCGCCCCATGCGGACACCGGCGACCACGTGATCGTGATCAACGCCAAGGAGGTCACGCTCTCGGGCGGCAAGGAGAACAAGAAGGTCGCGTACCACCACTCCGGATACCCCGGCGGTCTGACCGAGACCGTCTACTCGAGGCTCCTCGCGAAGAAGCCCGCGTTCGCGGTCGAGAAGGCCATCAAGGGCATGCTCCCGCACAACCGGCTGGGGCGGCAGATGGCCAGCAAGCTGCGCGTCTACGCCGGGGCGGAGCACCGACACGAGGCGCAGCAGCCTCAGCCGCTCGCGCCGGGCGAGTTCCCCCCGTGGAGCGGGCTGCCCCAAACGCAGGCCGGGACGCCGGAGACAGCGGCGACGCGGCCGGAGCCGACCGCCCCCGCCGCCAAGCGGTCCACGGCCAAGCGTTCGGCGACCGCGACCTCGCCGGCCAACAAGACCACCGCGAAGCGCTCGACGGCCAAGCGCGCGACCGCGAAGGCGACGACCGCCAAGGCGACGACCGCCAAGGCCCCGACAGCGAAGGCGCCGGCCAAGAAGACCACCCCCGGGCGGTCGACGAAGAAGGAGACGTAGCGTGGTCCAGACCACGACGGGACGACGCAAGGAGGCCGTGGCCAGGGTCCGCCTGGTCCCGGGAACCGGCGCGTTCCAGCTGAACGGCCGCTCGCTGGACGAGTACTTCACGACGCGCGCCCATCGCATGGTCGTCGCCGCTCCGCTCCGTCTGGTCGAGCGGGACAAGGACCTCGACGTGATCGCCCGGATCGAGGGCGGTGGGGTCTCGGGACAGGCCGGCGCCCTGCGCCTGGGGATCGCCCGGGCCCTGATCGAGCTCGACCCCGAGCTCCGTCCCGTGCTGAAGAGCGAGGGCTACCTCTCGCGCGATCCCCGCGAGAAGGAGCGTCGCAAGTACGGCCTCAAGAAGGCCCGCAAGGCCCCGCAGTACTCCAAGCGCTGAGCTCCGGCTCGCCCGGAGCTCGCGGCCTAGGTGGTCTCGGGTTCCCCGAGCGGCTCGTCGTCCACCCCTTCGAGCACCAGCCTCGCCTGCGCCTCGAACTCGGTCGGCACGAAGACATAGGAGACGCCCGTCCCGTACGGGTCCGAACCGCCCCCCTTCAGCAGGACGGGGATCCCCTCGCCCTGGAGCCGGGCCTTGACGATCTCGCCCTCCAGGATCGAGGTGGTCGAGAGCACCTTCACGAGGTCGGGGGGCATGCCCTCATTGTCGCAGCCCGTGACGCAACGACCTCGACCGAAACCGGGACGATGCATTGACGTCCATCGATGTCATGTACTACCATTCCATCGACGAACATCGATCTCTAGCCGACGGAGTGACCAGGGATGCATGAGCTGACGGTCATCGACCAGGCCCCGGCCGCCTGCTGCTCGCCGCTCGGAGCCGCCGGCCTGTCCGACGAGGAGGCCGAGACCACGGCCGCGGTGTTCAAGGCCCTGTCGGATCCGGGGCGGGTCCGGATCGTGAACCTGCTGGCGAACGCCGACGGGCCGGCCTGCGTCTGCGACCTCACGCCGGAGCTCGGCTTGTCGCAACCGACCGTGAGCTTCCACCTGAAGAAGCTCGTCCAGGTGGGCTTGCTCGAACGAGAGCAGCGGGGCGTGTGGGCGTTCTACACGATCAACCGGAAGGTGCTCGAGCGTCTCGCGACGATCTTCGAGCTGGAACGGGAAGGAGCGAGGACATGAGCGAGGTCAGGGAACAGGTCCGCGAGCACTACCGCAAGGCGGCCCTCAGCGTGAAGAGCGTCGGATGGGGCAGCTGCTGCGACGAATCGTTGTGCGGTGGTGAGGCGTTGTACGAGGCGTCCGAGCGAGCCGAGGTGCCCGACGTCGCCGTGCTCGCGAGTCTCGGATGCGGCAATCCGACGGCCGTGGCGGAGCTGGCCGAGGGCGAGACCGTCCTCGACCTCGGATCGGGTGGTGGGATCGACGTGATCCTTTCGGCGCGGCGCGTCGGACCGACCGGACGCGCCTACGGTCTCGACATGACCGACGAGATGCTCGATCTGGCGCGACGGAACGCCGCCGAAGCCGGCGTCGACAACGTCGAGTTCCTCAAGGGCTTCATCGAGGACGTCCCGCTGTCCGACGCGAGCGTCGACGTGGTCATCTCGAACTGCGTGATCAATCTCTCGGACGACAAGTCGAAGGTGTTCGACGAGATGCGACGCGTGCTCCGTCCCGGCGGGCGGCTCGGCATCAGTGACATCGTGGCGTCGGACGAGCTGTCTCAGGCCGAACGCGCCGAGCGGGGCAGCTTCGTCGGGTGCATCGCCGGTGCGCTCTCGTTCGGCGAGTACCGGTCGGAGCTCGAGCGAGCCGGCTTCGAGGACGTCGAGGTCGAGCCCACCCACGTCGTCGCCGGCGGGATGTACTCGGCGATCATCCGCGCCCGGCGCACGTGAGGGGGATGCATGAGGGCATCGACGCGGGTACGGAACAAGGAGGAAGGCATCGGATCGGGAGCCGTGGTGTCCCCCGGATCCCTCGTGCCCTGACCGTCCACCCTGTTGCTGATCTCAGGCTCGAACCCTGGCTGAACGCTGCCTGGCGATGATCACCTCGGCGCCTGGAGGCCAGCGGAGCCGTCGCCTCAGCCAGAGCGCGACGTAGACGAGCCCGACGAGGACCGGGACCTCGATCAGTGGACCGACGACGCCGGCAAGCGCCTGCCCGGACGCGGCGCCGAAGACGCCGACGGACACGGCGATCGCCAACTCGAAGTCGTTGCTCGCGACCGTGAATGCCATGCTGGCGGTCTGCGGATACGGCAGTCTCATCACGCGTCCGGCGGCGAACCCTGCCGCCCACATCAGGGCGAAGTTCGCGAGCAACGGCAAGGCTATCCGTGCCACGTCGAGGGGCTGAGAGGTGATCTCCTCGCCCTGGATCGCGAACAGCAGGACGATCGTGAACAGCAATCCGTACAGGGTGATCGGGCTGATCCGCGGGACGAACCGGCTCTCGTACCACTCGCGTCCCCGACGCTTCACCAGGATGCGTCGGGTCAGGTAGCCCGCCGTGAGGGGGATGCCGAGGAAGATCAGCACCGTGCGAGCGACCTCCCAGATCCCCACCTCGAACCCCTGCGTGTCGAAGCCCAGCCATCCGGGCAGGACGGTCAGGTAGAAGTAGCCGAGCAGTGAGTACGCGGCGACCTGGAAGATCGCGTTGAACACCACCAGGATCGCGGTCCGTTCGCGGTCGCCGAGCGCGATGTCGTTCCAGATCAGGACCATCGCGATGCAGCGAGCCAGGCCCACGATGATGACCCCGGTCCGGTAGGCGGGCTCGTCGGCCAGGAACACCCACGCGAGCGTGAACATGAGGGCCGGGCCCACGACCCACGACAGGAACAGCGAGACCCCGAAGAACGAGCGGTCGTTCACGCCGTCTCGGCTCGCCCGGCCGAGATCCTCGTAGCGGACCTTCGCCAGCACGGGATACATCATCAACAGCAGGCCGATGGCGATCGGCAGCGAGACCGTGCCGATCCGGAGCCGATCGAGGCCGTCGTTGAGGGACGGCACGAGCGTCCCCAGCACCAACCCGGCGGCCATCGCGAGCGCGATCCACAGCGGGAGGAACCGGTCCAGCGTGGAGAGTCGTGCGACGACGCCACCCTCATCCGCCCCGCCCGGAGGAGCGGCAGTCCGATCAGTCGTTGAGAGGCCGCTCGGCGCTCCCTGATCCATCACCACTCCTTCCGGCTCGGCAATCGAGGCCCTGATGACCGACGCCTATAGCGTCGGCCCTGTCTCGACGACAGGAGGAGGCCCGAGGTCCCAGCGCACGAGGGCCGACCGCTCGCGGCCAACTCCTCAGGACCCTGCGGGGATCCCTAGGTCGGTCATGATTCCGCGGACGCGCTCGCCGATCTCGTCCCGGATCGGACGGACGTCCTCGACGGGTAGGCCCGCGGGGTCCGGGATCTCCCAGTCCAGATAGCGCTTGCCC
>JBAVEY010000071.1:0-2126 GCA_049587975.1 Actinomycetota bacterium | reverse complement strand
GGCGCGGCGCGGTCGCGCACGCCGTGGAGGGCGGCGGCGTAGCGCACGAGCTGACGGGCCGAGAGCACGCTCAGATCGGTGTCCTCTTCCGGGACGAGGGCGATGACGCGCTGAACCTCGCGGCGCGTGCGAGGGTCGAGCCCCTCGACGCGGACGGCGCCGGCGCCCAGCGGCAACATCCCGCTGACGGCCCGCATGAGCGTCGTCTTGCCCGCGCCGTTCGGGCCCAGCAGGCCCGTGACCCCGGGGCCGAAGGAGCAAGACACCTCGGACAGCGCCACCTTCGGGCCGAACCACACGGACGCGCCGTCCAGGACGACCGTCGCCTGCTCGGCGAACGCGGGGTCACTCGATGGCGGAGGCGCGGGCAGGGCGCTCACGGGATCCCCCGATAGCGGTGGACGAGGTAGCCGAGGGAGCCGGCGACGACCGCGAGGTACACGAGGATCACGCCGAGGCCCGCTCCCTCGGCCCCGCCGACGAGCGACGTGGGATCGACGTGGCCGAGGAACACGAGGTCGGTGATGCGAAGCGGGATCTCCAGCACATTGAGGAGCCCCCACAGGCTGCCGTTCTCGAAGAGGTTCTCGACGTCCGCACCGCCGGCGACGACGAGGATCGATGACACCGCCGCCGAGACGAAGACGGTGGCGAGCAGGGCAACGCCGCCGACGATGCGGCGCGTGGTCGTGGCCGAGAGGGCGAGGGCGAGCGTCGCCCAGTACAGGGAGAAGAGTGCGACGGCCACCGGCACCTGCCACAGCACCTGGGCGTTCTCCCTGAGGAAGTCGAGCGCGCCCTCCTCGACCACGAGCATCTGGCCGACGAACAGCACGACCTGGGGGAAGAAGCCGAAGCCGAAGAGGATGGCGGTGAGCGCCCCGACCTTGGCCAGGACGTAGTCGTTTCCCGTCAGCGGGCGCGAGAAGATCAGCGGCAGGACGCGATTACGCCGGTCGGGGCACACCATGTCCGGCGCCGTGACCGCGATGAAGAGCAGGAGCGCAGTCGACACGCCGACGTAGTCGCGGAACGTGATGAGATCGACGTCGGCGGCCGGGGTGTTCCGCGTGATGTACTTGACCCCGACGTTGATGACTGCCGGGATCGTCGCGATCCCGAGCAACGACCACGGCAGGACCTTCTGGCGCCAAGACCGGCGGAGCCCGAGGGCGCGGCGAATCGAGAGCCGAACCAGGGCGGCGCGAGAAGCGCCCCGACCGCCGCGCTGGCCCTCGTAGGGCCGATACCCGCGATCGTAGACGGCGCCGCCGGGCAGCGATCGCGCGCTCACGGCGGCTCGTCCAGGAACAGTTCGTCAAGGGACATCCGCCGGGTGGTCATCGCCTGCAGGGCGAGGCCGAGATCGTCGGCGCCGTCGCGGACGAGGTCGAGCACACGGCCGTCGTCGTCGCCGTCGACACGCACGTCGAGCGTGGCATCGTCCACAAGCGTGACGGCCACCTCGGCGGTACGGAGGAGGTCGGCGAGTCGCTCTGCGCCGTCGTGCACCTCGACCCGCACGGCGCCCGTCCGGTGCAGGAGGGCCCGGGTGGCGGAGGAGCGGCGCAGCTTGCCGCCATCGATCATCACCACGTGGTCGCACACGCGCTGGACGTCGTCGAGCAGGTGCGTGGCGATGAGCGCCGAGATCCCGAAGCCGGCAAGCCGGCCGACGAGGATCAGCATCTCCTCGCGGCCGATCGGGTCGAGGCCAGCGGTGGGCTCGTCGAGGAGCACCACCTGCGGGTCGGCGACGATTGCCTGGGCCAACTTGGTTCGCTGGCGCATTCCCGTTGACAACCCGCCGATCGGCCGAAAGCGCGCCTCGTCCAGTCCGACGAGGTCGAGCATCTCGGAGGCGCGCTGGCGGGCGGCTCGGGGCGGCAGGCCGGAGAGCTCACCGAAGGTGGCGACGACGTCGGCGGCTGTCTGGTCGGGGGGAAGGCAGTCGTGCTCGGGCATGAAGCCGAGGTGGGCTCGCACGCCGATCGGATCATCGGCGACGGTCCTTCCCACGACCTCGATCCTGCCGGCGGTGGGGCGCAGCTGACCCAACGCCAAGCGCAGCAGCGTCGTCTTGCCGGCTCCGTTGGCGCCGACCAGCCCCACGGAGCCACGGGGGA
>JBAVEY010000070.1:0-4410 GCA_049587975.1 Actinomycetota bacterium | reverse complement strand
AGATGGTCCGTACAATGCGCCAAAGCGGAAGAATCATGCAATGGTAGATGTGCGGGCATGGTCTGATGACATCACCCGTCGGGAGTTCCTGCGGCGGATGGGCCGCGCCGCCCTGGTCGGCGGAGTGCCGGCCTTGGTGTCCGCGTGTACGCGCCAGCAGAGCGGCGGCAGGCGCCCGGCGCCCGCCGGCTCCGGTGGGGATGGAACATCGACCGGCACGCTCGCACCAGTAGCACCGGGCGCAAGGACCACTGTACTTACCGGTACGACCGACGAGGGCTATGTCGATCCCAAGCCCGCTCTGGGCCACCGATACGACGCGACTAGGTGGACATCCACGGCGTCCGGTGACACGAGCCCGATCTGCGCGGAGGTGGGCTCGGATGCGTCCCCGGGCGTCGAGATCGAGTGGCTGGGAGGGCTCTTTCTCGGCCGCGTCCCGACGACGTGGACGTGGGATCAGGCGCACAGCTACGGAGGAGCAGCGATCAAGTTGTACTCGAGCGGGCTGACGACGTATTCCTACCTGCGCGTGCACAACATCGAGGACGGGATCAAGCCTCAACAGGTCGCAGCGAACATTGGTTCGTGGATCCTTCACGACTCCTACTTCTCGGCGATCCGCGACGACTGCATCGAAGATGACGACTTCATGCCGGGCGCGGTCCAGGACTGCTTGATGGATGGGGTGCGAGCCTTCATCTCCGAGCAGAACGAGTCACGGACTTTGTTCGCTTCCATCGGGCCGGGCGAATCCCGCTTCATCGATGTCGCACGTTGCTACGTGCGGATCCACACTGCGAACGCCGGGAACGATGGCCCGGGGTACTTTTTCAAGTGGCAGGGCCGCGGAGTACAGAACCACACGCCCGTCATCGCTGACTCCGTCTTCGCGCTTGCACAGGAGCCGGCGGAAGGCTGGGACGCCGCAGGCTTCCCGCCGGACGCGGTGTTCATCGGCACGAACTATGTGTGCTGGCTGGGGCCCGGGGCCTACCCCGGCCCGGCTCCGGCGGCCGTGACTGTGCTCACCGGCGATCAGGCGTCTTCCATGTGGACCGGGGTTCGGAACGCCTGGCTCACCGCCCACGGGATGTCGAGCTCGAGCCTGCCTGCGACCGTTGACCCCTTCTTGATCACCCACGACGCTCGTGTCCCCGTCCCCTCGCCCTCCTCGGACTGAACGGCCGTTCAGCCGGGCGCCATGCTCCGGGCGGAGGTGGCGAGATGACCTATCCGATGTCCGATCGGGACCGCGAGATCCAGGAGGAACCGCTTGCCGCTGGCTGGGAAGCGCGAGGCGAGCTGCGACGCCCTGGCGCCGCTAGGAGGTTTCCCACCAGCAAGACCGTTGGTGCGGACGGGGGAGCAAGACGGTCTCCCCCGTCGCACACGGTTGCCGTCGTACGGCACGATTCCATTCCGGACCGGAACGTACGGCGGCGGAAGATGGCTTCCGGCCCGGAAGCTTGCTAACGGTTCAGGATGGACCAGACCCAATCGTCGGGACTATTCCCGTCGACGCTCGGGACGTCGCCGGCGTCGTTCTCGGTGCGGGTCGTCGATTGGACCCAGAGGCCAGACCGTCCAACCACGCGCCGGACGGCACGGGTCTCGGCCGCGGTTAGGTCGACGGCGGGATGCACACGCGCATCCCCGTCGGCGTCGATGCTCCAGAGTCCGGCTGGCATTCCTGCGGCGCGTCAGCTGGATTCGTCACCCGTTGCCTGGATCCCTATCCACGCTGCCATCCCGAGGATGAGGACGGCCGTGAGCAGGAGCGTGCCCACGTTCCACAGCTTCCTCTTCGTGTGAGTCACTAGCAGGTCCGTAGGTCGGAACGGCTGCCGATGGGTCGGTCTTCGCGTCACCGGAGGGCGGACCGCTTCGACCGAGAAACTTCCGGGGCCGGTCTTCGAGCCAGCCCGCAGGGCCGCAGGACTGCCGGACGGCTTCCGGATCCACGACCTACGCTGCGCGGCCTTGCTGATCGCTCAGGGGGCTCACGCGAAGGAGATCGCCGAACGGTTGGGGCACTCGTCGCCGGTCGTCATCATGACCGTCTACCCGCACGTCTTGCCGAGCCTGGATGAGCGGCTGACCGACGGACTGGAGGAGACGTTCAGGGAGTCGAGCCAGCAACTCTGGCGTGTTCGTCCATGACTGGCAGAGGCACCGTCACGGGTCGCGAGTGCCGCAGGACACCGCGTCGGGGCTATGGGCGTGGAACCCTCAGCCCGCGGCCCTAGACCTCATCGCGAACTCGCGGGGATGCCGATTCCGCCGAGCTGCTGATCGATTGCGAGGCGGACCGGACGCTCCGGGCGGTGCTGGTTGGGATGCTGAGCGAATCCCGACGCTGAGCAGAGGACCCGGAGACCGCGGGGGAGAGGGTCTAACGCCTCTGGCTGCTCTTGCCCTTGAGCAGAAGGTACTGTCCGCCCGGCAGCTGTGGGAGATGTATCGACCCCAGCAAGAAGTCCGGGAATGAGGGTGCGGCTGTTCGTATCGGTGGCAGTGGCGACCGCGATGATCTTCGTCGTCGCCCCGCCTGCGAGCGCGAGCCCGGTCGTGATGGGCATTCAGACGGTGAACGCCGCAGGTGATTCATGCACCGACGCAACCGCCGATTACACGATGGACGGGGGACTCCTCGGCTGCTGGTGGATCGACTCAATCACCCCGGATCCCAAGGATCCAGCGTCCTACACTCCGAGCGGCACCGCCGTGTTCTCTGGCACGGAGCACTTCACGGGCTGCGTGAACTCGGATGGGGACGCCGTTTGCGCTACCGACGAGCCGTTCGGCACCTTCTCTACGACCTTCACCTTCACGACGAAGTTCGACGCGGACGGCGAGGTCCATGTGCGGTGCAATCATCCGATCGTCTCGGGGACCGGGGGCTTCGAGGGCATCACGGGCGCCCTGGACTTCACCGACGACGTCACGACCGTCCCCGTTAACGGCCACCTATGTCGGAGTTGTGAGGCTGTAGAAGGGCGAACGGATGAACTTGGGCGCCGACTACGGGCGCGCCTAGATGCGCTCGGTCCCGCTCCCAGCTTCGAAATGCTCCACGTCCTGATGCTCCCCGACTTCGAACGGTGGGCATGATCCAGCCCTGCTGGGGGAATCCGGCGACGCGGACCTTCGGCGAGTCGCCGATCGATTGCGAAGAGGACCGGACCTCCGAGCGGTAGTCGTCGGGATGCTGCGGGAGCGCCGCTCGCAGCTCCGGACGGAACTGCCTGAATGATCGATCAATCGAGTACGGGGCTTCGGCATGCGACCTGGTACCCAGGCTCGACACGTCCCGCGGACTAGCTCAGATACGCGGATTAAGCGATGCGGCTTTTCCTAACGCATTCCACAATTGGGCTGCGGTCGAGGGATGGCGGGTTTCGCCTGGGAGTGCGCATGGACAATGACTCGCTCCGGACACCTCTTTACGAGTCCACCCCGTGTCCCTCGGCCGCGCCAAATCCTAAGCCCGGACCCTGAATCGGGAAGCGGAGTTCACATGAGTCCACGCGGGGATCCTAGGCAGGAACCGATCAAGAACCCCTTCCCGGGCCTGAAGAAGCAGCTTGAAGAGGAGTACCGGGGGCTTCCCGAGAGCAAGATCGACGAGGTCGCCAGGCAGGCCCTGGGTGAGTTCGACGGTGCTCGGGTCCGTGAGTTCGTCCCGATCCTGGCTTGGCGACGTGCCAGGAAGCAGCTTCGCAAGGTGTCCTAGGCCAATCTGCGGGAGTGTCTGGACGCACTCGGTCCTGCTCCCCGCGCCGAGCTGCTTCACGTCCTGATCTCCCCGACTTCGAACGGGTGTTGCGGAGCAGGCGGCCGCCGCCAGGGAAAAGGGTGACGGATCGCCCCAACGCGGCCAATTGTGCGTGGTTCTCTGCAGACGACCTAGGAAGAATGGTCGATGTTGTGTCTCGTTGCATTCGGAGTAGCTTCTCCGTCACGCAAACGAGGTGGGAGAGGGGGTCGTGCACGCGATCACCACTAGGCCGGGTCGCCGAGTCCGAACGCTCGTGTGGGCAGTCGTGCTCTCAGCTCTTCTCACGCCATCGTCGTCGACTGCACAGACGACGCCGCATCTGAGGCGCGTTGGCGTCATCCGCACGACGCCTTTCGTTCACACCCATGTCTCGATGCACGACGGTGAGGGCAGCGCCTACGTTCCGAGGGATCACTCGCTCTGGCTGGCAGACGACTCAACGGACGCAATCTTCGAAGTCGCTCCGAAGACCGGGAACCTCAGACGAGTGATAGGGGAACAGGCATTCGGATCCACGGTTCGATTCGGCGGCGGTCCTCGTGCCGGAGGAAACCGGACCGATGACTTCGAGAGCATGGCCTACGACGCGGCAAACGATGTTCTGTACGTCTTCTCTGGGAAATGCTGCA
>JBAVEY010000069.1:0-1927 GCA_049587975.1 Actinomycetota bacterium | reverse complement strand
GGACTAGGCGGCATGGGGCGCGCGGTGATCCTCTTCGACAACGACTGCGGGTTCTGCCGGTGGTCGCTCTCCAGGCTCCTGGCCTGGGACCGCCATGGCCGGCTGCGGCCTGTCGCGCTCCAGAGCGAGCAGGCCGACGACCTCCTGATGGGGATGGACCGCGAGCGCAAGATGGCCTCCTGGCACCTCGTCGCCCCCAACGGCCGGACCTATTCGGGTGGCGAGGCCGTCCCTCAGCTCGCAAGACTGTTGTCGGCCGGCGCGCCGATCGCCGCGCTCGCGAGCGCCTTCCCTCGAACGACGGATCGGGCCTACCGGTGGGTGGCCAGGCACCGCGAGCGCCTGGGCCGCGTCCTCGGTGAGCGGGCCTGCGCGGTCGACCCGGCCGAGCGGGACCGGTAGCCCCCCGACTTCGCTGAGAGCCGCGTCTCGATACGAGGCGGGACGCTCATCGGCGATCGAAGGGTGAAGGTTGCTCCCAGGGGAGGTTCCGCAGTTCGAGGTTCGCGCCTACGGCCTGATCGGCGACGTGAAGATCATGAACTAGCCCACCTCACCGCGATGATGCACCTCACCGTGCCTCCTTTATCCGCGATGAATCCACCGGTGTAGGGTCGAGGAGATGAGGATCGGCGCGGCGCTCTCGACCGACCTCGATCCGGCGAAGGCGACGACGGAGGCTGTGGAGGAGGCGCGCGTCCGACTCGGCGAGACGGAGGTCTCCCTCGCCGTGCTCGTCACCTCCAGGGACCACGCTCCCTTTGCCGAGGTCGCGTCGGAGGCCCTTCGGGTCGAGGTCCGGCCCGAACGGGTCATCGGCTGTGTCGCAGAAACGGTGGTGGGCGGCGACCGCGAGGTCGAGGGCGGCCCGGCCGTTGCGGTGTGGCTGGCCTCACTGCCCGAGCCCGTCGAGACCTTTCACATGGAGTTCGTCCGCACCTCGGAGGGAGGCGTGTTCGGCGGCTATCGCTTCGAGGAGACCACGCCGGCCGCGTGCCTGCTGATCGGCGATCCGTTCTCGTTCCCCACCGACCTCCTGCTCGAGCATCTGAACGAGCGGGTTCCCGGAACGGTCGTGATGGGTGGCATGGCGAGCGGCGGGTTGGGGTCCGGCGACACGCGTCTGTTCTTAGACGACGCTGTGGTGGACTCCGGCGCCGTCGGGGCCCGCGTGCCCGGTATCCGGATCCGGGCTCTGGTCTCCCAGGGGTGCCGCCCCATCGGCAACGCCTACACAGTTACGCGTGCAGAAAAGGGCATCGTCCACGAGCTGGGAGGGCGGCCGCCCCTGGAGCGACTGCAGGAGCTCGTCGCGACGCTCACGCCCCAGGACCGCGAGCTGGTCGGTCAGGGTCTCCACGTGGGTCGCGTCATTGACGAGTACAAGGCCGAGCCGGGGCGCGGGGACTTCCTCATCCGGGGTGTCCGGGGGGTGGACCGGGAGAGCGGGGCGATGGCGGTTGGGGACACGATCGAGGTCGGGGAGACCATCCAATTCCAGGTGCGGGACGCGGCCACCGCGGACGAGGATCTCCGCACCCTCCTCGAGCGCGAGGCGGAGCCGGCGGCCGGGGCGCTGCTGTTCACCTGCAACGGAAGGGGGTCGCGTCTGTTCTCTGTCCCCGATCACGACGCGTCGCTTGTTTCGAAGATGCTCGGCGGCATTCCGCTAGCGGGGTTCAACTGCGCAGGGGAGATCGGCCCGGTCGGCGGGAAGAACTTCCTGCACGGCTTCACCGCATCGATAGCCCTGCTGGTCGACGCCTGATCTGCCCGCTCGAACCGGCACCGAGGACCAGACTGGCTGATGAAGATGATTGAACCCGCCCGGCTTCTGACCCTGGCCGAGGAGATGGCCGCCCGGGCCGGTGAGGACACGAGCTACTCGACCCTGGCGGTGCTCGCGTCACACGATGCCCTCGAGGCG
>JBAVEY010000068.1:0-4521 GCA_049587975.1 Actinomycetota bacterium | reverse complement strand
GGATCTGCTGGTGCAGCTGCTGGAGCTCGGGCGAAGGGTCGGAGCCGAGGTCGGAGGCGAGCACCTGCCGGGCGCGCTCGTAGGCGTCGAGCGCCTCCGCCTGGCGTCCTCCGCGATAGAGCGCGAGCATCAGGTGCGCCCACAGACGTTCGCGCAGTGGATAACGGGCGGTGAGCGCCTCGAGCTCCGAGATCGCTGTGGTGTGGCTCCCCATCGCGAGCTCGGTCGAGATCCGATGCTCGGTCGCGGAGAGGCGGAGCTCCTCCAGGCGCGCGATCTCCCCACGGAGCGAGGGCTCGTCGCCGAGATCGGCGAGCGCATCCCCGCGCCAGAGCGCGAGGCCCGCGTCAAGAGCCGCGAGCGCCGCCGAGGGGTCGGAGGCAAGGGATCCCTTCGCCTGCCTGACCAGCTCCTCGAAACGCCCGGCGTCGATCTCGTTCGGCTCGGCGTGCAGGAGGTAGCCTCCCGATCCGGCCTCGATCCTGGCGTCGCCGACCACCTTCCGCAGCCGGTAGACGTAGGTCTGCAGGGTGTTCCGTGCCGACTCGGGGGGTTCCTCTCCCCACAGCTCGTCGATCAACAGACCGGCGGGCACCACCCGGTTCGCTCGAAGGATCATATGGGCGAGGACGGCGCGCTGCTTCGGGCCGCCCAGCTTGAGCGGTCCGTCATCGCCCAGGACCTCCAGCGGCCCGAGTATCCGGAACTCCATAGGCGCCACCGTACGCCCGGCCCCCGGGCAGTGAAAGGGCGGTCGGGGTGGGCTCAGCCAGTCTGACCAGCGACGATTCGGCCGGCCCGAACCACCATCCTGAGGTCGCCCAGCGCCTCCAGCCTGACCAACGGGTCCGAGCCCAGCACGAGCAGGTCGGCGGGACCGCCGGCCGAGATCGCCCCGGCGGTCATGGCGATCAATACCTCCTCCGGCGTCATCCGCGCCGCCTCATGCAGGAGGAGAGCCTCGCGTAGGTGGATCCCGGGCGGGATCGCTCCGTTTCCGAGGTCGGTCCCGTAGACGACGGTCCCTCCGGCGGACCGGAACCGCACCAGGTTGTCGCACGCCGTCCGCAGCCCGGGAGTCACTTCGCCGAACGAGTGGATGTCGAGCGTCGAGACCATCCGCATCGTGCGCGCGGCCGACGCGAGCAGCGGGTCGGACAGCCGCTCGGTCCAGGGTGTGTGCGCGAACTCGTCGATGCCGGCGCCGATCGCGCGCTCCGCCTGTCCCGGCCCCTGGACGTGGGCGGTCACCGGCAGCGCTCGGTCGTGGGCCGCCCCGACGATCGCGGCGAGCTCGGCGTCGGAGGGCGTCGGTCCGGACTCGGCGTTCAGGGACACTTTGATCGCGGCTGCGCCCTGGTCGGCCAGCTCGGCGATGACCGACGCCGCGTCCTCGGCGCTCGCGAGCTCGCGCCCCGTCCCCGGCGGGGCCCACGCGGACGCGGTGGGGTACCCGCCGGGCGCGGTGAGCATAGGGCCCGCCGCCCGGATGACCGGCCCGGTGAACGAGGGCAGCTCGGAGGCGTTCGCGAGCGCCAAGATCTCCTGTGGCACCCACGCGAGGTCCCGGACGGCCGTCACCCCGCCGAGCAGGACCGCCCCGGGGTCCGCGAGCCGGATGTGGACGTGCCGGTCCGCCACCCCCGGCATCAGGAAGCCGTCGGCCTCGATAAGGTCGTCGCCCGGCGGTGCGGCCGCGCTCGGACCCGCGTAGGTGACCCGGCCGCCGTCGCAGACCACCGTGGCGTGACGGACGAGCATGCCGGGGCCCAGCCAGGCGAGCGGGACATCGATCCTCAGCGACATCGCCGGGGCGTCAGCCGCCGACCCCGGCTCCGCGGAGGGCCTTGAGCTCCTTGCGGAGGTCGACGACTTCGTCGCGCAGGCGCGCCGCGTACTCGAACCGGAGGTCCTTCGCGGCCTCGTGCATCTCCTCCCCGAGCTGCTGGATCAGGCGCTCGAGCTCCTCGGTGGGCATCTCGGGGTGCTCGCGCTTGCGCCGACGCTTCTGCGGTGCGGTGGCCCGGGTGTCGACCGCCATCGTGAGCAGGATGTCCGAGACCTTCTTGCGGATCGACTGCGGATCGATCCCGTGCTCCCGGTTGAACTCGATCTGGATCTTGCGCCGCCGTTGCGTCTCGCCGATCGCCTGCTTCATCGAGTCGGTGACCTCGTCCGCGTACATGATCACCGTGCCGTCGACGTTGCGGGCCGCCCGGCCGATCGTCTGGATCAACGAGGTGTCCGAACGCAGGAAGCCCTCCTTGTCGGCGTCCAAGATCGCGACCAGCGACACCTCGGGCAGGTCCAGGCCCTCGCGGAGCAGGTTGATCCCCACGAGCACGTCGAACTCGCCCAGCCTCAGGTCCCGGATGATCTCGATCCGCTGGATCGTGTCGACCTCCGAGTGCAGGTACCGGACCCGGATGCCCATCTCGAGCAGGTAGTCCGTGAGGTCCTCGGCCATCTTCTTGGTCAGGGTGGTGACCAGGACCCGCTGCCCGGCCTCGGCGCGCTTGCGGATCTCCTCGATTAGGTCGTCCACCTGCCCCCGGGTGGGGCGGACCTGGACCTCGGGATCGACCAGGCCGGTCGGTCGCACGATCTGCTCGGCGATACGGTTCGACGTCCGGAGCTCGTACGGGCCCGGCGTGGCGGACATGTACACGGTCTGGTTGACCCTCCGCACGAACTCCTCGAACCGCAGCGGCCGGTTATCGAGCGCGCTCGGCAGCCGGAAGCCGAACTCGACGAGCGTCTCCTTGCGGGTCTTGTCGCCCTCGTACATGCCGTGGATCTGCGGGACGGTGACGTGTGACTCGTCGATCACGCACAGCCAGTCGTCCGGGAAGTAGTCGAGCAGCGTGTAAGGTGCCTCGCCGGGCGCGCGGCCGTCTATGTGCCGCGAGTAGTTCTCGATGCCCGAGCAGAACCCGACCTCGCGCAGCATCTCAAGGTCGTAGGTCGTCCGCATCCGCAGCCGCTCCGCCTCGAGGAGCTTGTTCTGACCCTCGAGCAGGGCCAGCCGCTCGCGTAGTTCCTCCTCGATCGAGACGACGGCCCGCTTCATCCGCTCGTCCGAGGCAACGTAGTGCGAGGCCGGGAACACCGTGATCTCGGTGAGATCGCCGAGCATCTCTCCCGTGAGGGGGTCGAACCGCGTGATGCGCTCGATCGTGTCGCCCCACCACTCGATGCGGATCGCGGTCTCCTCGTAGGAGGGGTGGACCTCGAGGACATCGCCCTGCACGCGGAACTTCCCGCGGGCCAGGTTCGCCTGGTTGCGCAGGTACTGGATGTCGACGAGGCGTTGCTTGGACCACTCCATGTCGGTTGCCACGCCCTTGTGGACCCGCAGGATCTGCCCCTCGTACTCCTCCGGCGAGCCGAGGCCGTAGATGCAGGACACGCTCGCCACGATCAGGACATCGCGGCGCGTGAGCAGCGCCGCGGTGGCCGAATGCCGGAGCCGCTCGATCTCGTCGTTGATGGACGAGTCCTTCTCGATGTAGGTGTCGGTGGACGGGACGTACGCCTCGGGCTGGTAGTAGTCGTAGTAGGAGACGAAGTACTCGACCGCGTTCTCGGGGAACGCCTCGCGGAACTCGTTCGCGAGCTGCGCCGCGAGCGACTTGTTGGGTGCGATAACGATGGTGGGCCGTTGGACCCGTTCGACCACGTTGGCGATCGTGAAGGTCTTGCCCGTCCCGGTGGCGCCCAGGAGCGTGATGTGCGGCTCCCCCGCCCGGATGCCCTCGACCAGGTGGTCGATGGCCGTCGGCTGGTCACCGGTCGGGACGTGGTCGGCGTGGATCTTGAACGGGGGCACGGAACGATGATACGGCCGCCCGCCGACGCCTCCGTCACATCCGGCCGGCCTCGATGATGCTCTGGAGGAACCGCTGGGTCCGCTCCTCGCGCGGCGCGGAGAAGATCTCCTCCGGCGGCCCCTCCTCGAGGATCACGCCCGCATCGAGGAAGCAGATCCGCTTCGCGATGTCGCGGGCGAACCCCATCTCGTGGGTCGCGATCACCATCGTCATCCCGCCGGCGGCGAGCTCGCGGATCACGTTCAGCACCTCGGCGACGAGCTCGGGGTCGAGCGCGCTCGTCACCTCGTCGAGCAGCATGATGCCCGGCTTCATCGCGAGCGCCCGGACGATCGCCACCCGCTGCTGCTGCCCACCGGAGAGTCGATCGGGGTAGTCGTCGCTCTTGTCGGCGAGCCCGAACCGCCCGAGGAGCTCGAGCGAGAGCTGCCTGGCCTCGCCCTTGGAGATCCCGAGCGCCTCGGTGGGACCGAGCGTGACGTTGCGCAGGACCGTCATGTGTGGGAACAGATTGAAGGCCTGGAAGACGATGCCGACACGCTGTCGGATCCGGTTCACGTCGATGCCCGGACCCGTCACGTCCTGCCCCTCGATCACGATCCGGCCGCGGTCGATCGGCTCGAGGAGGTTCATGCAGCGGAGCAGCGTCGACTTCCCCGATCCGGACGCGCCGATCAGGCAGACGACCTCG
>JBAVEY010000067.1:0-6517 GCA_049587975.1 Actinomycetota bacterium | reverse complement strand
GAGCGGGAGGCGAACGCCGGGTTCGACGGGACGTGGGTCGCGCACCCCGACCTGGTGCGAACCGCGACCGCCGAGTTCGACCGGGTCCTCGGCGACCGACCGAACCAGCTGGACCGGCTACGGGAGGACGTCGAGGTTTCGGCGGACCGGCTGCTGGACGTGCGGGTTCCGGGCGGCGAGATCACCCGGGCGGGGCTGCGGACGAACGTGAACGTCGGCCTGCGTTACCTCGCCTCGTGGCTGTCCGGCGTCGGCGCGGCCGCGATCGACAACCTGATGGAGGACGCCGCGACGGCCGAGATCTCCCGGTCGCAGATCTGGCAGTGGGTCGCGAACGGGGCTCGGCTCTCGTCCGGGGAGGTGGTGTCGGCGTCGATGGCCCGCGAGGCGATCGACGCGGAGATGGCGACCCTCCGCGGACAGCTGGGTGAGGCCGCGTTCGAGGAGTACCGCTTCGAGGAGGCGCGTGCGTTGTTCGAACGGGTGGCGCTCGCGCCGGACTTCGTCGAGTTCCTGACGCTCCCCGCCTACGAGCTGCTCGACTGATCCCGCACGCAGACCCTCGCGGTCGACGTGAACGGATGCGGACCGATCACGCGTCCGACACACTCGATGCCCGGCGATGTCATCCGGGATCGTCGGTCCCCGTCATGCGGCCGTCCGCCATCTCGAGGACACGGTCCAGGCGGGGCGCGAGCGCGACGTTGTGGGTGGCGATCAGGCAGCTCGCGCCCTCGGCGGCCGCCCGGCCGAACGCGTCGAGGACGCGTCGCTCAGAGACGGCGTCCTGATGCCCGGTGGGCTCGTCGGCGAGGACGAGCGTCGGCGAGAGCACGAGCGCGCGGGCGACCGCGGCCCGCTGCTGTTCGCCGAGCGAGGTCTCCTTCGGGTACCGCAACGCGAGATGCGCGATCGCGAGATCGTCCATCAGCTCGTCGATGCGTCCACGCAGCTCGTGGAGACGGCCGCTCAGCCTGGCCGGGTACTCGAGGTTCTCGCGCACCGTGAGCTCGTCGAACAGCCCCAGCTTCTGCGGCACGACCGCGAGCTCGTCCCAGCCCGGGACCGCGTCGGCCCGGCCGGAGCGCTGGATCGCACCGCCGTCGGGCCGTTCCCACCCGGCGATGACGTTGAGGAGCGTGGTCTTGCCCGATCCCGATCGCCCGACCAGCCCCACGAGCTCGCCCGGCGCGAGGGCGAAGCTGACGTGGTCGAGCGCGTGAACCACCTCGTCTCCGCGCCGGTAGGTCTTGGACACGCCGCTCGCCTCGAGGACGAGCGGGAGGTCGGGCTCGAGCGCCGGCGCGGCCGAAGGTGGCTGCCACCGATCCGCGCGGTCGCTGAACCGATCCTCGCGCGGGGGCGCGGTCCGAACCGACCCGGCGCTCGCGCTCCCGGAGGTGTCGGCGGGCGAGACGCCGGAGGACCGACGGACCCCGTGCTCGAGCTCGAGCGCGTCGTCGGCGCGCCGCATGACCGACCGGTCGTGCGTCGCGACCACGAAGGTCACGCCGGCACGCGCGAGCGTGACCATCGTGTCCATCACGTGCTCCGCGGACACGCTGTCGAGCTCCGCGGTCGGCTCGTCGGCCACGACGATCGTGGCGCCGCCCATCAGCACCTCCGCGATCGCCGCCCGCTGCTGCTCGCCCCCGGACAGCTCCGACGGCAGGTGGTCGACGCGCCCCTCGATCCCGAGCGTGGACAGGAGCTCGTGCTGCTCGAGCCGCGGCGGGCGATGGGTCAGCCCGCTGGCCAGCCGAAGGTGCTCGCCGACCGTGAGGTGCGGCAGGAAGTTGTCCGATGGCCGCTGGAACAGGTAGCCGACGGTCGCACGCCGGAAGCGCCGGAGCGTCCGGGCGGACGCATCGTGCACGCTCGTCCCCTCGACCATCAGGGTCCCGCTGGTCGGTCGGTCGAGACCCGCGATCAGCCGGAGCAGGGACGACTTCCCGCTGCCGGAGGGTCCGACGACCGCGAGCAGGGCGGCCGCCGGGACCTCGGCCGACAGCCCCTTCAGCGCGCGGACCTCTCCGCTCGCCGTCCGGTAGGTCTTCACGAGGTCGTCACAGCGGGCCGCGACCTCGGGCTTGCGGCCGGTCTCGGGGGCCTCAGTCCGCAAGACGCATCACCTGTCCCAGATCGGCGGTGCGCGCGCGCCGTTCGGTGAGCCAACCGCCGGCGAACGCGACGAGCAGCAGGACCGGTGCGGCGAGGGCCACGGTGACCACCGGCACGACGCCGATCGGCTCGGGCGGGATCGCCTCGATCGGATCCAGGAGGGGGATCGTGAGCCGCGCGGCCACGATGGCGAGCACCCCGCCGGCCACGTACGCGATCACGAGCATCGCGCCGACCTCGGTGGCGATGGCGAGCAGGTGACGGGAGGACCGCATCCCCATCCGCAGTGACAGCCCGTACGAGACGATCTCGGCGCGCTGCCGCGTCTGCAGGTACATCAGCAGGGCGGCGAAGACCAGGAGCGCCGCGAGCAGCCCGAGCCCGTTCATGACGAGGAACGTGTCGATCACGGCGGCGATGTAGGGGATGTCCTTCACCTTGTCCGCGGTCAGGACCAGTTCGGGGACGTAGCTGAGCTTCGTCAGGGCCGTCCGGGCCGCGGCCGGCGAGCCGCGGATCCAGAGCTCGTCGCTCGCGTTCGGGCCGGTGAGCGGGTTGGGCGCCCCATCGAACGCGTTGATCAGACGCGCGCTGTCAACGACCACGAGCGGCCGGAGCGACGTCATGCCGGGGAACGCGTCCGCGCGCCCGACGATGCGCACGGGCAGGGTCCGCGAGTCGATCGTGATCGAGGAGGGGAACGCGTTCGGCGCCGAGGCGATCACGACCGGCAGCGCCCCGTCGGACGACGCGGAGAGACGGTGGATGAGCGTCCCGAGGGGCTCCGAAGCGAACGCCGGGTCCCAGTAAGCGGTCGAGGCGAAGGTCTCCGTGTCGATCGCGAGCAGGTCGAACGGGACTCCCGCCCGGAGCTCGCCGGCCTGCAACCGGCGGACGACGCGGGTGAGCGGCAGGGGGAAGCGTTCGGGCGTGGTGTTGATGCTGTCGATCCGGGCCTCGACGTCGCTGCCGACGTAGACACCGGCCTTCGCGTCGACGGTCACCGCCATCGACCGCGCGACGGTCTGCGCCTGGACGAACAGGCCCAGGCACAGACCGGCGGCCGCGATCAGCAGCAACGTCAGGCGCGAGCGGGCGGCGAGCCGGTGGACCGCGAGGTAGGCGGACGTCCCCCACCGCGCGCTCTTCCCCCGGGCCCACGTCAAGACCAGGACCACGACTCGCGCGATCAGGGCGACGAAGCCCGCGAGGAACGCGATCGGGAACGCGAACAGCAGCAGGCTGGGTGCCTTCGTCCGGAGCTCCTGATCGATCACGACCGCGCCTCCGCTCCGCAGCCGTTGCAGGATCAGGAGGGAGAGCGCGATCAGGGCGAGTTCCCACGGCACCCGCGACAGGACCCCGAAGCGGCTGCGGTGCTGCTCGGATTGGCGCAGGAACGAGACCGTCGAGACGATGCCGATCGCGACGACCGCCGCGATGCCGGCGATCGCCGCCGACCACATCGCCTGGGCCGTCGCGTGGCTCGCGAGCGCGCCCTCGGGGCCGATCGTGCGGACGAACGCGAACGCGAGCCCCAGTCCGGCCGCGGCGCCCGTCACGCACGGGAGCATGGCTTCGAGGCTCGCGCGGCCACCCACCGCCCGCGGTCTGGCCCCGCGGGCGAACAGCAGCGTCGACTCGACCCGCCGGGCGGCCATCGCGAAGGCGCCGGCGCCCGCGACGACGGCGAGGGCGACCAGGATGCCCGCCACCCGCAGCAGCTTCGCGGATCCCTCGAGCGCGATCAGCCTGCCGTGGACGTCTCGAACGACGTCGTCCATCGCGCTCCCCCACTGCGGGCCACTCGCCCGGTTGCAGAAGAACGCGATGAAGCACCGATTGAGCAGGCTTCGGTCGCTGATCCGATCGGAGATGCCCGACGTGATCCGGGCGGCGTTCTCGGCCTCCTGGAGGGTGAGATCGCGAGCGACGGGGGCCTGCCACGCGTAGCTGACGTGATCGAGACCGGTCGCGCGAGCCGCGTCGTCGAACTGCGATCGCGACATGATCAACGCCTGGGCGGGCGGGGAACAGTCCGGGCAGTACAGGACGAGTTCGTCGTGCCAGGGCCTCCAGTACCCGGAGATGTCGCCCCGGTACAGGGATCGGTAGATCCCGCCGACGGGGAGCGTGACCGTCCCCTCGTCGGGCGATCCGACCTCGATGCGGTCACCGGGAGAGATCCCGAGCGCGTCGGAGACCAGGTCGGGGACCAGGACGCCTTCGTCGGCGGACCCTTCCAACACGTCGACGTGGGCGAGCGCCTGCTCCCCCGTGAACAGGCGCGTCTCGCGGTCCTCCCGCTCACCGAGGAGGGAGACCGACAGCACCTTGCTCAGGGCCGACTCGACCGGGGGGTCGAGGTAGGGGTCCGCCGCGACGTAGCTGCGGAACAGCGCGTCGGCCCGTGACTCCACGTCCCCGTGCCGGGAACCCCGCAGCGGCATCGCGCCGTTGCGGTACAGCATCCCGACCGCCCAGCGCGTGTACGTGGGATCGTCGATCCTCGCCTTCACCAGCTGGCTCGCCGAGGCCGAGATGAAGAGTGGGTACGCAGAGGCGGCGAGCGCGAGCAGCAGCGCTCCCACTGCGATCGAGATGAACAGCCCCGGGTAGCGCAGCAGCACGAGCGGCGCCTTCGACCACAGTGGGTCGGCGCCGTCGGTCGAGCTCCGCTGCCGTCGGTGCGCTTCCGCCATCGTCCTCCGCGAACGCTCCTCAGTAGGTTCTACGCCCGCGGGGCCCCGGGCGTTCGTGCGGGCCGTCACTTCGGTGAGGCGCGATCACGGGGGAACATGCCTCCAAGTCCGTATCGTGGGGGAACCGTGAACGACCGATTCCTGCGCGCGCTCCGGCGCGAACCCGTCGACCGTACCCCCGTCTGGTTCATGCGGCAGGCGGGCCGGTACCTGCCCGAGTACCGGGAGCTCCGCGGCGACCGGGACATCCTCGAGGCCATCCGGGTGCCCGAGCTCGCCGTCGAGCTCACCCTGCAGCCCCTCCGGCGGATGCCGCTCGACGCGGCCATCGTGTTCGCGGACATCATGGTGCCGGTGGCGGCCATCGGTGTGCCGGTGCGGATCGAGCCCGGCCTCGGCCCGGTCGTCGACGAGCCCATCCGGGACGCCGCCGGCGTGGCCCGGCTCCGCACCCTCGAACCCGACGTGGACGAGCCGTTCGTCCTCGAGACGATCCGCCTGCTCCGCAAGGAGCTGCGGGTCCCGCTGATCGGGTTCGCCGGCGCCCCGTTCACGCTCGCGAGCTACCTCGTCGAGGGCGGCCCCTCGCGCGATCTCGCGCGGACCAAGGCGCTGATGAACGACGATCCAGACACCTGGGCCGCGTTGATGGGCGCGCTGGCAGCCCTGGCGCGCTCGCACCTGCTCGCGCAGATCGAGGCGGGGGCGCAGGCGGTGCAGCTGTTCGACTCGTGGGTGGGGGCGCTCTCGCCGAGCGACTACGCGCGCTCCGTGCAGCCGTGGGTCCGGCGGGTGCTCGAGGGCCTCCCGGTGCCGTCGATCCACTTCGGGGTCGGCACGGGTGAGCTGCTCACCCTCATGCGCGACGCCGGTGGTGACACGATCGGGGTCGACTGGCGCGTACCGCTCGATCGGGCCTGGGACCGCATCGGGCTCGACCGGGCGATCCAAGGCAACCTCGACCCGTCGATCTGCACGGCGTCGTGGGACTCGGTCGAACCCGCCGCGATCGAGGTGCTCGATCGCGCAGCGGGGCGCGACGGGCACGTGTTCAACCTCGGGCACGGCGTCCTGCCGCAGACGTCCCCCCAGAACCTGCAGCGGCTGGTCGATCTCGTGCACGAGCGGACCGTTCGATGAGCGCGACCCCGACCGGGGTGCTCGTGATGGCGTACGGGCCCGCGAGCGGTCCCGACGACGTTGAGCGCTACTACACGGATATCCGCGGCGGCCGCCCGCCCGCGCCTGGCCACCTGCAGGAGCTGTGCGACCGGTACGCGGCGATCGGGAACCGGTTCCCGCTCCTGCGGATCACCCGCGAGCAGGCGGCGGGGCTGGAGCGGGAGCTGGATCGGGGCGAGCCCGGCGCGTTCCGCGCGTACCTCGGGATGAAGCACTCACCGCCGTTCATCGCCGAGGCGGTCGAGCGGATGCGCGACGACGGGATCGAGCGCGCGGTCGCGATCGTGATGGCGCCGCACTGGTCGGGGATGTCCGTCGAGAGCTACGTGGAGCGCGTCCGCGAGCAGGCGGGCGATGGGCCGCCGTCGTTCGCGTTCGTCCGCTCGTACCACGATGACGCCGGCTTCGTGTCGTTCCTGGCCACCCGCGTCGCCGATGCGCTCAGCGGGCTCACCGCCGAGGATCGCCGGGGCGCGACGGTGATCTTCTCGGCGCACAGCCTGCCCACCCGG
>JBAVEY010000066.1:0-5303 GCA_049587975.1 Actinomycetota bacterium | reverse complement strand
GGTGACGAGACCGCGGATCGTCGCGGGCGAGTGACGTCCGGTCCCGTTGCGGAGCGGGCTCGCCGCGGGAGCCGTCTCGGCCCTCGTGGGGGGCGTGACGTTCGCGATCGCCGTGGCCTTCGCCGACCGGTTCGGCGTCGACCGGATCCGGGAGGTCTTCGTGGCGGTCACCGAGGAGCTGATCGACTTCCTCACGTTCGGCAAGGGGGTCCCGAACGGGCTGGTGATCCTCGTCGGGGTCTGCGTCGTCGGTGGCATCGTCGGCGCGTTCGCCCGCACCGCGCCCGAGACCCTGCGCAAGCCCGCCTCGGTCGGGGTCCTCGCGGTGGTGCTGCTCGGGCTCCTGCAGCGGATCGTCCCGATCGTCTTCGTGGAGCTCGGCTTCGAGGCGGACTGGCTCTACCGGCGCGGGAGCGGTCTGACGATCGCAGGGGCGATCATCGTGTTCGCGATCGGTGCGGGCGCGGACGCGTTGTGGAACCGGGACGGCGGACGCACCCGCGATCGCGTGCGTGCGACCGTCGACCAGGCTCCGGCGGCGAAGATCGGCCTGCTCGTCGCGATCCTCGCGATCCTCGCGATCCTGCCGTTGCTGCTGGGCACCGTCATCTCCGAGGTGCTCGGCCAGGTCATGATCTACGTCCTGCTCGGCCTCGGCCTGAACATCGTCGTCGGGTACGCGGGGCTGCTCGACCTAGGCTACGTGGCGTTCTTCGCGTTCGGTGCGTACACGACGGGCGTGCTCACGGGCGCGTTCCTGAACACGACGACCGGCGCGGCCGCGCCGGCGCTGTCGGCCGACCTGAACTTCTTCGTCGCCGTGTGGATCGTGGCGCTGCTCGCGGCAGGCGTCGGTCTGCTGATCGGCGCCCCCGTGCTCCGTCTCCGGGGCGACTACCTGGCGATCGTCACCCTAGGTCTCGGCGAGATCGTCAGCGTCATCACCGCGTCCAAGTGGGCTCAGCCGCTGATCGGCGGTCCCCAGGGGATGCGCGGCGTCACGAAGGCCCAGGTCTTCGGGCTCAACTTCCAGGACAACCCGCAGCACTTCTACTACCTCGCGCTCGCCTTCGTGGCGCTTGCGGCGTTCGTGTCGTGGCGGTTATCGACCTCGAGGATCGGTCGCGCGTGGAACGCGATGCGGGAGGACGAGCAGGTCGCCGACGCGATGGGGATCAGCACGACGAAGTTCAAGCTGCTCGCCTTCGCGATGGGCGGGGCGATCGGTTCGCTCGGGGGGGCGTTGTTCGCGGTCAGCATCGGCTCGCTCACGCCGGCCAGCTTCGAGTTCGTCGTCTCGATCACCGCGCTCGCCGTGGTCATCCTCGGCGGGCTCGGAAGCATCCCGGGGGTCGTCGTGGGGGCGCTCGTGCTGATCGGCCTCCCCGGCCTGCTCCGCGAGTTCGAGGAGTACCGCTCCCTGATCTACGGCGGTGCGCTGGTCGCCATCATGATCCTGCGTCCGCAGGGTCTGATCCCGAACGTCCGGCGCAGCCGCGAGCTCGAGGAGGAGGAGGTCACCCAGGACGCGTGGGCGAAGGACGTGACCGGTGAGACGGAGGCCGTCGCCGCCGTGCTCCCGGGCGGGGGACTCGGCGTCGAGCGCGAGGATCTCGAATGAGCGAGCCGCAGGGTCCGACGACGAGCCAGACGCAGCACCTGCTCGAGCTCACCGACGTGGCCAAGCACTTCGGGGGGCTGTACGCGCTGTCGGGACTGACGTTCCACGTTGACGAGGGCGAGATCGTCTCGGTGATCGGCCCCAACGGGGCCGGCAAGAGCACGATGTTCAACGTCGTGACCGGTCTGTACGAGCCCGACGACGGGAGCATCCGTTTCCGAGGCGACAACGTCGTCGGCCTCGCGGCCAACCAGGTCACGAAGCTCGGCATCGCTCGAACGTTCCAGACCGTGCATCTGTTCCCGAACATGACGATCTTGGAGAACGCGATGGTGGGGCAGCACTGCCGCACCAGGTCGGGCGTGCTCGGGTCGGTGCTGCGCCTGCCGTCGACCCGCCGCGAAGAGGAACGGATCCGAGCGCGGGCGAGGGAGAGCCTCGCGTTCTTCGGCTCGCGTCTCGCCGGCTACCGGGAGGAGCAGCCCGCGTTCGCGCTCTCATACGCGAACCGGCGGCGGCTCGAGATGGCCAGGGCGCTCGCGACCGATCCATTGCTCGTGATGCTCGACGAGCCGACCGCCGGCATGAACCCGCGGGAGACGCTCGAGCTCCGCGATCACATCGTCCGGATGCGCGATGAGCTCGGTCTCACGGTCCTGGTGATCGAGCACGACATGCGGGTGGTCAAGGGCGTCTCGGACCGGGTGGTGGCGCTGGATTACGGGCGCAAGATCGCGGAGGGCCCGTACGACGATGTGGCGAACGACCCGCAGGTCATCGAGGCGTACCTCGGGACCAAGGCGGTCGGATGAGCGACGACACGGCGAACGCCGGGACGGCGCCGGTCGATCCGTCCGAGACCGGGGTCGACGCCCAACCGGTCGACACCGCAGCCCTGCCCGCTCCCTCCGAACCGACCCCGGACGGGCACGCCGGGGCCCGGCCGGTGCTCGAGCTCAGGGACGTCAGCACCCACTACGGGCTGGTCGCCGTGCTCCGGAACGTGAATGTCGAGATCTTCCCGGGCGAGATGGTGTGTCTGCTCGGCGGGAACGCGAGCGGGAAGACGACGACCCTGAAGACGATCCTCGGCTACGTCAAGCCGACCGAGGGGGACGTCGTGCTCGCCGGCGAGGTCGTGAGCGGGCTGCCGACGGCCGAGGTGGTGTCCAAGGGCATCTCGATGGTCCCGGAGAATCGGCGGCTCTTCGCGAACATGACCGTGTCCGAGAACCTGGACCTGGGCGCGTACCAGCGTAAGGACAAGGCGAAGATCGCCGAGGATCGCGCGAAGGTGCTCGAGACCTTCCCCCGGATCCGGGAGCGACTGAAGCAGAAGGCGGGGACGCTGTCCGGGGGCGAGCAGCAGATGGTCGCGATGGGGCGAGCGCTCATGGCCGATCCGAAGGTCCTGCTGATGGACGAGCCATCGATGGGGCTCGCACCGATCCTCGTGGAGCAGGTCTTCGAGATCATCAAGCAGATCCGTGCCCTCGGTCGGACGATCTTCGTGGTCGAACAGAACGCGAACATGGCCCTGTCGATCGCCGATCGCGGATACGTGATCCAGACCGGTCAGGTCGTGCTCGCCGACACGGCCCACAACCTGTTGGACAATCCGCTCATGCGCGAGGCGTACCTCGGGGAGCTCTGAGGTGGGCGCCCCGTCGGGCGCGACCTGCGCCGCGGGGAGCGGCGGGCCGTGACCCGGACGGCCGACGTGGTCGTCGTCGGCGGGGGCGTCGTCGGGGCAAGCGCCGCCTACCACCTCGCGAACGCGGGCGCCGGTCGGGTCCTCCTCCTCGAGCGGGCCGACCACCTGGCCGCAGGGTCGACGGGAGCGTGCGCAGGGGGCTTCCGCTACCAGTTCTCGAGCGAGGTCAACGTTCGCCTGTCGCGCGCCAGCGTGCCGATGATCACCGGGTTCACCGAGGAGCACGGGCTCCCGCTCGACGTCGCGCAGCACGGGTACCTGTTCCTGATCCGGACCGAGGAGCTGTGGCGCGACTTCCTCGCCGCGAACCACCTGCACGCGGCGCTCGGTGTCGAGGCCGACGTGCTGTCACCCGACGAGGCCGTGGACCTCGTGCCGGGCATCTCCCGCGAGGGGCTGGTCGGGGCGACGTACGGACCGAGGGACGGCATCGCCGATCCGTCTGGGCTCACCCAGGGCTACGCGACCCTCGCCCGGCGGGCGGACGCCGAGATCGAGCTCGGGGTGGAGGTCGGGTCCGTCCGGGCCGTGGACGGCCGGGTGCTCGGCGTGGAGACGAGCGCCGGTGCGATCGACGCGGGGGTCGTCGTGAACGCCGCGGGTCCGTGGGCGGCGAGGCTGGCTGCGACCGCCGGGGTCGACCTGCCGCTCGAACCGATCCCTCGGCACGTCCTGGTCACGGGACCCTTCCCCGGAACGCCCCAGCGCAGGACCTTGGTGATCGACGCGGGGACGACCTTCTACTTCCATCGCGAGGGCGAGGGCGTGCTGATGGGGATGGGGAGCGCGTCCGAACGCGCCTCGTTCGACACGACGCCGGACGACTCATTCGTCGCGGAAGAGCTCCTGCCGACGGCCGTCCGCGTCTTCCCGCCGCTCGAGGAGGCGGCGATCGAGCACTCGTGGGTGGGCCTGTACGAGATGACGCCGGATCGCCATCCGATCATCGGGCAGGCGCCCGGGGTCGCGGGCTTCTACCTCGCGAACGGGTTCAGCGGCCACGGCTTCCAGCATGCGCCGGTCGTGGGGAAGCTCCTGGCGGAGCTGATCGTCGAGGGGGCGGCGACGACCGTCGACATCTCGAGCCTCGGGCTCGAGCGGTTCGAGCGCGGCGAGCTCGTTCACGAGGGTCACGTCGTCTAGGTGCCGGGGGCGGGATTCGAACCCGCACGCGCTCTCGCGCAATGGCTTTTGAGGCCACCATGTCTGCCAGTTCCATCACCCCGGCCGGAGCGGAAGTCTACGCGCAGTCGCTGAGGCCTTCGGCAACCAGGGAGAGAAGGCGGTCGACCTCGTATCGTGGGTGCCTTCGTCGCCTCCCATCGGTGAGGGCGACCGTGGATGGAGGTACCGACGGCCGGTTCGCGAGGGAAGGGCACGACCATCCGAACACTGACGACCGCGGTGGTCCTCTCGACCCTGCTCGCGGCCTGCGAGACGGCGGCGCCGGCATCGCCGGGCGGATCGGTCTCGCCCGCCCCCGCGATCAAGGTCGCGTTCATCCGGGACCTGTCCGTGCCCGATGCAGACGAGCACGCGCTCCCGGCGCTCCAGGCCGTGAGGCTCGCCTTCGAGACCGCGACGCTCCAGGATCCGAACGCCGCACCGGTCGAGCTCGAGGAGTTCGACCTGCAGCAGGGAACCGACGACCTCGACGCGATCGATGCCGATCCGAGCTACGTCGGCGTGATCGTCGCTCCCGGTGTCGACGGCGACGCCGCACACCTGGACACGGACCTCCCGGTGGTGAGCCTGTCCGGGCTCGGGATCGACGACGGCCGTGCGGCCTGGATCAGGATGGTGGCACCGCTCGAGACGGTCGCCGAGACGCTCGCGGCTCGGTTACGTCGAACGGACGCGTGCATCTTCTCGGAGGATCCACCGCCGGATCCGTTGTTCGAACGCTTGTCCGAGCGCCTACCGGACGCCGCCGCGCGAACCCTCGAGCCTGCCGATGCGGCGGGTGCG
>JBAVEY010000065.1:0-2348 GCA_049587975.1 Actinomycetota bacterium | reverse complement strand
GCGTTGGATACCTTCGGCGGGCTCCACGTCCAACACGAAGGCGACGACCAAGCCGAGCGACCATGCTCGCGCTGGCGCGTAACTGCCGAACGCCAACCCGAGCGGTGCATCCTCAGCGACGTCGATGTCGACGGATGTGTCCGCGAGCGGCCAGTGGTCACCGGCACGGAGCGCCTTCTCGAGTTGCCCGTTCTGCATGACGCACGCGAGCCAGTCGCCGACTTGCAGCGGCGCATCGACGAGTTCCTTGAACGCATGGGCGATCGCGACGTGATCCCGGTCCGTTCCGGTGGGGCGGGTCACGGGCGTCAGCGTCAACTCGAAGACGGGCTTGCGACCTTCCACGGTCTTGTACTGCGCCAGGACGGGCTCGATCCCTGTGTCCACCTGCCGATACTCGGACAGCGGGGCTTGGCTCACGAACGTCCCGATGATCGTGGTGGTGGCCTCGCCGACGGGGCTGAAGTCGGAGATTGGCTGCGTCGTGCCACGGGTGGAACGCCGCCGCTGCAGCGTGTCGATCATCTGTTTACACGGTCTGCAATAGGAGCCGCGATGATCGGCACGGTTGACGGCGTGCGGGAACTCGCGGATCTCCAGCAGTTCCTTACAGCGCGAACACGTCTTCAGATCGTTCGGCCTCGGCGCTCGGATCTTCAGTCCGCATTCCACACAGACGGGTCGATGCTGCCAGGGCACGCGCTTGGCCCTCGGGTTGGTCTCAGGACCGCGCATCTAGTTCCACTTCGGGTTCGGTTCATCGTCGGTCGGTCGCTCCGCGCCGGGGTACTGCATCTCCATCTCCCAACACCGGAAGTGGGTCGCCGTCATCTCGGCCTCGATCGCCTCGATGGCCTTGCGAGCGCGGAGCATCGTCTTTCGATGCGCCCGGATCTCGTCCGGCGTCATGCGCTCGGATTCACTCATCGCTGTTGAACACCTCGGCGACGAGGCGCAGGGCTTCGGACAGGCTGAGGTCGTGGCGCTGGCGCAGGATCGTGACGTACGCCCGCACCCCGGGCTCGGGCAGGTGCTCGATCTGCAGACGCATCTGACGTTCCCTGGCTGCGACTTCGTTCAGCGCCTTGTTCTGAGCGTGGACGACCTTGCGCAGTTTGCGGTGAGCGACCCGGACATCGCGGAAGGTCTGGTTCTCCTCCGGCATGTTCACTGGCTCGTTCCTCTCGGTTGGGGCGTCGGGCCTGGAGGGGAGGACCAGACCAGACCCGACGCTTTGTATCACGCTTTGTACCACGCCAGGATGACACGAGCACCAGGTCGTTGCACGAATGCACTTGCCAGGTCAGAGGTTCAGACACTCAACCAAGCCGCTCCAACAGTCGACACCTGATGCATGAATCCGAGGAGGGAGCCCAGGCCGTTCACAGGGTCTCTCGTTGACGGGATCCTCGGCCTCCCACGGCTCGTAACGAAGCTGATGGGACGACGCTGCGAGGTGTGCCGGACCCGCCTCAAGCCGGACGTGACCACGTGTCCGAAGTGCGGATACGACGACACCCGGCCCGCCGCCATCGGCCCTCCGAATCCACCTCCCTAGCTCGCTCGCCGCAAGGCATGCTGGCCGTCGGTACCGGTGCTAGCGTCCGACCTCGTGAACCCCGAGCAACTCGAACGTCGACTCCGTGAACGCCTGGACGCCCTGCCGTCGGCTGCCCGCGCCGAGTTGCTCCACGTCCTGACGCTGCCCGACTTCGACAGGGCCGACCGGATCGGTGAGTTCTACGGCAACCCACAGACGCGGACGTTCGCCGAGCTACTAATCGACGCCGAGGAAGACTCGCACCCTTCGGGCGGTGCTGGTGGGGATGCTGCGGGAGGCGGAGTGAGTCGTCCTGGGCATTGGGCGCACCGGGGAGCCCGGCTAGGCGAAGCTCGCAACGAGGAGCAACCCCGCCGCCGAGCCGAGGAGGACCGGGCAGACCTTGAACCAGATCACGCCCGTGCGGCCTCCCGTCAGCGCCGTGAGCACCGCAAGCGCCGCAAGCAATCCGGCCGCCGCTCGATAGACCCACACCGTCACGTCCGATTCCGGCCCGCCGAACGCCGTTGCCACCACGATGACGGCGGCGACCCCCCACATCGTGAACGACTCGGCGAGCCATTCCTGGGTCAGTACCCGGCGGTTGTCCGTCGTGATCGGTTCGAAACCCGCCACGACCTGCACGGTGGGAATCGCGTGCGCAACGCCCCAAAGCGCAACGAGGCTGGCCGCAAGGTATGCGATGACTTCGTTCATCCCCCGATGCTCCTGGAGGTCAAGGCCGGTGAGCAGGGCCGAGGGTCCCGTCTCCCCCGGCCACTGGGCGCACCGCGAGCCCGCGCCGCAC
>JBAVEY010000064.1:0-3075 GCA_049587975.1 Actinomycetota bacterium | reverse complement strand
GCTCCACCGACGCCTCCGACGTGATGCGGCGAACGACCGTGCGACAGCGCAACATCGAGTTCAACGTGCAGCTCGCGGAGGTGTGCGCGATGTACATCCACTGTCGCTTCGATCAGAACGCCGTCTTTTCCGACCCGTTCCAGCCTGAGGACGTCTCGAGGCGCGACTACTTCCATCCCTCACTCCGCGGGCAGCAGCGGCTTGCCCGGGTCACGTGGAGCGCGAGCTTCGACTTCTCGGACCTGATCCCTCCTGTTACCGCGGCAAGCACGGCAGACGTTGAGGGCGGGGTCTTGGTCTCGCTCGGGGCCACCGACAACGCTGGCGTGGCAGGAATCGAGTACCGGCTCAACCTCAGCGCTTTCCAGCGTTACGCGGGCCCGTTGCTTCTTGCCACGGGCAACAACATCCGCTTTCGAGCGGTGGACGTGAACGGGAACACCGAAGCCACACAGTCGATCGCCGCGTGAGCCCGGCGTCGTTCGGAGCCCCTTCGAATCCGGCCTTACCACGAGGGAACAACGTCTTGGCGGTTGCCCAGAGACGACGAGAAACGAGATCAGACACCGCCCGGCTTCGTGGGAACAGCGGCCGCCCAACACTGAAGACGCCTCCCCCGCGTAGGCTCGTTCGGGTCACCGAACCCGTGGGGTGGGCGCGATGCGATCGATCGCGATCGTCGGCTGGTTGGGCATCATAGGAGCGCTCCTGGTCTGGCAGGGGCTCGGACTGGTCCGAGGGCCCGAGTGGCCGACGCTCTCAGACTTCTTCCGTTCGTTCATGGCCACGCCGCCCGGACGCTTCCTCCTGTTCGGCCTCTGGCTCTGGCTCGGGTGGCATCTGTTCATCCGAGGCTGGTCGTTCTTCCTGCGAGGCTAAGCGGCCGTGCTGAAAGCGGTGCTTCCGCCGCTGGCCGCGGCCTACGCCGCGTTCGTGGTGATGGTGGTCGGCGCCCGTCGACGGCCGGTTCCGCGCCCGCACGGCCGTGACGGTTCCTTCGGACTGTCCGGCCGCGCGAGGGCCGGCGTCGTCGGAACGGTGGTCGGGGGCTACGTCGCGTTCCTGATCATCGTGCTCGTGTTCCATGTGTGGATCGCGGGAGAAGGGGACGTGCTCTGGAGCGCAGCATGGGGCGGCGCCTTCCTCTCCTCCGTGGCGCTGGCCATCTGGGCGGGTCTGTCGCGCATCGGACGGAGGGCCTCTCGACGCCGCTGATTCGACCTTCCGCCCGAGCGAGCCTGGCCCTTCGGGTGGACTCGATCATGTTCCCGCACGTGCTGCTTCGCGCGAAAGGGACATAGACTCCACTCGGCTACGCTCTTTGGAGGGTGCAAGTGGTCGACGCCTCACTAGTCGGTGCCGATGTACCCTGACACTCACGAGGCAATGGCGATGCGCATTGATCAGTTCACCTTCGGTTCGATCCGCATCGACGGCGTGATCTACGAGCACGACGTGGTGATTGCTCGTGGCCGGGTTCGTAAGCGGAAGAAGAAGTCCTCGAAACCCTTCCGCGGTGCCTTCGGCCACACCCCGCTGTCCATCAAGGAGAACATCCCCTGGGACTGTCGGCGCCTGGTGGTGGGGACCGGGGCGGACGGTGCCCTTCCCGTGATGGACGAGGTCAAGCAAGAGGCCGCTCGTCGAGAGGTGGATTTGGTGATTGTCCCGACCCGTGAGGCCATCCGGGCGCTACAGGCCGAGCCCAAGGACACGAACGCGATCTTGCACGTAACCTGCTGATCCGTGGATCTGCCGGGTCGCCGGCCAGCATCTCAGCAACCCAGCAGCCGGGCGTTGCTCCTTTCGCGTCGAAGCAGCATCAGGCGAGACTCCGGAGGCGGGGCTGAGGCACGTTAGGAAGCAGCTGGAGGATCGACAAGCGCTAGCGATATCTATCTATCATCGGGGCCCTATGAACCCAACGCCTGGAAGATGGCATCGGAGATGTTGCGGGGAGCCTCCCTTGACGCGGTAGGCGAACAGGACGACAGGCCCGTGTGAGACCCGACTTCGACGATCGCGTGGTTCGCCGTGACCTGCGAGGCGAGCTCGGCGAGCTTCTCGCCCTCCTCGACCTCGACAAGACCCTGGGTGTTCTCGAGCCAGCACCGGGTGAGTGCCCTCACAAGACCGCTCCGATGTCGTAACCCTTGCGCTGCGCGGCTGCGCGGATGGCCACTGCGTTCTCGCGGCGCATCCGGTCCACCAGCTGGCGGTTCCTTCGGTAGTTCACGGTCTTGCGCTCCGACTCCGGGTGCCAGAGGTGATGAGCCTCGCCCGGGATCCTGTCCCAATCGGCCTTGAGCAGCAGTTGGATATTCAGGGAGGAGTCTTCATGGCCCCATCCAACGAACCGTTCGTCGAACCCGGCCACGCGGTCCCAGCCTTCACGAGCGACGATGAGGAACCCACCACCGGGGTGTTCTCGCTCGATGTGCCTCGGTTCCAGCGCGGCCGTTCCCCTATTCGCCGCAGCGATGGAACCTGAAGGCGTCAGCCTGTAGAGGTGATCGTGTGGGCGGACGCCGCCGCCGCTCCGCAAAGCAGCCACGACTGCAGCGTCCAACCCTTCGGGCGGAATCGTGTCCGCGTCCGCGATGACCGCCACATCCCAGTTGCCCGCGTCCCTTGCTGCCGCATTGATGGCCGCGCCGCGGCTCCACGGTCCTTCTCGGTCGCCCAGAGAGATGCGCCAGCCGAACCGTTCGAGATACGGACGGACGATGTCCCATGACTGCTCGCGGAGCCCGTCTCCCCCCCTCCAAGGCACGAGCGTGACGACCTTCACAATTCCCACGCCCCGATGATCTTGTGCGGATAGCGGTCCTGGCTTTCCCAGCGGCCGTCGAACAGCGTTCTGGCTGGCTTGCCGAGCCAGAACGGCGCGGCTTCGAGGTTCGACGGATACCAGCCACCCGACGGCACATCTCGGTTGACCTCGCCCCGATGACTCGAGGCGATGAGCCACTTCGCGCCGCTGCGGCGGAAGTTCTGCAGCGCGGCCAGCCCGTCCGCGAGGCTCAGGTGCTGCAGCGCATCTCGGCAAAAGACTGCATCTGTCCGAGGTAGATC
>JBAVEY010000063.1:0-12871 GCA_049587975.1 Actinomycetota bacterium | reverse complement strand
ACCTTGAACCGGTCGGGGTTGTGCCGCACGACGTCGAGCGCCTGCGTCCCCACCGATCCCGTCGAGCCGAGGATCACCAGCGAGCGCATCGGTCCAAAGAGTACCCCGCGCCGCCCACAAACCGCGGAAGGCGGGGTGACCCGGGGTGAGCCTGCCTCAGAGCAGGATCAGACGGAGGTAGATGAACGCGGCGGGCGCCACGAACAGCACCGAGTCGATGCGGTCCATCACGCCCCCGTGCCCCGGGAGGATCCCGCCCATGTCCTTGATCTCGAGATCGCGCTTGAGGAGCGATTCGGCGAGGTCCCCGAGGGGTGCGAACAGGGCCACGACGACCGCGAGCCCCACCGAGCGACCGATCGTGTCGAGCAGACTGACCGACGAGCCCACCACCCCCACCGCGACGGCGATCACGACCAGCGTGGCGCCGATCGCGCCCTCCCAGGACTTCTTCGGGCTGATCGTTGGCGCCAAGGGGCGGCTCCCCCAGAAGTACCCGACGCCGAACGCGGCGGTGTCGTACACGAACGTGAGCCCGATGATCGACAGGGTCAGGCCCTCACCGTCGGGAAGCTTCAGGACCGCGAGCGCGTACGCCGCCAGCAGCGGGATGTACGCCACCCCGAGGACGGTGATCGCGACGTTCGAGACCACGTTGCGGCGGTGCTGCGCAGGGATGGTCATGTACCAGAGGAACGTCGCGAACAGCGACAGCGCCATGATCGCGAGCATCGCGTTCTCGCCCCGGTAGTACCCGGCACCCAGGATCAGCGCGCCCGAGACGAGCCCCAGCGCCGTCGCCGGCTGGTAGTGCCGCTTCTGCATCGCCAGGTAGAACTCGCCCTGGGCGAACAGCACGACGATGCCGGCGAAGATCGCGAACGCCCCAGGTCCGATCAGGATCGCTCCGACGGCGAGGCCGGCGAGCACGATGCCCGTGATGAAGGCCATCGGGACGTCCCGCCCGGGACCCTTGCGTTCGGGTTCCGCGCCGACCTCGATCGCGGTTGGTTCCTGCCAACTCGGTCCGCCGAACCCCTCCGCACCGACGCGAACGGTCCGAGCGGTCTCGGTCTCCCCGGGCCCCCCTGGACCCTCCTCGCCGAGGAGCTGCGCGATCGCAACCTCTTCGGTGGGTTGGGGGACCGTCTCTTCGGCCTCGACGTGAACCTCGTCCCGAACGGACTCGGCGAAGTGGTCGGCCGCGGCCTCGACGGCCTCGATGTCCGGCGCCTCCTCGGCGACCTCGGGACCGCCCTCCTCGATCAGCTCGGCGACGCCGGGTTCCTCGCCCGGGAGGTCGACATAGCCGCCCGCGGCGGCTTCCGCACCCTCGGCCCCTTCGTCATAGCCTTCGGCCTCCGCCTCCAGCAGGAACGAGCCGACCCCGTCGCCCTCGCCCTCGGCGCCTCCCTCGGCCTCACCACCGGGTGGGGTGGCGGGAGCCTCCGCCTCTCGGCTCGTGAACAGCTCGCCTGAGGACGTGTCGGCAGCTTCCTCCTCGGGCTCAGAGGTCTCCTCCCCGGGCTGCACCTCGAACGCCATCGTCGACCGCCGCGCGGGCTCGGGCTCGCGCTCGGCCTCCGGCGGCTCCCGCGGAGCAGGAGCCGGCTCAGGGCGACCCGCCCCCTCCTTGGGTTCGGACGACTCGGGCCAGTCGACGTCCTGGATCGGGGCGAAGAACTTGTCGAGATCCTCGAACAGGTCCTCTCCCTCGGTCCGGTCATCGTCGTCCGGCACGCTCAGATCTCCTTGAGCTCGGCGTCCTTGTGGGCCACGACCTCGTCGATGTCCGAGATGTGCTTGTCGGTGAGCTTCTGAAGCTCCCGCTCGGAGCGCACCAGGTCATCTTCCGAGATGGCGCCCTCTCGCTCAAGCTTCTCGAGCTCTTCCTTCGAGTGGCGGCGGATGTTCCGAACGGCAACCCGTCCCTCCTCGCCGCGGTGATGGACGAGCTTGATGAGCTCCTTGCGTCGCTCCTCGGTGAGCGGAGGGAAGCTGAGCCGGATCACCGCGCCGTCGTTGCCCGGGGTGATCCCGAGGTCGCTCGCCATGATCGCCTTCTCCATGGAGGAGATCGCGTTGCGATCGTACGGCGTGATCATGAGGGTCCGGGGCTCGGGGACCGAGAACGAGGCGAGCTGCTGGATCGGCACCGGCGTCCCGTAGTAGTCGACGACGATCCGCTGCAGCAGCGCGGGGGTCGCGCGTCCGGTCCGGACGCCCGCGAGCTCGTCCTTCAGCACCGAAATCGCCTTGTCCATCTTCTCGGTCGCGGCGGCGAGCGCGGATCCCACCGTCATCGTGCACCCCCGTGAACCAGGGTCCCGATCGGCTCCCCGGAGACGGCTCGGCGGATGTTTCCCTCCGAGCGGAAGTCGAAGACGATGATCGGCAGAGCGTTCTCCATGCACAGGCTGATCGCGGTCGCGTCCATCACCTGGTACCCCTCGCGCAGCACGTCGAGGTACTCGATCGTCTCGAACCGCTCCGCCGTGGGATCGATGTGCGGATCGGCCGTGTACACGCCGTCCACCTTCGTCCCCTTCAAGATCGCTTGCGCGCCGATCTCGAGCGCCCGCTGCGCCGCCGTCGTGTCGGTCGAGAAGTACGGCGCCCCGATCCCAGCGGCGAACACGACCACCCGACCCTTCTCGAGGTGCCGGATCGCGCGCAGGGGGATGTACGGCTCCGCGATCTGCGCCATGTGGATCGCCGTCTGCAAGCGGGTCGGGACGTGGATCTTCTCGAGCGCGTCCTGCAGCGCGAGCGCGTTCATCACGGTCGCGAGCATGCCCATGTAGTCGGCGCGGGATCGATCGATCCCCGGCGCCTGGCGACCGCGGAAGATGTTGCCGCCGCCGACGACGACGGCGCACTGGACGCCGAGGTCCACGACGTCGGCGAGCTCGCGCGCCAGCAGACCGGTCGACTGCGTCGAGATCCCGTACCCGGTCTCCAGGGGCGCGAAGGCGTCGCCCGAGAGTTTGAGCAGGACGCGGTGGTACAGCGGCCGGGCGGCCTCGCGCGCGTCGTCCCCTTCCGGCATGCCGCTACCCTACCCGCTCTCCTCGCCGAGCCGGTACCGGACGAACCTTCGCACCGCCACCTTCTCCCCGACCTTGGCCGACATCTCGTCCAGGAGCTGCTGGATGGTCTTGGAGTCGTCCTTCACGTACGGCTGGTCGAGCAGGACTGTCTGCTCGTAGAAGGCTTTCATCTTGCCCTCGACGATGTTCGCGATCACGTCGTCGGGCTTGCCGAGCTCCCGCGCCTGCGCCTGGTAGATCCGCCGTTCGGCCTCGAGCTCGCCCGCCGGGATCTGATCCCTGGTCACGAACCGGGGGGCGGACGGGCTCGCGATGTGCAGGGCGAGGTCCCTCGCCAGCTGCTTGAACTCATCGGTGTTCGCGACGAAGTCGGTCTCGCAGTTGATCTCGATGAGCGAGCCCACCGTGTTGTTGAAGTGGATGTAGGCCTCGACCAGCCCCTGGTTCGCCGATCGACCTGCGCGACCCGCGGCGGACGCCAGGCCCTTCGTCCGGAGGATCTCCTCGGCCTTGTCGACATCCCCGTCCGCCTCCGACAACGCCTCCTTGCAGTCCATCATGCCGGCGCCGGTGCGGTCGCGGAGCTCCTTCACCTGTTTCGCGCTGATCTCTGTCATCTGCGTCAGCCCTCTCCCTCCGCCGTCTCTGCGGGGGGCGCGGCCGGCTCGGCCGTGCCGGTTGCGTCCGCCGGGGCGGGTTCGGCCGATGGGGGTTCGGCCGATGCGGCCGCGGGTTGAGCGGACTCGGGCTCGGGTTCGATCTCGGGGCCCGTGGCGCGCGTCACGACGGCCTCTCGACCCTCCTGCCGGCCCTCGGCCAGGGCGTCGGCGATCAGTCGCGTGACGAGCGAGACCGATCGGATCGCGTCGTCGTTGCCCGGGATCACGTAGTCGACTTCGTCGGGGTCGCAGTTGGTGTCGACGATCGCGATGACCGAAACCCCGAGCTTCCGCGCCTCGTTGACCGCGATGTGCTCCTTCTTCGTGTCGATCACGAAGATCGCATCGGGGAGTCGCTCGAGGCTCTGCATGCCGCCGAGGTTGCGCTCGAGCTTCTCCTTCTCGTGTCGGAGCCGGATCGCCTCGCGCTTGGGCAGGAAGTCGAACGCGCCCGTGCGCTCCATCTCCCGGAGCTCGCGCAGACGCAGGAGCCGTCGAGACACCGTCTGGAAGTTCGTGAGCATGCCACCCAGCCACCGGGTCGTCACGAACGGCATCCCGACACGGGACGCGTGCTCGGAGATGACCTCCTGCGCCTGCTTCTTGGTCCCCACGAACAGGATCACCCCGCCGCGGCGGCCCAGGTCCCTCGCGTATGCGTAGGCCTCCTCGAGCCCGGACAGGGTCTTCTCGAGGTCGATGATGTAGATCCCGGAGCGTTCCCCGTACAGGTACCGGCCCATCTTCGGGTTCCAGCGTCTCGTCTGGTGCCCGAAGTGCACCCCTGCCTCGAGGAGCTCCCGCCTGGTGACGACAGGCACGGTGCGCCTCCTTCCGGTTGGTCCCTCCGCCCGGTTCGGCTCCCATCCGGCCCGGCCCTCGTGTTCGGGGCTGTCGCTCGCGCGTTCGCGCTCGCTTCGTGAGCCCCCGAACCCCAGGCCGGGACCCCGGATGCGATCCCCGGGCGTGTGTGCTCGGCGTTCGGAACGCCGGCGGACGCGCAGTCTACCAGCGGGGATGTCTGGGTCCAGACGGGGGCCCGGTCGCGAGCGTTGTGCGGACCGACTCAGCGCCGTCCGGAGGGTCGACGGGCGGGTTCCCGTTGCGAGGCCCTGCGCCGTGGGACCGGCTGGTCGGGCACGAACGGCTCGACGACGATCCAGCGGTACGCGAGCCCACCCATGAAGGCGAGATGCAACACGCTCGCCGTCAGCACGAAGACCCACCCGAAGAAGGTCGGGTTCGCGGTGACTTCGCTTCCCCCCGGCGCGAGGCCGACGACGACCGGCAGCGCGATGAAGAAGTAGAGGCCGCAGAACAGCAGGTGGCGGCTCCCTGGCAGCATCGCGGCTCTCCCGGACCGCCGGAGCGTCTCGACGACCCCCTTGCGCTGCCGGACGGCGCCGGTCGGCGCGAACCCGAGGAAGAACAGTCCGCCCACGAGCGACGCGACCGCGGCGAGCAGCCCGATCCCGGGCCCCAGGAGCGGGAAGATGACGTTGCTCCCGAGGATCAGCGTGAACGACAGGACCTGCACGGCGATGACGGTGGGGATGGCCGCGACGCCTCGGAGCAGCCCCCACGAGCTCACGCGACCGTCCTCGAGCGACTCGACGATCATCCCCGCCAGCAATCCGTAGAGCACGCCCCGGATCACGATCGCGATTCCGGTGAAGATCAGGAACGTCGGCCCGATCCCCAGGAGACTCTCCCCGGTGCCGAGATCGAAGTAGGTGGCGATCGGCGGGAGGGCGAGGACGTCCACCAGCAGGGCGGGACGGCCCTCGAACCCGAGCGCGTGCAGGCCGAGCCAGGCGACCGGCGGGACGAGCAGCGCCACCACGAGCAGGACCGGTGAGGACGCGACGGCCAGGAGCCCACGACCGAGCGATCGCCCGATCGGCGGCATCACCGACTGTCCGCTGCCGAACAGCGCGCTCCCCAGCGGGCGGCGTGGTTCCGGCGCAGTCTCGGCCGGCTCGACCTCGACCCGTGCCGGTCGCGGCGCCGGGGGCCGACGTCGACGCTTCTTCCCGCTCACCCGTCCTCCTCGTCCTCGAGGTCATCGGATCGGTCCTCGCCCGGATCGGCCGGCCCGAGGCCGATCGACCCGAACCTCTGCCTGGCCCACAGCCCGGGTACGAGCGCCGCCACGAAGACGATCGCGGCGGCGAGCGCGTACCTGGACAGGGTCGTCCCGGCGTCCAGTTCGGTCGGCGAGGGAACGTCGATCAGGGTCCCCTCGGGGTCGTGTTCGAACGCGATCAGGCCGGCATCCCTTCCGCCCTTGACGGCGATGACGGTGTCGGGCGAGAGCGCGATGGTCCCGAGGAGCCCCGGCGAGGGAGCGCTCTCCCACACCAGGTGGCCCGACGAGTCGTCGACGGCGACGAGGCGGCCATCCCCCAAGCCGAGCAGGACCGTGGAGCCCGAGACCACGGGCGAGCTCCGGAACACGACCTCGTTGAAGTGGTAGCTCCATCGTCGCCGCCCGTCGGTCGCGTCGAGCCGGTAGAGGCCTCCCCCGATGTCCGCGGCGAACACGCTCCCCTCGTCGAGGGCAAGCGAGGTCGCCGGTGAGAACACCGAGAGGGCAAGGGTCGCCCAGCGCTCGGCTCCGTCGGCAGCATCGAGGGCTCGGATCCGGCGATCGGCCGAGCCGACGTAGACGGAGCCGCCGGCGGCCGACGGCGAGGATCCGGCGGTGGAGCTCGCCTGGACGGCGACCGCCGGCCACGCTCGGTCGCCGGTCGCAGCGTCGAAGGCCGCGATCGCGATCTGCGGGGTGTCGAGGTTCCGAGCGACCGCGAACACCAGACCCTGCGAGACCGCGACCGGGGTGTCGACCCGGCCGTCGACCGTCGCCGACCACGTGACGGTCCCGTCGTCCAACGAGATCGCGTAGACGGTGCCGTCCTGGTCACCGACGAACGCGGTCGCCCCGTCGATCGTGACCCCGCTCCGGGAGATCGCGTCCAATGGGGTGCGCCAGACCTCGGAGCGGTCACCGAGGGCGACCGCGACCAGCGTCGAGACATCGCCCGTCTCCCCTCCGGGTGCGGGGGAACCACTCGCCGAGGCGGTCGACGTCGCCGCGCTCGGCGTGGCGCTCGCCGACGGGGTCGGGGACGTTGCGGCGTCGCTCGTGCTCGGCCCTTCCAGGTACAAGAGGATCCTGCTTCCTCGGTCCGCACCGATCGCCGGCACCGAAAGCGGTCCTCCGGAGCGCGGGACCTGCCACGCGACGAGGCCGGAGGCGATGTCGATCCCGTACACGGCCTCCTCGCCCACGGACACCGCCAGGTCGCCGGTCACGACGGCTCCGGAGAGCGCGTCTCCGGCGGGTGCCGGGAGCCTCCATCTCAGACGGTACGGAGGCTGCGGGCCGCCCGCGAGGACCCCCTCGTGTCCGGGCCCGGCCTGGAACTGCGACCACCCCGGCGGCTCCTGGGCCGTCGCCGTTCGCGCGAGGAGCACAGGAGCTGCGATCGCGACGACGGTCATCGCGGCGTGAATCGCGGCGCGCGACGATCGACGGAACGGCGTCGGGAACAGTCGGCTCTCCTGGGACGGGGGCGCCCATCCTATCCGCAGACGCTTGGGACGCCGACCGGATCGCCGTCGCTGAGCGCTCAGGCGAGGATGGGAACCAAGCGGATCAGATCCTGCACTCCGAGCGGGCCGAGGAACTCGAGCGGATCGACGTAGGTCCCGTCGAGCTTCACACCGAGGTGCAGGTGCGGGATGGCCGAGCCCGGATGCCCGGTCCCGGTCGTGCCGATCGGCTGCCCACGGGTGACGACGTCGCCCTTGCGGACCCCCGACGAAGCGATCCACGAGTACGTGCTCGAGAGCCCACTCCCGTGGTCGATCGTGACGAAGAGCTCCCCGCCCACCCTGCCCGCGAAGGTGACCGTCCCCGACTCGGGAGCGACGATCGGCGTGCCGGGAGCTATGGCGATGTCGATCCCGCGGTGCCCGGCTCCGTACGGCGAATCGGGCGAGTCGAACCCGCGGATCACGGGTCCGACGACGGGCCATGACCACGATCCGAGCGGCAGCGCGGGCGCGAACGGCGGGGCCGCCGGGGCGGACGAGGGCGACCCGGCGCCCGTGAGCACCAGCATCAGCAGGGGGAGGACCAACGTCTGGAACGCCATCGTCGGTTCTCCGGATCGAACGAGCGGACGGCGATCCTATCCGGACGGCGTGCCCCGGACCGTGACGTGGTTCACATCGCGGTCGATCGCGTCACTCGGTCTCGACGAGCTGCAGCCGGAGCTGCCCGACCGCCTTGGTGTGGATCTGGCAGACGCGCGATTCGGTCACGCCCAGGATGTCGCCGATCTCGGCGAGGGTCAGCCCCTCGAAGTAGTAGAGCGTGACCACGATCTTCTCGCGTTCGGACAGCGAGTTGATCGCGGCCGCGAGGAGCCCGCGCGTCTCCTGCCCTTCCAGACCCGTCGTCGGGTCGGTCCCGCGGTCCGCGAGCGTGTCGAGCAGCGACACCTGCTCGCCCCGATCGCTCCCTACGCTCAAGATCTCGTCGAGCTGCAGCACCTGGACGAACGAGATCTGGTTGATGACGTCGTGGAGCTCACGCAGCGTCACGCCCAGCCGCGCCGCCACCTCCTTCTCGGTGGGTGCGCGCTTGTGGATCGACTCGAGGTCCGAGTAGGCCTTCTCGATCTCGCGGGCCTTGAACCGAACCGAGCGGGGAACCCAATCCATCGCGCGGAGCTCGTCGATGATCGCGCCCTTGATCCGGGGGATCGCGTACGTCTCGAACTTGTTGCCCCGAGCCGGGTCGAACTTCTCGAGCGCATCGATCAGGCCGAACATGCCGTACGAGACCAGATCGGCCTGGTCGACGCTCGCGGGCAGACCCGTCGCCACACGGCTCGCGACGTACTTGACGAGCGGCGCGTAATGCAGGATCAATCGCTCTCGCGCTGACTCACGAGCGCCCGAGACCTCGCTCTGCTTGAACTCTTCCCACAACCGCGCGAGCTCGTCCATCCCGTCGGCCCCCGCGGGCTCGCGTGTGGTGGCCCGTGAGGACGTCGCCACCTTCAACGAGCTCGAGCGCGCCGCGCTGTCATTCCTGCGGGCCCTGGTCGCCTTGGCCGGCTTGCCTCCCTTGTCCGTGGTCTTGCTCGGCTTGGAGGGCTTGGCGGCGGTCTGGGCCTTCTCGGCCTTCGAGGCGCGAGGCATCAGGCCCTCGGGTGGCTCTGCTCGTACGCCTCGAACAGGCGGGAGCGACTCACGTGCGTGTATCGCTGGGTAGTTGCCACGCTGGCGTGGCCGAGCATCTCCTGGACCGCTCTGATGTCCGCTCCTCCCTCCAGCAGGTGCGTGGCGAACGAGTGCCGCAGGGTGTGGGGTGTCACTCGCCGCCCCGAAAGCGTCGCGCGAGCGTATCGTCCCACAAGCCGTCGGATGTCGCGTGGGCCGATCGACCGACCCCGCCGGTTCACGAACAGCCCCGCGTCGCTCACCGGAGCGAGCACGGTCCGCACGGTGAGCCATCCCGAGGCGGCGTCCCGAGCGACGTCTCCGAGCGGAACCTCGCGCTCCTTGTCCCCTTTGCCCACCACCGTCACCCGCCCGCGATCCAGATCGACGCGGTCGACCGTCAGGCCGGCCACCTCGCTCACCCGGAGACCGCAACCGTACATGAGCTCGAGGATGGCCCGATCCCGGAGCGCCACCGCGGCGTCGATCTCGGTCGCACCCTCGGCCACGTGCGGCGCCTCCACGAGCGCCTCGACCTCCGGCACGCGCAGGACCGCGGGCAGACGCGAGACCACCTTCGGCCGCCCGAGCAGCACCGCCGGATCCTCCGCGACGACGCCGCGCGACACGGCCCACCGATAGAAGGTATGGATCGCGCCGACGCGCCGTGCGATCGAGGCCCGCGCGTAGCCCAGGCTGGTGAGCTGCGCGAGGAACCGTCGCAGGTCGTCGAGCTCTGCCTCGGGCAGAGCCCGACGGCCCCGTCGCATGAAGGACGCGAGCTGGACGAGGTCGCGCCGATAGGCATCCACCGTGGAGGAGGCGAGGTGGCGTTCCAACGCCAGGTGATCGGCGAACGCTTCGATCAGGACGATGTCGGACTGAGGAAGGTCGCGGGCAGCCATGATCCTCCGGGTCGGCGGGTCCCCTTGTACCAATCCCCTTCCGCTCGTTCAAGCAGCGGCCGGAGGATCGGCGTCCGTCCCTGCGCGGGGCCGGACGTAGGATTCCGCCCGATGGAGATCGACGTCGTGGTCACCGAGGGGCTCGGCGACACGAGCTACGTCGTGTCCTGGGGCGACGAAGCGCTGGTCGTCGATCCGCAGCGCGATGTGCATCGGTTCGTCGAGGTAGCCCGAGTGCACGGCGCCACGATCCGCCACGTCGTGGAGACGCACGTCCACAACGACTACGTCTCGGGCGCCCACGAGCTCAGGGCCGCCAGCGGCGCCGAGATCTGGGGACCGGTCGAGGCCGGATACGCGTTCGGGTTCCGGCCGATGGAGGACGGGACCGAGATCCCGCTCGGCGACGCCGCGCTCGTCGCCATGGCGACTCCCGGCCACACCCCCGAGCACACGGCGTACCTCCTCGCTGAGTCTGGCGAGCCGCGCGCCCTGTTCTCGGGCGGCAGCCTGATGGTCGGCAGCGCCGGCCGGACCGACCTGCTCGGACCCGAGCGGACCGACGAGCTCACGCGTCTGCAGTTCGGCTCGATGCGTCGGCTGGCCGAGCTTCCCGATCCGGTGCTCCTGTTCCCCACCCACGGCGCCGGGAGCTTCTGCGCGGTGGGCTCGCCCGCGGAGCAGCGCACGTCGACGATCGCGGAGCAGCGACGCACCAACGCGGCGTTCTCGCAGACCGACGAGCGGGCCTTCGCGCGCGAACAGCTGACCGGGCTGATGGCCTTCCCCGACTACTACGCGCACATGGCCCCGATCAACAGGAAGGGCCCGCCCCTGCTCGGCGATCGTCCCACCCCCGGCGAGATGCGTGCCGACGAGGTCGCGAGCGCGGTCGCCGACGGGGCGTGGCTAGTGGACGTTCGCGACGGTACGTCGTTCGCGGCCGAGCACGTGCCAGGATCGCTCAACATCCCCCTCGAGCCGTCGTTCGGCTCGTACGTCGGGTGGCTGTTGCCGTTCGCGACGCGGGTGATCCTGTCGGTGCCGAACCGCGACGCGCTCGCCGAGGCCACCGTCCAGCTGCGGCGTATCGGGTGGGACGACGTCCTCGGTCACCTCGCCGGCGGTATCGACGGCTGGACGAGTGCCGACCGGGCGACGTCGTCGTATCCCGTCGTTCGCGTCGAAGAGCTGCTGAAGGAGCTCGCCGACGGCTCGGCCGGCGAGATCGTCGACGTCCGGCAACGGCCGGAGTGGGATGCGGGCCACATCGATGGCTCGCGCCACCTGTTCGTGGGCGACCTGCCGGACCACCTCGACGGGTACGACCGTTCGAGACGGCAGACCGTCGTCTGCGCGAGCGGCTACCGGTCGTCGATGGCCGCGAGCCTGCTCGACCGCGCCGGGGTGCCCGTGCGGCTCGTGTCGCGTTCGGGCGTGCCGCGGGCGCTCCGCCTGCTCGCAGCTTCGGGGTGAGGTGGGCGCGCCTTCAGCGTCGCCTCGTACCGACCGCCGACGCTGCGCACGAAGCCGCGGAGCTCGAGCCGCATCAGCACGCCCACGACCTCATGGACACGGACGCCGAGCACGGACGCGAGGCGGTCGGGCAGCGTGGGCTCGAGGATCGCCTCCAGGACGCGTCGCTCGGGCTCGTCGAGCCCCGTCCGGTCCGCGACCTCGGTGGGCACGAGCTCGGCGCCGAGATCGTCCAGGAGATCGTCGGCGTCACGGATCAGCGTCGCGCCCTCGCGGATGAGTTGCAGTGGAACCTGTGACATCGCGCTCGTGACGGACCCGGGGACGGCGAACACGTCACGCCCGAACTCCATCGCGTGCTCGGCCGTGATCATCGACCCGCTCCCCGCCGCGCCCTCGACCACGACGGTGGCGCGGGACAGACCCGCCACGATGCGATTGCGAGCCGGGAAGTGATGCTGGCTGGGCGGGGTCCCGGGGGCGTACTCGCTGACCAGCGTTCCCTCGTTCGCGATCCGCCGGATCAGGGCTCGGCTCTGCGACGGGTAGGCGACGTCGAGCCCCGAACCGAGCACGGCGAGCGTGGACCCGTTCACCGACAGGGCCCCCTCGTGCGCCGCGGCGTCGATGCCACGCGCCGCACCGCTCACGACCGTGAGGCCGGCGAGCGCGAGTCCGCGGGCGATCGCGTGCGCCGATTCCCTGCCGAGGCCTGAGCAACGGCGAGCGCCGACGGTCGCGACCGCGGAGGTCACGTCCGGCGGGGGCCGCCCGATCACGTAGATCGCGGCGGGCGGATCGGCGATCTGGCGGAGCTGGCTCGGGTACTCGCTGGACGACCAGGTCACGAACCGAGCGCCGCATGCCTCCGAGGCCTTCGCGATCTCATCGGGATGCAGGGCGCGGGCGAACGCGCGGTCGTTCTCGCTCCCAGCACGACCGTCACGGATCCACGCGAGCGTCGACACCGCCGAACCACGCTCGGCGGCGAGCGCCATCAGGTGCCGGGGGGTGATGCCCCGGAGCGCGGAGAGCACCAGCAACGCGCGGCGATCCTCGTCGTCCGATCCGAAGCCCTCCGGCCAGGGCGGCCACGGAGATCCCGCCTCGGTCGGTGCATCGTCAACCGACACGCTCGAGCTCCGAGGCGGCGGTCGATCGATACGCGAGCGCCTCGACGATCTGGTCGGGCTCGACCCGGTCGGACCCGGCAAGGTCCGCGATCGTCCGCGCGACCTTCAGCGTCCGGTCGAAGCCGCGCCCCGTCAGGCCGTGGAGGTCGACCGCCGACGCCAGCAGGTCGCGCGCCTGATCCGAGACCCGCGCCTCCCGCCGCGCCACCGGACCGGGGAGCTGCCCGTTGCTCGGGAACCGCAGACCCGCGTACCGACGCCGCTGGCGAGCGCGCGCCGCCTCGACGCGCTCGCGCACCGCGCTCGAGGTCTCCCCCGGCTGCTCGCCGAGCAGCTCCTGCCTGGTGAGCCGCGGGACCACCAGATGGATGTCGACACGATCGAGCAGCGGGCCCGCGAGCTTGGCGCTGTAC
>JBAVEY010000062.1:0-1586 GCA_049587975.1 Actinomycetota bacterium | reverse complement strand
TTCCGTACCCGCATCAGATGCTCCGCCCCTGCGCCCATGGAGCGCTGGACCCCGCCGGTATGCTGGTACGGAGCGCCGGTAGCTCAATGGATAGAGCATCTGACTACGGATCAGAAGGTTGGGGGTTCGACTCCCTCCCGGCGCGCTAGCAGGTGAAACGCTCCGTCGCCTTGATGCGCACCGCCTGCCCAGCGGTCGATAAGTTGTGACGGCGTGAAGGCAACCTACGGGGCTCGTCGAGGAGATGGCTGGCGCGAGCTTGATGACGGACTCATGTCGGCGGCACGGGAATCTGGCCTCGCAAGGTCGTCCCGCGGTTCGGTGCTGAGTGGACTTCGAACGTGCCGCCGAGCGCCTCGAGCCGGTCCCGCATGTTGGTCAGGCCCGCGCCTCGAGCGGTGGTCGTGGGGTCGAAGCCGACGCCGTCGTCCGCGACCGAAAACGTCAGGTCGCCGTTGGACGCCGACAGCGCGATCGTCACGCTTGCGGCCGACGCGTACTTGGCGGCGTTCTGCAGGGCCTCGAGGCAGCAGAAGTACACGGCCGCCTCGATCTCTTGAGGGAAGCGCCCGAAGCCGTCGCCTTCGACAGAGGCGAGCACCGGCGACTTGCGGGCCTGCGCCTGGAGGGCGGCAGCCAGACCCTTGTCCGCGAGAAGCGGCGGATAGATGCCTCGCGCGAGGTCGCGCAGGCTCTCGAGCGCGTCGGTCGTATCGTGCTGGAGCTCGTCGAGCATCGCACGGGCGCGCTCGTCATCGGTGCCCACCAACGTGGCCGCCAGCCTCTGCTTGACCGAGAGCGCGACGAGCTGCTGCTGGGCGCCGTCGTGGATGTCCCGTTCCAGCTTCTTGGCCCGCTCGTCCTGCGCGGCGACGATCCGCTTGCGGGACGCGCGAAGGTCCTCTAGCAACCCGACGTTTCGCAGCACGAGGCCCGCCTGCGCGGCTACGTCCTCGAGGAGCTTGCCCTGGGTCGGCCCCAACGGCTCGCTCGCAGGCATGACCACCGAGATGGCGCCGAGGGAGTCCCCCTGGTGGCGAACGAGAAATCCGGTCTCCCGCGGCCTGAACGGTGGGAGATCGTCACCGAACATGGTGAGGGGAGCCACGCCGTCGTCGCTCGGCCAGGACGCCGTAGGGCGTAGGAGTCCGCTGCCAGTAAGCCAGACCGTGGCTCGCTCGGCCCCCACCGCTTCCGCGGACAAGCGCGCCAGCCGCGGAAGCGCGTCGTCGAGCGAGTACGTGTTCGCGAACCGAGAGGAGAGCTGCGACAGGACTTCGTACGGGGTCGCGCGCCGGCCGTACACGAAGCGGTTGGCTAGCCGCTGCGCTCGTCGGCGCGCTGGCTGGAACGCCAGCGCGATGATGGCGGCGGCGATCGCCGAAAGAACCGGGTTGCTCGCGTAGCCGATGAGCGATCCGATCCCGATCACCACGACGAGGTAGACGCCCGTGATGAACACCGCGATCGCGCCGTACACGACCGCCTTGTTGATGACGATATCGATGTCGTACAAGCGGTATTTCAGGACACCGAACGCGACCGAGACGGGCACGGCGAGGAACGCCAGGATCGTCAGGTTCTCC
>JBAVEY010000061.1:0-8569 GCA_049587975.1 Actinomycetota bacterium | reverse complement strand
GATCCGAACCCGGACAACGGGCAGGACTGCCAAGCAAACGGGAACAACGGGGGAGGCAACGCGCCCCATTGCACCACAACGACTGTGACGGTTCCCCCGACGACCACGACTCAGCCACCAGGGAACCCGTGCGACGACGAGGAGATCGTGGACCTGGACAACTGTCAGACAACCACGACCACGGTGTCACCTACGACCACCGTAGAGCCGACGACGACGATAACGGTACCGCCACCGACGACGATAGCTCCCTCGACAACGACGGCACCCCCGGCGTGTCCCGGTAGCGTTCGCCTCGGCAACTGGTACGCCGACCCCCAGGTCAACATCACCCTGCGGGGCAAGGGAACGTTCAAGGTGACGGGCGGCATCCAGCGGTTCAGCCACCAGCGGACGATCGTGGCCACGCTGGACTGCGGAGAGACGTTGAAGGTGACTCACTACAAGGTGAAGAGCGGTCACGCGCTGAACGTGTACAAGGACGGCGAGCTCGTCATCAATCAGGTGCCGCCGGTTCTCAACTAGGAGGGAAGAGAGGGCTGCTGCTGGTTAAGCTCGATGAACCCTCTGGGTCATAGGGAAGCGGGAGCCCTCGGTCTCGGACCGGGGGCTCTCTGCTGTGCGCAGCTCCATGCGTCCCAACCGCTCGCGTGGGTGTTATGGCTGCTACGGGCGAGCCCCACAGGGTCGATTGATCCTGCCCGACCCGCTCCGCAGCTGAGCGTCGTCTAACTGATTGGGCGCGACCGCGGCCGCGAACCCGAGCAGTCCTTCTCGCCGCCGCGCACGCGTGAGGAGGCGCGGCCAGAATGAAACGGTCAGGGGCGTGGCCGCTCTCGCCACGGCTTCGACCCCCACCAGCTCTGATCGGCCCAGCGGATGACCACGTCCGTTCGCCAGACCCGGGTGCCGTCGAGCCGGTGGATGGGTCGGGGGAATCCCTGCTCCGAGGTGAGTTGAGAGACGCCCGACGGTCATCGTCAGCCCCAGCGTGACGGCCACGATGATCATTCTCCCGGGCTCCGGGTACTCAGCCCTGAGGCTGGGGGGAGGCGACTAGGACGCGCGCTCTGCTCCGGATTGTCTGCTGCCATTCTTGCTGCCACTCAACACCCGAGAACAGCCGACGAACCAGGACGATCCGGGACGCCGGACACCGTCTGAGCAGCGCAAACGCGACGTGGCAGGACGGCGCGGTACGCTTCAGGTCGCGCTCGAAGGCACTGTCAAGGCGGAGATCGCGGGATCGAAGCCCGTCGGGCGCGCGGACGTCGGCGCCGGCCGCAGGGCCGGCGTTCGGCGCTGGAGGCCAGGTAGCTCAGTTGGCAGAGCACGCGGCTGAAAACCGCGGTGTCGGCAGTTCGAATCTGCCCCTGGCCACGCCCCTAGTTCAGGCTCTCGTGCGCCCGCAGCTCAGCCGATCGAACGAGCACCGATTGGTACAGGTCCGCCGACCGCGGGAACTCCTTGTCCGAAAGCGCGCGGAGCGCGTCGTGGATGTCGCGGGCGCTGTGATCGTCGTCCATCTCGTCCCAGGTGAGCATCGCGCAGAGCGTCCCGTAGTCGAGCTCGAGGATCGCGTGCGGGTCGAACAGCGCCAGCCACTGGTGCATCTCCAGGACGAGGTCGCCGATCGGGCCGAGCTCGGACTGGCGGAGCACGGGCACGGCATCCTCGGCGCGACGCAGCGCCTTCCTCGCCGTCGACAGGTACGAGAGCCGGTGGTGACCGTCGACGTCCAGGAGCCGCCGCTCGTCGTCCTCGAACAGGACGAACCAGCGGACCGGGACGTGCCAGGGGCTGTGCATGATCGTCGACACCTGCCAGGGCTCGCGCCGCCGTAGCCGCCGGAGCTCCCTCGTCGCTCGACGCGCGGCCGCGTCGCTCACGAAGGCGGCGGGGTCGTCGAACACGGCAGCCTCACGGAACGAAAGCATCCCCGCGAGGACGCGCAGGGTGGTCCGCCAGGGGCAGACGTAGTACCGGCCCTCGACCACCTTGACGTAGGCCCCGTCCTCGCCCGCCGGGATCACGATCCCCGCTCCCGCGGACGTGACCTCCTGCCGGTACCTCGGCTTGCCGAGCCACAGGTGCCCGTCGACGATGTGCCGCTCCCAGTGGGCCTGCTCGTGCGGCGGGAACGCCTCGAGCGGCTGGTAGACGCGGAGCTCGGCCGACGGGACCACGGCGTCCGAGTGTATATGCTCCCCACGCTCCGCTCGCCAGAGCTCGCCGGAGGCCGCCCCGCGATGACCCAGGTCCCGTTCGCCGACGCCCCGATCGTGCAGCTCGTCGCGCCAGACGGGACGCCCGTCGGCAACACCGACGTGGGGCTCTCGGACGACGAGCGCCGCGAGCTCCTGCGCCTGATGGTCCGCTCGAGGCGCCTGGACCGCGAGTGCTGGGCGCTGCAGCGCCAGGGCGAACTCACGGTCTATCCGCCGTTCGAGGGTCAGGAGGCCGCCCAGGTGGGCAGCGCGTTCGCGCTCGGCCCCGACGACTTCGTGTTCCCTTCGTTCCGCGAGCTCGCGGCCGCCGTCGTCCGGGGCGTCGAGATCGCCGAGTACCTCCAGTACCACCGCGGGACGTGGCACGGCGGTCCCTACGATCCGATCGCGTCGCGGTTCGCGCCGATCTGCGTGCCCGTCGCCACGCAGATCGTGCATGCGGTCGGGTGGGCGATGGGCGCGAAGCTGGACGGGAGCACGGCGTGCTCGCTCGCATACTTCGGCGACGGCTCCGCTTCGGAGGGCGACTTCCACGAGGGAGCCAACCTGGCCGCGGTCTTCCGCGCACCGGCGATCCTGTTCTGTCAGAACAACGGCTGGGCGATCTCGGTCCCCGCGAGCGAGCAGTACGCAGCCCCGATCGCGGCTCGAGCGGCCGGGTACGGCATCCCGGGCATCCGCGTGGACGGCAACGACGTGCTGGCCGTGTACTCGGTCACCGAGCGCGCGGTCGAACGCGCGCGCGCCGGCGACGGCCCGACCCTGATCGAGGCGATGACGTACCGGGTCGGTGCGCACTCGACCGCCGACGACGCCTCCCGCTACCGCGACGAGGCCGAGGTCGCGGCCTGGCGCGACCGGGACCCGATCGAGCGTTACCGGACGTACCTGCTCCAGGCGGGATCGATCGACGAGGCCTTCGTCCGTGCCTGCCACGACGAGGCGGAGACCTGGGTGGCCCAGATCCGCGCAGCGGTCATCGACCTCGGCGAGCCGCCCGCCGCCGAGCTGATCGACCACGCGTACGCCAACCCACCCCCGACCCTGCTCCGCCAGCGCGAGGTGCTCCTGGGCGATGGCTGAGGTCACGATGGTCGCGGCCCTGAACGCCGCTCTCCGCGACGCCCTCGGCGCCGATCCCAGGACGCTCGTGTTCGGCGAGGACGTCGGGGAGCTCGGCGGCGTGTTCCGCGTGACCGAGGGCCTGCAGGCCGAATTCGGGCGCGAGCGCGTGTTCAACACGCCGATCGCCGAGTCCGGGATCGCCGGCATCTGTGTGGGACTCGCGATGGCCGGCTGGCGACCGATCGCCGAGATGCAGTTCGAGGGGTTCTCGTATCCGGCACTTGACCAGGTGATCAGCCACGTCGCCAAGTACCGCGAGCGGACGCGGGGGCGCGTCGGCATCCCTGCGGTGATCCGGATCCCGTCGTTCGGTGGCATCCGCGGCAAGGAGCATCACGGGGAGAGCCCCGAGACCTACTACGTCCACACCGCAGGGCTGAAGGTCGTCGTTCCGTCGACCCCGCTCGACGCCTACCGGTTGCTCCGGCTCTCGATCGACGATCCGGATCCGGTGATCTTCCTCGAGCCCAAGAGCCGCTACTGGTCGAAGGAGGAGGGCGACCTCACCGTGGACGGCGCGGGGATCGGTCGGGCCTGGACGGTCCGGGACGGTGGCTCCTGCGTCCTGATCGCCTACGGCGCGATGGTCACCCGCTGCCTCGAGGCCGCGAACGCCCTGTCCGCCGAGGGGATCGAGGCCGCCGTCCTCGACCTGCGATCGCTGGTCCCGCTCGACGTCGAGGCGATCGGCGACGCCGTCCGAGCGAGCGGACGGGCGGTCGTCGTGCACGAGGCACCCCTCACGCTCGGGATGGGCGCCGAGATCGTGGCGCGGATCGTCGAGGAGGCGTTCGACCACCTCGAGGCGCCGGTCGCCCGGGTCACCGGCCCGGACGTGCCGTACCCGCCGGCGTCGCTCGAGCAGCGCTACCTGCCGAGCGTCGAACGGATCTCGGACGCCGTCCGCAGGGTCGTGACCTACTGATGGCCGAACGCGTCTTCTCGCTGCCGGATCTCGGGGAAGGGCTCGAGGAGGCGGTGGTGAGCGCGTGGCTGATCGCCGAGGGCGATCAGGTCGAGCTCAACCAGCCCTTCGTCGAGATCGAGACGGTCAAGGCGACGGTCGAGGTGCCCGCGCCATACGCCGGCCGGGTCTCGAGGCTCCACGTCGCGGCCGGCGTGACGCTCGCCGTCGGGGCGCCCCTCGCGACGTTCGAGATCGCCGGGACGGACGCGACCGGAGCCGTGACCGCCACACCCGCCGTCCGCAAGCTCGCGAAGGACCTCGGCGTGGATCTGTCCGTCGTCTCGGGATCCGGACCGGACGGCCGCGTCACCCGGGAGGACGTCGAGGCGTTCGCTCGCTCCGGCACGCGAGCTGCTGCCTCTCCGGCGGCGCCACCAGGGGGCGAGCCCCCGACGGCGTGGACGGTCGGAACGGGCACCGCAGCGGAAGAGATCCCCGTCTCCCCTATCCGTCGCGCGATCGCGGACACACTGTCGGAGGTCGCGGCCATCCCGCAGGTCACGACCTTCCGAACGGTGGACTGCACGGCGCTGGACACGGTCCGGCGGGAGCTCGGGGTGTCGCCGCTCCCGGTGTTCGTGCGGGCGCTCGCCGAGATCGTGAGAGAGCACCGCATGCTCAACGCCACCTGGACCGACCGATCGATCCTGGTCCACGGGAAGGTCAACGTGGGGGTCGCCACCGACACCGATCGGGGGCTCGTCGTCCCCGTCGTGATCGACGCGGGATCGAGGGGCATCGGCGAGATCGCGGGCTCCATCGATCGGCTCGCGGGGGCCGCGCGGGCCGGGAGCCTGAAGCCGACCGACACCTCTGGTGCGACGATCGCCGTGTCGAACACGGGCAGCTACGGCTCCGAGTTCGGAACGCCACTGCTCGACCCCGGGCACGCCGTCACGATCGCGCTCGGGGTGATCGGGCCGCGGGCGCTCGTGGTCGAAGGCGCGGTCGAGGCTCGGCCGGCGTGCACGCTGTCCCTGACGTTCGACCACCGGGTGCTCGACGGCGCGACCGTCGGGCGTGCCTTCGGCGCTCTGGTCCAGCTCCTCGAGTCGCGTGAGCGCCTCCAAGCGCTCCCACGCTGACCCGTCCGATATCCTCCGGCCTGTGGAGGGCCAGAACCTCGTGACGCCCGAGGACACGGGCAAACGCGTGTCCTTCCAGTTCGAATCGCCCAACGGCTACGTCGGCGAAGCCGTGGGCATCCTCGAGCGCTACGATCACGACGCCGCGACCTACGTGGTCCGACGGCGGGACGGCACGGTCGCGCGGGTGCCGGTCCGCGACGTCCGGTTCGGCAAGGTCATCCGGCCCTGAGCGCGGTGACCATCCTCCTCGAGGAACTGCGCTCGCTCGCGATCGAGCTCGCGTGGAGAGCGGCCGAGATCCAGCGGGACGGCCTGCGGGACGGCTTCGAGATCGCCGAGAAGTCCGCGTCGGGAGATCTCGTGACCGGGATCGACCGGGCCTGCGAGCGCGCGATCGTGGATGGCATCCTCGCCGCGCGCCCCGACGATGCGATCGTGGGCGAGGAGGGGACGGACCGGCCGGGATCGTCGGGTGTGCGCTGGGTGATCGACCCGCTCGACGGGACCGCGAGCTACGTGCGCGGGTACCCCGGGTACGCGGTCTCGATCGGGGTCGAGGTGGACGCGCATCCTTCCGTCGGCGTCGTGGTCGACGCCCTCGGACGGCTGACGGTGGGCGTGACGGGACACGGGACGGAGCGGGACGGGCGTCCCACCCGTCCCTCGGAGCGGACGACGATCCACGATGCGGTGCTCGCGACGGGTTTCGGCTACGACGAACGGATGCGGGTCCTCCAGGCGCGCTGGCTCACCGAGGTGATCGGCCGCGTCGCCGACATCCGGCGGAGCGGCTCGGCGGCGATGGACCTGTGCTCGGTGGCGTGCGGCGAGGTCGACGCGTACTACGAGCTCCACCTGGCGCCGTGGGACACGGCGGCGGGTCGCGTGGCCGTGGAGGCGGCCGGCGGCGAGTTCCGTCAGATCGACCAGCCAGACGGCGAGGTGCTGACCGTCGCCGCGCCGATGCGACTGCTCGAGCCACTGCTCGGGTTGCTGGGGGACGCGGGGCTCGCGGTCGGCCGGTGAAGGACTAGCTCGCCTGCTCGACGTCGTGCAACACGACCAGGAGGTCGTCGACGTTGAACGGCTTGGCCACGAACGCGTCGGCACCGAGCTCGGCGGCCTTGGCGCGGTCGCGCAGGCTGGAGCGCGCCGAGACGACGATCACGCGAGGACGCTCGGACGCCGGGAGCTCCTGGAGCTCCTCGAGGACGGCCCAGCCGTCCATGACCGGCATCATGATGTCGAGCAGGATCACGCTGGGATGGTGCTCGCGCACCTCGTCGAGCGCCGACCGTCCGTCGCGTGCCGAGAGCGTCTGGTAGCCCTCGGCCTCGAGGCTGAACTGCAGCATCCAGACGACCTGCGGCTCGTCGTCGACGACCAGGACCCTCGGGGCGGTCTTGGTGTTCAGCATCATCCTGAAAGGTATCGGCCTCCATCCCTTGCACTGAATCGGTCCGGCAGGTGGTTTTCGCGGGACCGCCTGGTCTCCCCCGAGGTGACCGATGCGGCGGACGAGTGGGCCACACGGAGGTAGTCAGTCTTCGGCAGGGCGTCGGACCGAGGCTCGTTGCCGCACGGGCCTCACCCTGCGGATCGAGCCCGGACCGCGCCGATCGGGAACGCCGGGCACCCCGCCTCGCCGGCTCGCCCCACGACCCGGTCGGCACGCTCGGCGGGCGTGACCAGCACCATGCCGATCCCGAGGTTGAACGTCGAGCGCAGGTCGTCCTCGGAGGCCCCCGTCACGGTCCGGAGCAGTTCGAACACCGGCGGGACCGGCCACGATCCCCACACGACCTCGGCCTCGAGACCCCCCGGGACCACACGCGGGACGTTCTCGACGATGCCGCCCCCCGTCACGTGGGCCGCGGCGTGGAGCGACCCCTCGCTGGCCAGCGAGAGGACGAGCGGCGCGTAGATCGCGGTCGGCTCCAGGAGCTCCTCGGCGAGCGGGCGCCGCAGAGGCGGGACGACCTCGTCCAGTCCGTAACGCTCGAGCAGGGCACGTCGGACGAGCGAGAACCCGTTCGCGTGCAGGCCCGTCGACGCGAGGCCGATCAGCGCGTCGCCCTCCCGGACCAGATCCGATCCGAGTCGTCGGTCATGTTCGACGACGCCGACGCAGAACCCCGCCAGATCGAACGCGTCCTCGGCCATCACGCCGGGGTGCTCGGCGGTCTCGCCGCCGAGGAGCGCGCAGCCGGCGCGGCGGCATCCCTCCGCGACCCCGCCGACGATCGCGGCGACGCGTTCGGGTTCGAGCCGGCCGACCGCGAGGTAGTCGAGGAAGAACAGCGGCTCGGCGCCGGTGCACACCACGTCGTCGGCGCACATCGCGACGAGGTCGATCCCCACGGTGTCGAGCCGTCCGGCCAGGCGCGCGACCTCGAGCTTCGTGCCGACGCCATCGGTTGCCGCCGCGAGGTACCGACCCTGCCCGAGGTCGAACAGCCCGGCGAACCCGCCGATGCCACCCGAGAGCTCCGGTCGTGAAGCGTCGGCGGCGAGGTCGCGGATCAGCTCGACGGCCCTGGCGCCGGCTTCCAGGTCGACGCCGGCCCTCCGGTACGCCTCCGAGGTCACGACTTCGCGGGGTGCTCGAGCAGGAACTTGCCGGCGTGCTCGGGGATCGGGATCGGGTACTCGCCGTCGAAACAGGCTCGGCAGAACGTGTCCATACCCTGGCCGGTGGCGGCCACCATGCCTTCGAGCGAGAGGTACCCGAGCGAGTCAGCGCCCACGTATTCGCGGATCTGGTCGACGGCGAGGTCGGCCGCGATGAGCTCGGAGCGCGAGGACATGTCGATACCGTAGAAGCAGGGCCAGCGGATCGGCGGGCAGGTGATCCGCGTGTGGATCTCGGTCGCGCCCGCCTCGCGGAGCGCCTGGACGATCTGCCGGGTCGTGGTCCCCCGCACGATCGAGTCGTCGATCACCACCAGGCGCTTCCCACGGACGGCGTCGGGCATCGGGTTGAGCTTCAGCTTCACGCCGCGTTCGCGCAGCGACTGCGACGGCTGGATGAATGTGCGGCCGACGTACCGGTTCTTCATCAGGCCCTCGCCGTAGGGGATCCCGGAGACCTCGGCGTACCCCGACGCGGCCGAATGCGCGGTGTCGGGGACCGGGATCACGAGGTCGCCCTCGGCGGGCGC
>JBAVEY010000060.1:0-1538 GCA_049587975.1 Actinomycetota bacterium | reverse complement strand
GAACCAAGGCAGCACCGGGTTCCTCTCGTTCATCGACCTGTTCTCCGGTGGCGCGCTCACGCGCATGGCCGTGTTCGGGCTCGGGATCATGCCCTACATCACGGCATCGATCATCATGCAGCTCCTCACCGTGGTGATCCCCAAGCTCGAGGCGTGGCACAAGGAAGGCGAGTCCGGCACCAAGAAGATCAACCAGTGGACCCGCTACGTGACCGTGGTGCTCGCGCTGTTGCAGTCCACGGGGCTCGTGTTCCTGTTCCACTCGCGCTCACCGCAGCTCGGGAGCGTCGACATCTTCCCGGCGAACACGTTCACCGCGGCGAACATCGCGTTGATCGTGCTGGTCATGACCGCCGGCACGGCCATGATCATGTGGATGGGTGAGCTCATCACCCAGCGCGGCATCGGCAACGGCATGTCGATCCTGATCTTCTCGAGCGTGATCTCGCGGCTCCCGCAGGAGGGTCGCGCGATCCTGCTGCAGGCGGGAACGACGAAGTTCGTCGTCGTCCTGCTGATCGGGCTCGCGATCATCGTCGCGGTCATCTTCATCGAGCAGGGGCAGCGTCGGATCCCCGTCCAGTACGCCAAGCGGGTGGTCGGCCGGCGGATGACCACGGGCGGGAGCACGTATATCCCCCTCAAGGTCAACCAGGCCGGCGTGATCCCGATCATCTTCGCGAGCTCGGTCCTGTACTTCCCGACGCTGCTGGCGAGCGTCTACCACGCCGACTGGTTCGCCAACTTCGTGAACAACCAGGTGACGAACCAACGGAGCCTGGTCTACATGACCATCTACGGGCTCCTCGTGATCTTCTTCGCCTACTTCTACACGGCGATCGCGTTCAACCCCGTCGACACGGCGGACAACCTCCGCAAGTACGGTGGGTTCGTGCCGGGTATCCGTCCGGGGCCACCGACGGCCGAGTACCTGAGCTTCGTCCTGTCCCGGATCACGCTGCCGGGTTCGATCTTCCTGGCGACGGTCGCCTTGCTGCCGACGATCGTCCTCGCGTTCTGGACGATCCAGCAGTTCCCCTTCGGGGGGACGTCGTTGCTGATCACGATCGGCGTCGCCCTCGAGACGATGAAGCAGCTCGAGTCGCAGCTGTTGATGCGGCACTACGAGGGTTTCCTGAAGTAGGCCGACGTTGCGGATCATCCTCCTCGGACCTCCGGGCGCAGGGAAGGGCACGCAGGCCAGAAGGCTGTCCGAACGCTACGGGCTCCCGATCATCGCGACGGGTGACATCTTCCGAGACCAGATCGCGCGCGAGACGCCGCTCGGCCTGCAGGCCAAGGAGTTCTACGAGCGCGGCGAGTACGTCCCCGACGACCTCACCACGAAGATGGTGCTCGAGCGGCTCTTCCAGCCCGACGTCCGTGAGGGGTTCATCCTCGACGGCTACCCGCGCACGGTCCCCCAGGCCCAATCGCTCGAACGCGCGCTCGCCGAGAAGGGGCAGTCGATCTCGGCCGTGCTGAACTTCAACATCTCCGACGCGGTCGCCGTCAAGCGCCTCATGGCCCGTCTGGTC